>JAVEEC010000085.1 GCA_030840645.1 Frankiaceae bacterium
CACGCGTGAAGAGGGCAGTCAACGCCCACAAGAAGCGCCGCGTCGTCCTCGAACGCGCCAGCGGCTACCGCGGCCAGCGTTCGCGGCTGTACCGCAAGGCCAAGGAGCAGATGCTCCACTCGATGACCTACGCCTACCGCGACCGCAAGAAGCGCAAGGGTGACTTCCGGCAGCTCTGGATCCAGCGGATCAACGCCGCCGCCCGGCTCAACGGCATGACGTACAACCGGTTCATCCAGGGCCTCAAGGCCGCCGGCGTCGAGGTCGACCGCAAGGTCCTCGCCGACCTCGCGGTCACCGACGAGGCGGCGTTCGCGGCGCTGGTGCAGGTCGCCCGCGCGGCCCTGCCCGCGGCGAGCACGCCCGCGGCGTAACGATCGACGAGCCGATCCGGACGGCGCGCAACCCGAAGGTCCAGGGTGCGCGCCGTCTGGCGCGTAAGGCCTCTCGCCGCGAGGAGGGGCGGTTCCTCGTGGAGGGTCCTTCCGGCGTGCGCGAGGCGCTCGCCGACGAACGCGGCCTGGTCGAGCTGTTCGCGACGCCCGACGCCGCCGAACGCCACCCGGACCTCGTCGCGGGCGCGCGTCGCGTACACCTCGTGACCGAGGACGTGATGGGCGCGCTGGCGGACACCGTGTCCCCGCAGGGCCTGGTCGGCGTCGCCGAGGTCCGCGACGTCCCGCTCGGCACCGTGCTCGCGACGCGCCCGAGGCTGGTCGTCGTTCTCGCACACGCCCGCGACCCAGGCAACGCCGGAACGATCCTGCGCACGGCCGATGCCGCGGGCGCCGACGCGGTCGTGTTCCCGGACGGCAGCGTCGACCCGTACAACCCGAAGTGCGTGCGCGCGAGCGCGGGGAGCGTGTTCCACGTGCCGTTCGTGGAGGGCGGCTCGGTGGCGGAGACCGTTGCGGCGCTGCGGAGTTCGGGGGTACGCGTCCTGGCGACGACGGCGGCCGGCGAGACGTCGCTGGACGACGCGGACCTGGCAGGACCGACTGCGTGGCTGTTCGGCAACGAGGCGTGGGGCCTGCCCGGCGACGACCTCGCGCTCGCCGACCAGCGCGTCCGCGTCCCCCTCTACGGCCGCGCCGAGAGCCTCAACCTCGCGACCGCCGCGGCGGTCTGCCTCTACGCTTCCGCCAGGGGACAACGCGAGGCTGGAGGCTGCCGGACGTGAGCGACGAGAGCGCGCTCTACGACGAGCTGCCCGACGGGCTGCTGGTCGCCGACGACGAGGGGACCGTCGTCGTCCTCAACCGTGCCGGCGCGCGGCTGCTCGGCCGGGCCACCGACGAGGCCGTCGGCCGCGACTTCCGCGACGTCGTTCCGCTCGCCGACCCGTCAGGGCGCGACTGGTGGGCCTGCACCGACCCGTACGGCGGCCTGCGGTCGCGGACCGGCCAGCCGGAGCGCCAGCTCTCCCTGCTGGGACCGGGCGGTGCGCCGTTGCGCGACCTGCTCGTGACCGCGCGGTACGTGCGCGACGACGGCGGCGCCGTACGCCGGCTGGTCATCGGCCTGCGCGACGCCGCCGCCCGCGACCGGCTCGAACGCAACCGCGCCGACCTCATCTCCACCGTCGCGCACGAGCTGCGGTCGCCGCTGACGTCGGTCAAGGGGTTCACCGCGACGCTGCTCGCGAAGTGGGACCGGTTCACCGACGAGCAGAAGAAGGTGATGCTCGAGACCGTCAACGCCGACGCCGACCGGGTCACCCGGCTGCTCGCCGACCTGCTCGACGTCTCGCGCATCGACGCCGGGCGCCTTGAGCTGCACCGCCAGGTCGTGGACCTCGAGCGCGTCGTCCGCAAGGCGTTCGCGGGCCGCGTGGCGTCGGGAGAGCCGGAGTCGCGGTTCGTCCTCGACGTCAGCGGCGAGGCGCCGGAGATGTGGCTCGACCCTGACAAGGTCGAGCAGATCGTCGGCAACCTCGTCGAGAACGCGTTGAAGTACGGCGCCGGCACCGTCACCGTCGCACTCGACAACACGCCGAGCGGCGCGGAGGTGGTCGTGAGCGACGAGGGCGAGGGCATCCCCGACGAGCTGCTGGCGCGCGTGTTCACGAAGTTCTGGCGGCGCGGCGACGGCGGCCGGCGCAGCGGGACCGGCCTCGGGCTGTTCATCACGAAGGGCCTGGTCGAGGCCCACGGCGGCGACATCACGGTGGGCCGCGCGGCCTCCGGCGGCGCGGAGTTCCGATTTACGCTGCCCGCCGGCGCGCCCTCGTACGAGGGGTAGCCAACCGGCGGGCGTTCCTGCCCGGTCCCGCCGACCCTTAGGGTGCAACCGTGTCCGACTACGACCCCGTCCAGGTCTCCGCCCTCCTCCCCGAGTCGCTCGCGCGGTTCCGCGACGAGGCGGTCGCCGCGTTCGCGGCGAGCTCCACGCTGGACGACCTGGCCGCTGCCCGTCACGCGCACGCCGGCGACCGTTCGCCGATCGCGCTCGCCAACCGCGAGATCGGCGCGCTCCCGCCGCAGGCCAAGGCCGACGCGGGCAAGCGGGTCAACGAGGTGCGCCAGGCGATCACAGCGGCGTTCGACGCGCGCCGCGCGACGCTGGAGCGCGACCGCGACGAACGCGTCCTGGTCGACGAGGTCGTGGACGTCACGCTGCCGTGGGACCGCGCGCCGAAGGGTGGGCGGCACCCGTTGACGATGATCCAGGAACTCGTCGCCGACGTGTTCGTCGCGATGGGGTACGAGGTCGCCGAAGGGCCGCTGGTCGAGACCGAGTGGCACAACTTCGACGCACTCAACATGGGTCCCGACCACCCGGCGCGCACCATGCACGACACCATCTGGCTCGACCCGCCGTCGCGCGGCGTCGTGCTGCGGACGCACACCTCGCCGATCCAGCTCCGCGCCCTGCTCGATCGGGGCGCGCCGCTCTACGTCGTCGGGCCCGGCCGGGTCGTCCGCAACGATCCGATCGACGCGACGCACTCGGCGGTCTTCCACCAGGTCGAGGCGCTGGTCGTCGACGAGGGCATCACCATGGCGCACCTGCGCGGGACCATCGAGGCGTTCGCGCGCGCGGTGTTCGGCGAGGGGCTGAAGAGCCGGATGCGGCCGTCGTACTTCCCGTTCACCGAGCCGTCGGCCGAGGTCGACCTGCAGTGCTTCGCCTGCAAGGGCGACGGCTGCCGCATCTGCTCCGGCGAGGGCTGGATCGAGTGGGGCGGCTGCGGCATGGTCCACCCGAACGTCCTGCGCGCCAGCGGTGTCGACCCGGATCGGTACAGCGGGTTCGCGTTCGGGATGGGGCTTGAACGCCTGCTGATGTTCCGGCACGGCATCGACGACATGCGCCACTTCTTCGAGGGCGACGTCCGCCTCACCCACGCCTTCGGAACGGAGCTGTAGCAGTGCCTCCTCGCCCGACACCCGGCCTGCTGCGCCACGCCCAGCGGGCGACCGGCTGCGTTCTCGTCAGCGGCGATAGCGCTGCTATCGCCGCCTCCTCGGCCTTGCCGCTCATCCCGCTGGACGCGGCTCGCGACGGCCAGTGCCGGACGAGGAGGCACTAGTGCGCGTCCCCCTCTCCTGGCTGAAGGAGTACGCGCCCGTGCTGGCCGGCGGGCGCGACCTCGCGGCTGCGCTCATCCGCGCCGGTCTCGAGGTCGAGCACGTCGAGCCGGTCGGCGACGACATCAGCGGCGTCCTCGTCGGCGAGGTGCTGAAGATCGAGGAGCTGACGGAGTTCAAGAAGCCGATCCGCTACGTCGACCTCCGCGTCGGCGACGAGGAGTACGGCGTCGTCTGCGGCGCGACGAACTTCGCCGTCGGCGACCGCGTCCCCGTGGCGTTGCCAGGGGCGGTGCTGCCCGGCGACTTCCGCATCACCGCACGGGAGACGTACGGCCGCACCAGCAACGGCATGATCTGCTCGGCCCGCGAGCTCGGCATCGGCGCCGACCACGCCGGCATCCTGATCCTCGACCCGACGGCGCCGCTCGGCGCGGACGCGGTCGAGGCGCTCGGCCTGCGCGACGAGGTGCTCGACATCGCGGTGACGCCGGACCGCGGCTACTGCCTGTCGGTGCGCGGCGTCGCGCGCGAGGCGGCGACCGCGTACGACGTGCCGTTCACCGACCCTGGTCTCGCGCCGGTGCCGGCGGCGGGTGGGGGCTACCCGGTCACCGTCGAGGATCCGGAGGGCTGCCCGCGTTACGTCGCCCGCGTCGTCCGCGGCCTGGACCCGGGCGCGCAGAGCCCGTTCTGGCTGCGGCAGCGGGTGACGCTCGGCGGCATGCGGGCGATCTCGCTCGCCGTCGACGTCACCAACTACGTCCTGCTCGGGCTCGGCCAGCCGCTGCACGCGTTCGACCTCGCGCGGCTCTCCGGCGGCATCGTCGTCCGCCGCGCGACGCCCGGCGAACGGCTCACGACGCTGGACGGCGTCGACCGCGCGCTCGACCCGGCCGACCTCGTCATCGCCGACTCCTCCGGCGCGCTCGCGCTGGCCGGTGTGATGGGCGGCGCAACAACCGAGGTCTCGGCCGCCACGACCGACCTGCTGATCGAGTCGGCCCACTTCGCGGCGGTCGGCATCGGCCGTACGTCGCGGCGGCACCTGCTCACGTCCGAGGCGTCGAAGCGGTTCGAACGCGGCACCGACCCGCTGCTCCCGCCGGTCGCGGCCGAGGTCGCCGTCACCCTGCTTGCGACGCTCGGCGGCGCGACCGCGGACCCGGATGTCACCGACGTCGCGACGCTGCCCCAACGCCCCACCATCGCGTTGCGCGTCGCCGCGCCGGGTGAGCGCGCGGGCGTTACGTACCCGCGCGCGGCCGTGGTGCGCCGGCTGACCGAGGTCGGCGCGGACGTGTCGGGCGACGACCCGCTGCACGTCGTGCCGCCGTCCTGGCGTCCCGACCTGACCGAGGCGGTGGACCTCACGGAGGAGGTCATGCGGCTCGAGGGGTACGACGAGATCCCCGGCGTCCTCCCCGCGGCCCCGGCCGGGCTCGGCGTGACGCGCAGGCAACGCCTGCTGCGCCGGATCGGCCGCAGCCTCGCCGACGCGGGATACGCCGAGGTGGTGCCGTACCCGTTCATGGCCGAGCAGTCGCTCGACGACCTCGGCCTTGCCGCGGACGACCTCCGCCGCCGCGCGCCACGGCTCGCCAACCCCGTCAACGACGCCGAGCCGCTGCTCGCGACGACGCTGCTGCCGGGGCTCCTCGCGGTGCTGGCGCGCAACGTCGGGCGGGGCACGCACGACATCGCGCTGTTCCAGCTCGCGCCCGCGTTCTTCGAGAAGGCCGAGATCCGTCCCGCGCCACACCCCGGTACCGATCACCGGCCCGACGACGACACGCTGGCGGCGCTGGACGCGGCGCTGCCGGACCAGCCGCTGCACCTCGGCGTCGTCCTCACCGGCGACCGCGAGCCGCGCGGGCACTGGGGCGTGGGCCGTTCCGCGACGTGGCAGGACGCGGTCCAGGCCGCGCGCCTGGTCGCGGCGGCCGTCGGCTCGACCGCGCTGAGCGTTCGGCCCGGCGACACCGCACCGTGGCACCCGGGCCGCTGCGCCGAGCTGCTCGTCGACGGCGCGGTCGTCGGCTGGGCGGGGGAGCTGCACCCGCGCGTCTGCGCGGCGCTCGGCCTGCCGCCCCGCACCTGCGCCGCCGAGCTGGCCGTCGAGCCGTTGCTCGACACGGCGGTCGAACACGTTCCCGCTCCCGCGCTGCCGACGTTCCCGCCCGCCGGTGTCGACGTCGCCCTCGTCGTCGGCACGCACGTCCCTGCCGCGGACGTCGAGGCCGCGCTGCGCTCCGGTGCCGGGCCGCTGCTGGAGTCGTTGCACCTGTTCGACGTCTACACCGGGCCGCAGGTCGGCGAGGGCGGCACGTCGCTCGCGTACCACCTGCGGTTCCGCGCGCCCGACCGCACCCTCACCGACGAGGAGGTCAACGCCATGCGCGACGCCGCCGTCGCCGCCGCGCACCAGGCAGTCGGCGCGACCCTCCGCGCCTGACCCCGGCCCCCGCGGGTGGACTCGGCGGTACGCATAGTTATACGCTCCACTGCATGGGACTCAGGGCGGCGGTGGCGGGTGCGAGCGGGTACGCCGGTGGGGAGCTGCTCCGCCTGCTGCTGGCGCACCCCGACATCGAGCCGGTCACCCTCACCGCCGCGTCGCAGGTGGGGGCGTACGTCGGCGACGTCCACCCGCACCTGCCCGCGCTGGCGGGGGAGCGGTTCGTCGCGACGACGCCCGAGGCGCTGAACGCCGCCGACGTCGTGTTCCTCGCCCTGCCGCACGGCGAGTCCTCGGCGCTCACCCTCGACGCGCCGCTCGTCGTCGACCTCGGCCAGGACCGCAGGCACGTCGACGGCTGGGTCTACGGCCTCGCCGAACGCGCCCGCCCCGCCCTGCGGACCGCCACCCGCGTCGCCGCGCCCGGCTGCTACCCGACCGCCGTCTCCCTCGCGCTCGGCCCGCTCCTCGACGCCGGGCTGGTCGAGGCCGAGGACGTCGTCGTCGTCGCGTCGAGCGGCACGAGTGGCGCGGGCCGTTCGGCCAACGTCGCGCTGCTCGGTAGCGAGGTCATGGGCGACGTGGCGGCGTACAAGGTCGCGGCGCACCAGCACATGCCGGAGATCGCGACGACGCTGGGGCTGGACCGGCTGTCGTTCACGACGACGCTCGCACCGATGCCGCGCGGCATCCTCGCGACGTGCACCGCGCGCACGACGGCGAGCGCGGCGGCGCTGCGCGGCGCGCTCAGGGAGGCGTACGACGGGGAGCCGTTCGTCCACGTCCTGCCGGAGGGCCGGTGGCCGCACACCGCCGCGACCGCCGGCTCGAACGCCTGCCACCTCCAGGTCGCGACCGACGGCACCCGCGCGATCGTCGTCGCCGCGCTCGACAACCTCGGTAAGGGCGCAGCCGGCCAGGCGGTCCAGTGCGCCAACCTCGCCCTCGGCCTCCCGGAGACCGCGGGGCTGACGAGCAACGGAGTCGCGCCGTGAGCGTCACCGCACCGAAGGGGTTCCGCGCCGCCGGTGTCACCGCCGGTCTCAAGGCCTCGGGGAAGCCGGACGTCGCGCTCGTCGTCTCCGACACCGTCGCCAACGCCGCCGCCGTCTTCACCAGCAACACCGTCCGCGCCGCACCCGTCCGGCAGTCGGTCGACGCGCTCGCCGACGGCCGGCTGCGCGCCGTCATCCTCAACTCCGGCGGCGCCAACGCCTGCACCGGCGTGCCCGGCCGCGCCGACGCGGCGGCGATGGCGGTCACCACGGCCCGGCAGGTCGGCTGCGAGCCCGAGGACGTCGCCGTCGCCTCGACAGGACTGATCGGCGTGCGGCTGCCGATGGACCGCGTGCTGCCCGGCATCGAGGCGGCCGCCGCCGACCTCGCGCACGACGGCGGGCCGCTGGCGGCGCGCGCCATCATGACGACCGACTCGGTGCCGAAGGAGTCGGTCCGCTCGGTCGGCGGCGTCACCGTCGGCGGCATGGCGAAGGGCGCAGGCATGCTCGCCCCCGCCCTCGCCACGATGCTCGTCGTCCTCACCACCGACGCCGTCATCGACTCCGACGACCTCGCGACCGCGCTGCGGGTGGCGACCCGGACGACGTTCGACCGCGTCGACGCCGACGGCTGCATGTCCACCAACGACGCCGTCTACGTCCTCGCCAACGGCGCCAGCGGCGTCCCGCTCGACCCCGCCGCGTTCACCGACCTGCTCACCGAGGTCTGCGCGGACCTCGCGTCGCAGCTCGTCGACGACGCCGAGGGCGCGTCGAAGCGGATCGAGGTCACCGTCGCGCAGGCGGTCACCGAGGCGGACGCGCTCGCCGCCGCCCGCGCCGTCGCGCGGAGCAGCCTGCTCAAGTGCGCCGTCCATGGCGAGGACCCGAACTGGGGCCGCGTACTGGCCGCGATCGGCACGACGGCGGCGGCGTTCGACCCGGACCGGGTCGGCGTCAGCATCAACGGCGTCCAGGTCTGCCGCGACGGCGTCGCGTACGGCGACCTCGACCTCGCGCGCACCGCGATGAAGACCCGCGACGTCGCCATCGACGTCACGCTGAACGCCGGCGTCGCCACCGCGACGGTCCTCACGACGGACCTGACGGCGGCGTACGTCCACGAGAACTCCGCGTACTCGACGTGACGCCGGGGGAGAAGGCCGCGGTCTTCGTCGAGGCGCTGCCCTGGCTGGAACGGTTCTCCGGCCGGACCGTCGTCGTGAAGTACGGCGGTCACGCGATGGACGACCCCGACGCGCAGAAGGCGTTCGCCGAGGACGTGGTCCTGCTGCGCTACGTCGGCCTGCGTCCGGTCGTCGTCCACGGCGGCGGCCCGCAGATCACCGCGCACCTGGACCGGCTCGGCGTCGAGTCGGTGTTCAACGGCGGCCGCCGCGTCACCGACGCCGACACCATGCAGGTCGTCCGGATGGTGCTGGTCGGCCAGGTCAACGGCGACGTCGTCAGCCTGCTCAACGCGCACGGCCCGTTCGCCGTGGGCATGTCCGGCGACGACGGCAACCTGTTCACGGCCACCTGCCTCGACCCCGACCTCGGCTTCGTCGGCGAGGTCAGCGCCGTCGACACCGGCGCGATCCAGGCGTTGCTTGCCGACGCCCGCATCCCCGTCGTCGCGACCGTCGCGCGCGACGCCGACGGGACCCTCTACAACGTCAACGCCGACACCGCCGCGGCCGCACTCGCCGTCGCGCTGCGGGCCGAGAAGGCGGTGTTTCTCACCGACGTCGAGGGGCTGTACGCCGACTACCCCGCGCGCGACGACGTCATCTCCGCGATCACCGCGAACGACCTGGAAGCCCTGCTGCCCAGCCTGTCCGAGGGGATGGTGCCGAAGATGGAGGCCTGCCTGCGCGCGGTTCGCGGCGGCGTCCCGCGCGCCCACGTCCTCGACGGCCGGGTGCCGCACGCCCTGCTGCTCGAGGTGTTCACCGACGCCGGCGTCGGCACGATGGTGACGCCGTGAGAAATCCCGGAAAGTCGGCGCTGATGGGCAACTACGGCACGCCGCCGATCACCCTGGTCCGCGGGCTCGGCTCGCGCGTCTGGGACGACGCGGGCAACGAGTACCTCGACCTCGTCGCCGGCATCGCCGTCTGCGCCGTGGGCCACGCGCATCCCAAGGTGGTCAAGGCGGTAGCGACCCAGCTCGCCACCCTCGGCCACGTCTCGAACCTCTACCTCACGACCCCCGCCGTCACCCTCGCCGAACGCCTCGTCGACCTGGCCGGCGTCCCCGGCCGGGTGTTCTTCGCCAACAGCGGCGCCGAGGCGAACGAAGCCGCCCTCAAGCTCGCCCGCAAGGCCACCGGGCGGGCCGCGTTCGTCAGCGCGGAGGGGTCGTTCCACGGCCGGACCATGGGCGCGCTCGCGGTGACCGGGCAGCCTGCCAAGCGGGCGCCGTTCGAGC
This sequence comes from Frankiaceae bacterium, assembly GCA_030840645.1. GTDB lineage: Bacteria > Actinomycetota > Actinomycetes > BP-191 > BP-191 > BP-191. Next base: position 9,418 of record JAVEEC010000085.1, read on the forward strand.
CGCTGCCGGGGCCGGTGACGTTCGTACCGTACGGCGACGTCGCCGCGTTGCGCACCGCCGTCACGACGGAGACCGCCGCCCTGATCCTCGAACCCATCCAGGGCGAGAACGGCGTGGTCCCCCCGCCGCCCGGCTACCTCGCCGCCGCCCGCGCGGCCTGCGATGCGACGGGCGCGCTGCTGGTCCTGGACGAGGTGCAGACCGGCGTGGGGCGGACCGGCACCTGGTTCGCCTGGCAGGCGTCGGGCGTCCGCCCCGACGTCATGACGCTCGCCAAGGGGCTCGGCGGCGGGCTGCCGGTCGGCGCGTGCGTCGGCTTCGGCGACGCGGGCGACGCGCTGGTCGCGGGCGACCACGGCAGCACGTTCGGCGGCAACCCCGTCGTCTGCGCCGCCGCGCTCGCCGTCCTCGACGTCATCGAGACCGACGGGCTGCTCGACGCCGCCAAGACCCTCGGCGAACGCCTCGCCGCCAACGCCGCCCCCCACGTCGCGGCCGTCCGCGGCGCCGGCCTGCTCCGCGCCCTGGTCCTCGCCGAGCCGGTCGCGAAGGCCGCCGAGGCGGCGGCGCGCGCCGAGGGGTTCCTGGTCAACGCCATCGGCGACGGCGTGCTCCGGCTGGTCCCGCCCCTCGTCGTCGACGCGGCCGACCTCGACGCGTTCACGGCCGCCCTCCCGGGCATCCTGAGCGCCGCGTCGGCCGGGTAGGGTTCGAGCCGTGCCCGCCGCCCCACCGGACCCGTTCGCGGAGCCGCCGCCCCGCCGCTTCCGCGCGCTCACGATCGTCGCCGCCGCGCTCGGCGGCGTCGTGCTCGTGCTCGCCCTGACCATCGGCGTCGGGTACCTGCGCGGCGCGAACGACCTGCCCGGCCGGCACGTCGCGACCGGCCGGACGGGCGCCGAGATCTACGCCAAGAACTGCGCGGGCTGCCACGGCCGCAACGGCGAGGGCGGCAGCCTCTCCATCAAGGGCCCGGCGTTCGCGCCGGGCGGGCCGCTGGCCGGGCTGACTTTCGAGCAGCGGGTCGAGAAGATCGGCAGGGGCCGGCCGCTCGCGGGCATGCCGGGCTGGAAGTTCCGCATCTCCGCCGACGACATCCGCAAGGTCGCGGCGTACACCCAGATCCTGTCGGGCCAGCAGCCCGACCCGAGCGTCGAGGACGTCCCCTGATGCCAGCCAAGGTGCTCGTCGTCGAGGACGACCCGAGCGTGCGCGGCCTGCTGCACACCCTGCTCACCGGTGAGGGGTACGACGTCAGCACGGCCAGCGACGGCCTCGCCGGCCTGGTCAAGGCGAGCAGCGCGAAGCCGGACCTGATGCTGCTCGACCTGATGATGCCGGACCTCGGCGGCGTCCGGGTCCTCGAGGAGCTGCGCGGCGACCCGGCGCTCGCCGACGTGCCTGTCATCGTCGTCACAGGCAAGCTCGAAGCCGTCCCCTCGCTGCGCGCGCTGCTCGGCGACGACAACGTGTTCGTGAAGCCGTTCGGCGTCGCCGAGCTGCTGGAGCGCGTGTCCGCGGTGACCCGCGGCCAGGAGCGACAGTCGTGACCCGGCCCCGCCACTTCCTCGTCGACGACGACCTCACCCCGGCCGAGCTCGAACACGTCCTGGACGACGCGGCCCGCCGCAAGAAGGACCGCTTCGCGGACACGCCGCTCAACGGCGGCTCGGTCGCGCTCGTCTTCGAGAAGCCGTCGACGCGGACCCGGCTGTCGTTCGAGGTCGGCGTGCACGAGCTCGGCGGGCACCCCATCGTCATCGACGCGGGCACCACCCAGCTTGGGCGCGGCGAGACGCTGGAGGACACCGCGATGGTGATGTCGCGGTACTGCTCGGCGATCGTCATCAGGACGTTCGGCCAGGACCGGATCGAACGCCTCGCCGCCGCGTCGAGCGTCCCGGTCGTCAACGCGCTGACCGACTACGCCCACCCGTGCCAGGCCATCGCCGACCTGCAGACCATTCGCGAACGCCGAGGCGGTACGTCCGGGCTGACCCTCACCTACGTCGGCGACGGCAACAACGTCGCCCACTCGCTGCTGCTCGCCGGCGTCGCCGCGGGCATGCGGGTCCGGGTCGCCGCGCCGCGCGGGTACGAGCCGATCGACCAGGTCGTCCGCCGCGCCAACCAGATCGGCGAGGAGACCGGCGGCGCCGCCGTCGTCATGACCGACCCGCTCGAGGCCGCGACGGGCGCCGACGTCCTCTACACCGACGTGTGGGCGTCGATGGGCCAGGAGGAGGAGGCCGAGAGCAAGCACCAGCTGTTCCGCGGCTACCAGCTCGACCAGCGCCTGGTCGACGCCGCGCACGACGACGTCGTGGTCCTGCACTGCCTCCCCGCGCACCGCGGCGAGGAGATCGCGGCCGAGGTCATCGACGGCCCGCACAGCGCCGTGTGGGACCAGGCCGAGAACCGCCTGCACGCGCAGAAGGCGCTGCTCGCGTTCCTCCTGGAGCGCAGTTGAGCCAGCCCGCCACCAAGGTCGCCAGGCAGCAGCGCATCGTCGACCTGGTCCGCCGCACCGCGGTCCGTTCGCAGAACGAGCTGGCCCGGCTGCTCGCGGCCGACGGATTGGTCGTGACCCAGGCGACGCTCTCGCGCGACCTGGACGAGCTCGGCGCGAGCAAGGTCCGCGCGGGTGACGGCGGCCTCGTCTACGCCGTCGACCCCGAGGGCGGCGGCGTCGACCCCGACCGCCTGTCGCGGGTGCTGTCGGACCTGCTGCTGTCGGCCGAGCCGTCGGCCAACCTCGTCGTCCTGCGCACGCCCCCCGGCGGCGCCCACCTGCTCGGCTCCGCGCTCGACCGCGCGGGGCTGCCCGACGTCGTCGGCACCGTTGCCGGTGACGACACCGTTCTCGTCGTCTCGCGCCGCGCCAACGGCGGCGCCGCACTCGCCCGCGACCTCGTCCGTCGCGCCGACGGAGGTCCGCAGTGACAGAGCGCGTCGTCCTCGCCTACTCGGGGGGCCTCGACACGTCGGTCGCCATCGGCTGGATCGCGGCGGAACGCGACGCCGAGGTCGTCGCCGTCGCGATCGACGTCGGCCAGGGCGGCGAGGACCTCGACGCCATCCGGGACCGCGCGCTGGCGTGCGGCGCGGTCGAGTCCCTCGTCGTGGACGCGCGGGCGGAGTTCGCCGACGACTACTGCCTCCCGGCGTTGCGCGCCAACGCCCTCTACATGGACCGCTACCCGCTCGTCTCCGCGCTGTCCCGGCCGCTCATCGTGAAGCACCTCGCGGCGGCCGCGCGGTCGACCGGCGCCACCGCGGTCGCGCACGGCTGCACAGGCAAGGGCAACGACCAGGTCCGCTTCGAGGTCGGCCTCGGCGCCCTCGCACCGGACCTCGCCGTCCTCGCGCCGGTCCGCGACTCGGGCATGACGCGGGACAAGGCGATCGCGTTCGCGGAGGAACGCGGTCTGCCGATCGACGTCACCAAGCGGTCGCCGTACTCCGTCGACCAGAACCTCTGGGGCCGCGCGGTCGAGACCGGCTTCCTCGAGGACCCGTGGCACGCCCCCGTCGAGGACCTGTACTCCTACACCGCCTCGCCCGCGGTCGAGCGCGCGCCGGACGAGGTCGTCGTGACGTTCGCCGACGGCGTGCCGACCGCGCTCGACGGCCGCGCTCTCGACGTGCTCGCCATCGTTCAGCAGATGAACGAACGCGCTGGGGCGCAGGGGATCGGGCGGCTCGACATGGTCGAGGACCGGCTGGTCGGCATCAAGAGCCGCGAGGTGTACGAGGCCCCGGGCGCGCTCGCGCTGATCACCGCGCACCAGGAGCTGGAGACGCTGACCGTCGAACGCGACCTGGCCCGCTACAAGCGCCAGGTCGAGCAGCGCTGGTCCGAGCTGGTCTACGACGGCCTGTGGTTCTCGCCGCTGCGCCGCGCGCTCGACGCGTTCGTCGACACCGCGTCGGCGCACGTCACCGGCGAGGTCAGGATGACGCTGCACGGTGGCCGCGCGGTCCCTACGGGCCGCAGGAGCGACGTCTCGCTCTACGACTACGGGCTGGCGACCTACGACTCCGACGACACGTTCGACCAGACCCTCGCCAAGGGGTTCGTCGACCTCTGGGGGCTGCCGAGCCGGATCGCGGCGACGCGCGACGCGAAGGCCGGCGGCACGCCGTGACCGGCGCGCCGACCGGCCGCCCGCCGAGCCCGGCACGGCTCTGGGGCGGGCGGTTCGAGGGCGGCCCCGCGCAGGCCGTCCGGCAGCTCTCGTACAGCGTGCAGTTCGACTGGCGGCTGGCGCCGTACGACCTCCTCGCCTCGAAGGCGCACGCCCGGGTCCTCCATCGCGCGGGGCTGCTGGACGACACCGAGCTGGAACGCATGGTCGACGCGCTGGAGATCCTCGACGCGCAGGTCGCGAGCGGCGCGTTCCGCCCCGACCTCGACGACGAGGACGTGCACACCGCGCTCGAACGCGGCCTGCTCGAACGCCTCGGCGCCCTCGGCGGCAAGCTGCGCGCGGGACGTTCCCGCAACGACCAGGTCGCGACCGACCTGCGCCTGTACTTGCGCGACCACGTCCGGCTGATCGTGCTGCGCCTCGCCGAGCTGGAGGAGGCGCTGGTCACCCAGGCGACGGCGCACGAGGCGACGACGGCGCCCGGCTTCACGCACCTCCAGCACGCGCAGCCGGTCCTGTTCGCGCACCATCTCCTCGCGTACGTCGCGATGTTCAGCCGCGACGTCTCGCGGCTGCGCGACTGGGACCTCCGCGCGGGCGTCTCGCCGCTCGGCGCGGGCGCGCTGGCCGGCTCCTCGCTGCCCGTGGACCCGATCTCGACCGCGGCGGAGCTCGGCTTCTACGCCGCCGCCTCGAACTCCATGGACGCCGTCTCCGACCGCGACTTCGTCGCCGAGCTCCTGTTCTGTGCTGCCCTGGTCGGTGTCCACCTGTCCCGGCTCGGCGAGGAGGTCGTCCTCTGGTCGACGCGGGAGTTCGGCTGGGTCGAGCTGGACGACGCGTTCTCGACCGGCTCCTCGATCATGCCGCAGAAGAAGAACCCCGACGTCGCCGAGCTGGCGCGTGGCAAGGCCGGCCGGATCATCGGCCACGTCGCGGGCTTCCTCGCGACGCTGAAGGGCCTGCCGCTCACGTACAACCGCGACCTCCAGGAGGACAAGGAGCCGGTGTTCGACGCGGTCGACACGCTGCTGCTCGTCCTGCCCGCCGTGACCGGCATGATCGAGACCATGCGGGTGCACGCCGAGCGGCTGGAGGCCGAGGCCCCGGTCGGCTTCTCGCTCGCCACCGACGTCGCGGAAGCGCTGGTACGCAACGGAGTTCCGTTCCGCGACGCCCACGAGGCCGTCGGCCACCTCGTCGTCTGGTGCGGCGCGAACGACTGCGACCTCGGCGACGTCAGCGACGCGGACCTCGCGCGGATCAGCCCGCACCTCACGCCTGACATCCGCGCGGTGCTCTCGGTCCACGGCGCCGTCGGCGCGCGCCGTGGCCACGGCGGCACCGCGCCAGAACGCGTCGCGGAGCAGCTCGACGCCGCGCGCATCGAGGTCGCCGCGCACCGCGCCTGGGCGGGGGAGGTGGGCGACGAGTGAGCCGCCGCCCGGTGCCGCGCGCGTTCTTCGAACGCCCCGTCCTCGACGTCGCGCGCGACCTGCTCGGCCGCGACGTCGCCGTCGAGTCGCCACAGGGCACCGTCGTCGTCCGGCTCTCGGAGGTGGAGGCGTACCGCGGTGCCGACGACATGGGGTCGCACGCGTACCGCGGCAAGACCACGCGCAACGAGGTGATGTTCGGCGAGGCCGGCCACGTCTACGTCTACTTCACCTACGGCATGCACTGGTGCATGAACCTCGTCTGCCAGGAGCGCGGCGAGGCCGCCGCCGTCCTGCTCCGCGCGGGCCGCGTCATCGGCGGCGCCGAGATCGCGACGTCGCGGCGGCCGGGGTCCTCGCAACGCGAGCTGGCCCGCGGCCCCGCGCGGCTCACCAAGGCACTCGGCATCGACGGCGACCTCAACGGCGCCGACCTGGTCCGGGGCCCGATCCGCATCCAGCCCGGCGACCCCGTTCCCGACGACGTCGTCCGGACCGGCCCGCGCGTCGGCGTCGCGCGTGGCGGCGAACTGCCGTGGCGGTTCTGGGTCGACGGGGACCCCACCGTCAGCGTCTACAAGCCGGCCGTCGCCCGGGTCAGGAAGAAGGCGCCGGCGCCCTAGCCGCGCCGGGCCGGGCCGGGCCGGCCGGGCTCGCCCCGACTCGTTCTGTGAAGATCACCACGCTCGAGAGGGGTGCTGTGAACTGCACAGAACGCTGCAGTCCTAGCCGCTCGGCGTCGCGCCCGCGCCCTGGCGCGGCCCGACCGCGACCGTCACCGTAGAGCCGGCCGGCACCCGCGACCCGCCGGCCGTGTCCTGCCGCCAGACCTTGCCGGCGTCGGACGCGAGCCGCGCCTGGCAGGACGCGCCGCCGGTGCAGGACGGCTCGACCACGACGTCCGCGACCAGCCCCGCCGCCGCGAGCTGCCGCCGTGCCGACTCCTCGTTCAGCCCGAGCACCGAGGGCACGGTGACCGGCACCTTCTCCGCCGTCGCGACCGACAACGTCACCGTCGCGCCCGGCGCGACCGTCGCGCCTGCCGCCGGCTGCTGCCCGACGACCGCACCGGGCGCGTACCGCAGGTCGTAGACCTTGACCGTCCTGACCAGGAAGCCGGCGTGGCCGAGCTGCTCCGCCGCGAACGCGCTGTCCGAGCCGAGCAGCGTCGGCACCACCGTCGCCGCGGGGCCGGTCGGGTCGGCGCAGACGTTCTTCGGCTCCGAGCCGCCCTCGAACGTCCGCCGCTCGACCCACGCCTCCGGCGTCCAGCGGTTCGCCACGCAGCCCTGGTACCTGTCCATCCGCACGCTCACTGCGGCGCCCTCCGGCGTCACGAACGCTGTGTTCGGCAGCCGCAGCAGCGCGGACCCGGCGAACCGGCCCCAGATCAACGCGGGGAACGTCCCGCCCGCGATCACCGTGCGGAAGCCGTTCTCCGGTGTCATCGGCACCTCGCCCTTCGGCACGCCGACCCAGACGGCCGCGGCGAAGTTCGGCGTGTACCCGACGAACCACGCGTCCGCGTACCCCGTCGACGTCCCGGTCTTGCCCGCGACCGGGCGCGCCTGCTGCGCCTTGACGCCGGTGCCCGACCGCACGACGCCCTGCAGCACGTCGTTCGCCGTCGCGGCGACGCCCGCGGGCACCGCCTGGATCCGCCGCGGCGTGTTGCGCAGCAGCACCTTGCCCTCCGCGTCCCGCACCGACGCGACGAGGTACGGCTTGGCGTACACGCCGTTCGCCCCGAGGGCTGCGTACGCCGCCGCCATCTCGACCGGGTCGACCTCCTGCGCGCCGAGCACCACGGCCGGGCCGGTGTTGCGCCGCAGCCGCTTCTCGTCCACTCCGCGCACGCCGAGCGCCTCGGCGACGTCGAGGACGGCGTTCATCCCCCTGTCCACGTCGCCGCCGCCGATGCGTTGCACGATCCGCGCGTACGCCGTGTTGACCGACGACTCGGTCGCTTCGCGGACCGTGATCCGGCCGAACGCCGACCCCTCGTAGTTGTCCACGACCCATGGCTTCGGGCAGTGGCAGGGCAGTGTCACCTGCGCGCCCGCCTCGACCGTGTCCTCGGGCTTGATGCCGGCCTTCAACGCCGCCACCAGCGCGAACACCTTGAACGTCGACCCCGCCTGCCGCTTCGTCGACCCGCCGCGCGCGAGGTTCACCTTCGCGTACGGGTCCCGCGTGCCGAAGAAGTCCCGGCCGCCGACCATCGCGGTGATCGCGCCGTCGCCGGGCTTCACCGCCGCGAGCCCGGCGTACGGATCGTTAGGTGCGCTAAGCAAACTTCGTACCGACTCCTCGGCCGCCGCCTGCTGCTCCGGGTCGATCGTCAGGTCGATCCGGAGGCCGCCGCGGAACAGCGCGTTGCGCCGCGCCTCCGCCGTGTCCCCGAGCCGTACGTCGGCGAGCAGCGTCGAGACCGCGTCCTGGACGGCGTACGCCGCCGCGTGCCTGGTGTCGTCGCGCCGCGCGACGCGGGGGACCGGAGCCGCACCGGCCGCCGCGGCCTGCGCCGCGGTGATCGCACCCGTCGACACCATCGCGGCGAGCACCTGCGCGCGCCGCGCCTTCGCGGCCTTCGCGTCCCGGATCGGGTCGGCGCGCGCGGGTGAACGGATCAGCCCCGCCAGCAGCGCCGCCTCGGCGAGCGAGAGCGTCGTCGCCGCGTGCCCGAAGTACACGCGCGCGGCCGCGCCGGCGCCGTACGCGCCCTCGCCGAAGTACACGGTGTTCAGGTACCGCTCGAGGATCTGGTCCTTCGTCAGCGTGCGCTCCAGGCCCATCGCGAGCGCGGCCTCGCGGACCTTGCGCTTGTACGTGCGCTCCGGCGTCACCAGCGTGTTCTTCACGAGTTGCTGCGTGATCGTCGAGCCGCCCTCGCTGGTGCTGCCGCTCTCGGCGTTGCGGACCGCGGCGCGCGCGATGCCGCGCACGTCCACCCCGGTGTGCTCGTAGAAGCGCCGGTCCTCGGCCGCGACCACCGCGTCGACCAGCACGGTCGGGATCTCGGCGAACGCGAGCGGCCGCCGGTCCTGCTCGGCGTGCAGCGTCGTGAGCAGCGACCCGTCGGCGGCGTAGACCGAGCTGGTCATCGCCTGGCCGCCGAGGACGGAGGGGTCGACCGGGATGGCGCGGATGCAGCCCGTGGCGGTCAGCGCGAGGGCGGTCGCCGCCGTCGCGAGCCGCACGCGCGCAGCAGAGCCCACGCGTGACGCATCGGCGGCAACGCTCGCGCCCTTTAGCCCGAACGGCCCAACGCCGCGGGCCGCCACTACGCTCCACCCCATGCCGAACGCCGACATCCTCGACGACCTGGAGTGGCGCGGCCTGGTCGCGCAGGCCACGGAGCCCACCGCGCTGCGCGAGGCCCTCGCGAACGGCCCGGTCACCGTCTACGCCGGCTTCGACCCGACCGCCGACAGCCTGCACGTCGGCAGCTTGGTCCCCATGCTCACGCTGCGCCGGTTCCAGAACGCCGGGCACCGCGCCATCGCCCTCGCAGGCGGCGCGACAGGGCTGATCGGCGACCCGGGCGGCCGCGCGGCCGAGCGGAGCCTCAACGACGCCGAGACCGTCGCCGCCTGGACCGAGCGCATCCGCGGCCAGCTCGGCCGCCTCGTCGACCTCGACGAGGGCCGCCTGGAGAACAACTACGAGTGGACAGCGGGGGTCTCGGCGATCGAGTTCCTCCGCGACGTCGGCAAGCACTTCACCGTCAACTACATGCTCGCCAAGGAGTCGGTGAGCAGCCGCCTGGCCGGCGAGGGCATCTCGTTCACCGAGTTCTCCTACATGCTGCTGCAGGCGTTCGACTACCGGGTCCTCTACGACCGCTACGGCTGCACGCTGCAGGTCGGCGGCAGCGACCAGTGGGGCAACATCACCGCCGGCATCGAGCTGATCCGGCGCACCCGCGGCGCCCAGGCGCACGGCCTCACGCTGCCGCTGGTCACCAGCGCGACGGGGGAGAAGTTCGGCAAGTCGGTCGCCGGCGCCGTCTGGCTCGACCCCGCCAGGACCTCGCCGTACGCCTTCTACCAGTACTGGCTGAACGTCGACGACCGCGACGCGGTGCCGTACCTCAAGATCTTCACGTTCCTGTCGCGGGCCGCGATCGAGGCGCTGGCGGCCGAGCAGGCCGAACGCCCGCAGGCGCGCGCCGCCCAGCGCGCGCTCGCCGCCGAACTGACCAGGCTGGTCCACGGCGAGGCCGAGCTGGCCGCCGTCCAGCAGGCGAGCGAGGTGCTGTTCGGCTCCGGCGACGTCGCCTCCCTCGCGCCGGAGCTGCTCGACCAGGCGCTCGCCGAGGTGCCGCGGACCTCGGTGGCCCGCGACGCGCTCCCGGCGCTGCCCGCGCTGCTCGTCGGCCTCGGCCTGGCCAAGTCGGCCTCCGACGCCCGCGGCCGGGTCGCGCAGGGCGGCGTGTATGTCAACGGCGCCCGCGCGAGCGACGCCGACTGGCAGCCGGGGACCGCCGACCTGCTGCACGGCAGGTACCTCGTCGTGCGCTCCGGCAAGCGCAACTACGGCCTCGTGACGGCCGAGTAGGGCGGAACATCCGGGCGTACCGGGGCGTTGCAGACCCCGTACGCGCGCCGTTCGGCGGATCGACTTGACTGGGGCCCACGGGCTCCCTAGTGTTCCGCCTCGCCCCACGGAGCAACGGACGCCCACCAGGCGGCCGGTTCGAGGGGCCACCACGCAAACCCGCGGCACCGCTCGCAGGCTACAGCGCGAGCGGGGTCGTTTGGCGCGCGGGGGCGAGGGTAACGGAGAGTGTTTGACTCCGGGGCCCGCACCCCATACGGTGTGCAGGTTGCCCCACGACGGGTCGAGAGACCCCGAGCGGTGCGCGCCCGATCCTTGAGAACTCAACAGCGTGCCAAAAGTCAGTGCCAACAAACCCCGTCCGCGGGGTGTCGGCGACCATCCGGTCGTGCGGCTTCGCGGCGAGGATTCCTTTGGTAGATGACAGACGTTCAACGTCTGTCCTTGCCAGATGCTCACCCCTGGCTGGGGTGAGCTCAAACAGCGGTTCCACCTCGCCAGGTGGGCCGCGCTTCATGTGTCACCTCTCCGGGTTCGCCCGGGTGGTCATAGACATCTATGGAGAGTTTGATCCTGGCTCAGGACGAACGCTGGCGGCGTG
>JAVEEC010000111.1 GCA_030840645.1 Frankiaceae bacterium
CCAAGGGCACGCTGCCGACCTACCACGACCGCAAGGACTTCTTCGAGGGCATCGTCAACGGCGAGCCGGACCCGATCGCGCTGCTGCGCGCGGGTGACTCGGACGCGGTGCGCGCCATCATCGCGCGCGCCCGGGCCGCCGCGGAGCAGTCGCTCGCGACACCGGCGTGAGCGAGCTCACGCACCTCGACGAGCACGGCGCTGCCCGCATGGTGGACGTCGGCACCAAGGCGGTTACGGCCCGCCGCGCCGTCGCACGGGCCGAGGTCCGCATGACGCCCGCGACGGCGGCGCTCGTCGCCGCAGGCGACGCCCCGAAAGGCGACGTGCTGGGCACCGCGCGGATCGCGGGCATCCAGGCCGCCAAGCGGACCGGCGAGCTCATCCCGCTCTGCCACCCGCTTCCGCTCGACCACGTGGACGTCGACGCGTCCGTCGACGTCCAGGCCGGGCTCGTGACGCTGACGGCCGAGGCGTCGGTGACCGCCCGGACGGGCGTGGAGATGGAGGCGATGACCGCCGTCTCCGTGGCCGCGCTGACGGTCTACGACATGGTCAAGGGCGTCGAGCGCGGCGTCGAGATCGCCTCCGTGGTGCTCACGGCGAAGTCGGGCGGCCGCAGCGGCGAATGGCGCCGCGACGACGACGCCTGACGCGCGCGCCGGCATCGACGAGGACGGACGCTGACCGCGTTGTGCGGATTGTCGCATTCAGGTTGCGCCATCTGCTCTGCGCCTGTCGTCCAGTCGGGTGACAGCCTCGTACTCGCCCACACCAGCTACGCAAGGAGGCACGATGGTGCCGAGTCCTACCGCTGGAGCGGCGCGCCCGCGTACCCGCCGGTCACGCGCCACCCGAGCAAGCGCCGCGCTCTGCGCTGCGTCAGCGGCGCTGCTGCTGTCCGCCGCGCCGTCCGGTGCGGCCATCACGACGGGCCCGATCGCGCCCACGAACGGCTTCCCGTTCTCCTACGCCGACACGGCGAACCAGTTCTCGCTGCAGCAATGCCAGGACGCGAGCGGGTTCTGCATCGAGATGCCGCGCCCGAACCCCGCGCAGCCGATCACGGTTCCCGGCAACTTCACCCCCGACGAGGAGGGGTTCTGGTGGCTCGCCGACGCCACGGTTCCCAACGCCGGCATCGGACTCGCCCGCTTCGGCAAGGAGGCGGCCTTCGACACCGACGGCATCAATCAGGGCCACCAGGTGGCGTTCTCACGCATCCGCTTCCGGTTCGGCGATCTGGTCCCGGGCGCGACCTACCGGATCACGCATCCGTACGGCGTGGACGAGATCAAGGCCGACGCGGGCGGGATCATCAACTCCACGAATGATGTCGGCTGTCTCGCGGCCCCGTGCGGCACCTTCCCGGCGATCGCGGGTGACCCGATCACCTCGTTCCTGCAGTGGGACGGCACCCTGCCGGCGCCGCCGGCGGGCTACATCGGCAATGGGGTCACGCCGCACACCGTGGTGGGAAGCCCGTTCGGCACGAACTTCGTGCGGCTCGAGCGGCTCACCGGCGGCGTGCCCGTGGTCGTCGGCGAGACCACCCACTTCATCGTGCAGGGCAAGCTGGCCGGCCCGCCGCCCCCGCCGGCGGCGCACGCCGGCCTCAACGTCAGCTCGCTGGCGTTCGGGACGCGCCAGGCCGGGACGACCAGCACGCCGAGCACGGTCACCGTCACGAACCACGGCACCGCCGGCCTGGCGGTCGCCGGCGTCGCGCTGAGCGGCACCGATCCGTCCAGCTTCACCATCCAGAGCGACGGCTGCACCGGCCAGACGGTCGCGCCGGGCGCGTCGTGCTCCATCGTCGTCGCGTTCACGCCTGGCCAGGCGGGCGACCTGACCGCCTCGCTGACGATCAGCGACAACGCGGTCTTCAACCCGCAGAGCGTCTCGCTGTCCGGCAGCGGCGTCGGCACGGCGGCGGGCGCCGCGGCCGTCCCGGCGACTGCGGCAGCCCGGCCGCCGGCAGCGCTCGTGCCGGGGGTGGTCGTGGCCGGCACCACGGGCCGGTCGCTCGGCCTGACCAGGATCGTCGCCCGGGCGCGCATCACCAGGGCGCGTCTGCGCAGGCGCGGCCTCGAGGTGGCGATGACCCTGCCCGCCGGGACGCAGGTGGTCCGGTTCGCGGTCTACAGGGCGCGCAAGAACGGCCGGCGTACCGGCCGGGCGCTCGCGATCGGGTACCGGGTGCCGGCCGCGGCGGGGCGGTATCGCCTCCGGCTGCGCAGCCGAGCTCTGCTGCGCAGGCTCACACCCGGGCGCTACGTCGTGCTCCTGACGCCGGGGACCGGGCGCCGCACGCTCGGACGGACGTCGACCGTGAGGTTCACGGTCACGAGATAGACCCGGCTCACCGACCGGCCCTCCCGGCCACGACGCCCTCCCCGGCTCTCAGCGGGGAGGGCGTTGGTCGCCGGGACCGTCGTCCGGCGCAGCCGGCGTGCCGCCCGGGCGGACCCAGATGTCGCGCTCGTGCATCTTGCGGACCTGCGGGCGGTTGACCTCCTCGGCATACGTCGCGTGGTCGTACGGCGCGCGATCCGCGTAGAGGTTCGCCGGGTAGATCGGCTCCTCGTAGACGAGCTGGTACAGCTCGGTGCGCAGGTCCTTCA
>JAVEEC010000115.1 GCA_030840645.1 Frankiaceae bacterium
CATGTCGGACAGGCCGCCGTAGCCGATCTCGTCGTAGAAGAGCGGCTCGCCGTCCTTCCAGAGCGACTGGTGGCAGTGCATGCCGGAGCCGTTGTCCTGGAAGATCGGCTTCGGCATGAACGTCGCCGTCCGCCCGTGGGCCAGTGCGACGTTCTTGACGATGTACTTGAAGTTCATGAGGTTGTCGGCGGTCTTGAGCAGCGTGCCGAAGCGGAAGTCGATCTCCGCCTGGCCGGCGGTGCCGACCTCGTGGTGCTGCATCTCGACGTCGATGCCGGCCTCGATCAGCACCCGTACCATCTCCGACCGCAGGTCGGTGAAGTGGTCGGTCGGCGCGACCGGGAAGTACCCGCCCTTGTACCGCGGCTTGTACCCCTTGTTGCCGCCCGGCTCCTCCTTGCCGCTGTTCCACGCGGCCTCGATCGAGTCGAGGTAGTAGTACGAGGAGTGCTGGTTGGTGTCGAAGCGCACCGAGTCGAAGATGTAGAACTCCGCCTCGGGCCCGAAGTACGACGTGTCCGCGATGCCGGTGCCCTTGAGGTACGCCTCGGCCTTCGCCGCGATGTTCCGCGGGTCGCGGCTGTACGCCTCGCCGGTGAGCGGGTCGTGGATGAAGAACGTCATGTTCAACGTCTTGTGCTGGCGGAACGGGTCGAGCATCGCCGTGCCCGGGTCCGGCAGCAGGAGCATGTCCGACTCGTGGATCTGCTGGAAGCCGCGGATCGACGAGCCGTCGAACATCAGCCCGTCGGTGAACACGCTGGCGCCGAAGTTGCTCGCGGGGAACGTGAAGTGCTGCATGACGCCGGGGAGGTCGCAGAACCGTACGTCGATGAACTGCACGCCTTCGTCCTTGATGAACTTCAGGACCTCGTCGGCGTTCGTGAACATGCATCCTCCTGAGGCGGGGTTCGGCGTGTCTCGCACCCTACCGAGAGGCGGTGAACACGCCGTGTCCCTCGTGTTTCGCGCACGTTACGCGGCCGTGCGTGGGGCTAGCGGATCTTGCCGCCGCGGGGGACGCGTGTGGGCATCGGCCCCTTCGGCAACGGCATCGCGGTGCCGCCCAACGCCTTGAGGCGGGACTCGACGGCGTTGACCTCCTTCGGCTTCAGCGCCCGCGGCAGCTTCATGACGTGGACCTGGAGGCGCTTCAACGGCACCTGGCCCTCGCCCTCGCCGATGACCACGTCGTGCAACGGTGCCTCGCCGATGACCTTGCGGGTCCGGCGCAGCTCGGCCGACAGCAGCTCGCGCGCGCGGGCGCCGGAGCCCTCGGCGACGAGGATCACGCCGGGGCGGCCTACCGCGCGGTGCACCAGGTCCTGGCTCTTGTTGTAGGCGACCGCGGGCGTCACGCGCCAGTCCCCGCGCAGCGACTGGAGGATCGCGAACGCCGCCCCCGGCTGGCCCTCGATGCGGGTGAACGCGGCCGCCTGCCCGCGCCGTCCGGTGACGACGGTGAACGCGATCAGCGCCGCCAGCAGCGCGAGGATCGCGCCGAGGATCGGCCCGGCGAGCAGCTGGCCCACGGTGAACGCCACGCCCGCGGCGAGCACGACCGCGACGAGCACGATCGGCAGGTACCGCGGGTCCGCCTCGCGGGTCATCGAGACCATCTGGCGGATCTGCGCGAGCTTGCCGGTCGGAACCTCGGGGGTGGCCATAGGGCCACAGGATAGGCGAGCGGCTAACGTGCGGCGGCGCGGGCCTCGCGCTTCGCCCGGCGCTCGGCCAGCTCGGCGCGGTCCAGCGCCTCGGCCTCCTCCGGCGTCGGCGCCGTGCCGCCGAGGTGCGCGGGCAGCCACCAGCGGTCCGCGTCATTGGCCGGGATGCCGGGGTACGCCGCCTGCGCGTCCGCCAGCAGCACCTCCATCCGCGCCTTGAGCTCGTTCGTCACCTCGGTCGGGTCGTCGGATGCGCTGGGGCGCAACGGTTCCCCGACGCGGACCAGGATCTGGACGCCGCGCTGGAAGTTGCGCGGGCGGCCCTTCGTGAGCAGCCGCTGGGTGCCCCACACGACCGAGGGCACGAGCGGCGCGCCGGACTCGATCGCCATCCGCGCGGCGCCGTTCTTGAACTCCTTGAGGCGGAACGACCTGCTGATCGTCGCCTCCGGGAACATGCCGACCAGCTCGCCCGCGCGCAGCGCCTCGACGGCGTTGCGGTACGACGCCGCCCCCGCCTCGCGGTCGACCGAGATGTGGTGCATCCCACGCATCAGAGCGCCGGGGAACCGCTTGTCGAACACCTCGCGCTTGGCGAGGAAGCGGACCAGCCGCTTGTCGACCTGCCGCGCGGCGACGCCGGTGAAGACGAAGTCGAGGTAGCCGATGTGGTTCGACGCGATGACCGCCCCGCCTGTCGCCGGGATGTGCTCCGCACCGCCGACGTCGATCCTGAGGTTCAGCGCCTTGAAGAACGTCAGCGCGGCGCCGATGACGGGTCGGTACACCAGCTCGGCCACGTCCAGAACCTACGGCATCGCCGGAAGGTGCGCCGGGTAGGTTGGCGCCGTGAGCCACTCCGCGACCGCGCTCGGCCTCGGCCTCCTCGCCGGGGTGCTGTCGGGCATCTTCGGCATCGGCGGCGGGGTCGTCATCGTGCCGGGGCTGGTCCTGCTGCTCGGCTTCGGCCAGAAGACCGCGACGGGCACGTCGCTGCTCGCGCTGCTGCTCCCGGTCGGCGCGCTGGCGGCGCGCGAGTACGCGCGCGAGGGCCACGTCGACGTCCGCGCCGGGCTGCTGATCGCGGCCGGGGTGTTCGCGGGTGCGCTGCTCGGCGCGAAGCTCGCGCTGGGGCGCTCCGAGGTGACGTTGAAGCGGCTGTTCGCGGGCCTGCTCCTGCTGATCGCGGTCCGGCTCTTCGTCAGCGGCTGACCGCGTGGCGGGCCGGCAGGTGGTCGAACGCCGCCGCGGCCGCCGCCTGCTCGGCGCACGCGGCGCGGGCCTCGCGCAACGCGGCGAGGGCGTTGGTACGCGAGCCGCGCTGGCCGCCGTGCGGCCAGGCGACGAGGACCAGGGTCCGCAGCATCCCGTTCACGAGACGTACTCTCCGCGCCCGGCATGACGCGCCGGTGTCGCGCCTGTTAACTCCCCGAGAACGTTGCGCGCGGGCGCGGCAGAGTGGCGGGCGCTACGCCGTCGCGCGAGCGGCCAGCGCGGCGGCGTACATCCGCCCGGCGCGGTAGGACGACCGGACGAGCGGGCCGGACTGGACGCCGAGGAACCCCATCGCCTCGGCCTCGGCGGCGAGCGCGACGAACTCCTCCGGCTTCACGTACCGCGCCACCGGGTGGTGGCGGACGGTCGGGCGGAGGTACTGCGTGATGGTGACGAGGTCGCACTCGACGGCGCGCAGGTCGCGCAGCGCCTCGCGTACCTCGTCGGTCGTCTCGCCCATGCCGAGGATCAGGTTGCTCTTGGTCACCAGCCCGGCCGCGCGCGCCTGTACGAGGACGTCGAGCGAGCGGTCGTAGGTGAACGCCGGCCTGATCTGCTTGAAGATGCGCGGCACGGTCTCGACGTTGTGCGCCAGCACTTCCGGGCGGCTGTCGAACACCGTTTCCAGCAGGCTCGGCTCCCCGCGGAAGTCGGGGACGAGCAGCTCGACGCCGCAGTCGGGGTTGAGCGCGTGGATCTGCCGGACGGTCTCGGCGTACAGCCACGCGCCGCCGTCTTCGAGGTCGTCACGGGCGACCCCGGTGACGGTGGCGTAGCGCAGCCGCATCGTCGCGACGGACTCGGCGACGCGGCGCGGCTCGTCGCGGTCGAGCGGCGCGGGCCGGCCGGTGTCGATCTGGCAGAAGTCGCAGCGCCGCGTGCACTGGTCGCCGCCGATGAGGAACGTCGCCTCCCGGTCCTCCCAGCACTCGTAGATGTTGGGGCAGCCGGCCTCCTGGCAGACGGTGTGCAGCCCCTCCTTCTTCACCAGGTCGGCGACGGCGGCGTACTCGGGGCCGGTCTTGAGCCTGATCTTCAGCCACTCCGGCTTGCGCTCGATCGGCGTCTCGGCGTTGCGCGCCTCGACGCGCAGGAGGCGGCGGCCGTTCGGGTCAACCACGGACCGGCTCCAGCGCGTTGCTCAACGCGTCCTCGACGGTGTCGACCACGTCGTCCACCGTGATCCGCCGCCCGGCCAGCACGGTCAGCGACGTGACGCTGGCGTCGCGGATGCCGCAGGGGACGATGCGGTCGTACGCGGTGAGGTCGGGGTCGCAGTTCAGCGCGAAGCCGTGCATGGTCACACCCTGCGCGACCCGGATGCCGATGGCGGCCACCTTGGCGTTGCCGACCCAGACTCCGGACCGGCCCTCGACCCGGCCGGCGTCGACGCCGTACGCCGCGCAGACCTCGATCAGCGCGGCCTCGATGCGGCGGACGTGGCCGACGACGTCGACCGGGTCGGGCAGCTTCACGATGGGGTAGCCGACGAGCTGTCCCGGACCGTGCCAGGTGATCTTGCCGCCGCGGTCGACGTCGACGACCGGCGTGCCGTCGACGGGGCGTTCCCACGGCTCGGTGCGCCGGCCCGCGGTGTAGACGGCCGGGTGCTCCAGCAGGAGGCAGGTGTCGGCGACGTCGCCCGCGACGCGGCGGGCGTGCAGGTCGCGCTGCATGGCCCAGGCCTCGTCGTACGGCACCAGGCCGAGTCGTACGTTGATCACGCCGTCCAGGGTCTCACAGCAGCCGCGGCTCGACCCCGGTCTCGCCGTCGCGCTCGACCCGCCAGGCCATCGCGCCCTCGCGGTAGGTCACGGCCTCGGCGAACGACGTCCCCTCGAACACCAGCCCGACCGTGTCGTCGGCCGCCCAGCCCGGCGGCAGGACGCCCTCGCGGACCAGGCGCTGGTACAGGGGGCGGCGGCGTTCCTCGGAGTCGTAGTGCGGAGTGTTGGAGGCGGGGACGAAGCCGAGGCCGTTGGTGAACGGCCGCAGGTCCTCACCGAACGAGTCGGTCGTGCCGCTCGCGAACCAGCAGAGGCTGCCCGCGCTCGTTCCGGCGAGGACGATGCCGGCCTCCCACGCCTCGCGCAGGACCGCGTCGAGGCCGTGGGTGCGCCAGACGGCGAGCAGGTTGGCGACGCTGCCGCCGCCGACGTAGATCGCGTCCTGGGCGAGCAGGTGCGCGCGGGGGTCGGGGACGTTCGGCATCGGGTTGAGGTCGAGGTGGCTGGCGCGGACGTCGAGCCCGCTCGCGGCCTCGTAGAACATCAGCGTCCCTGCGGGCGCGTCGCCCCAGGCCGTACCGAGGTAGCAGACCTTGGGACGGTCGGCGCCGGTGAGGGAGAGGACGTGTTCGAGCATGGGGCGGCGGCCGTCGCGCTCGACGAGACCGCCGCCGCCGATGGCGACGATGCGTGGCGACATGGACCGAGAGAGTACCGGTCCTCATAGGATGGCCCGGTGACCCAGCCGCCGTTGACCCCAGGGACGCCCGGGTGGGCGGAGGGCACCGCGAAGGCCGCCCTGGCCAGCCGCGTCCGGCCCTCGCTGGTCCTCGACGAACGCATCGCGCGCGAGCTGCTGCAGGAGGCCGCGCGGTTCGACGTGAGCGCCGGCGGCCGCTTCTCCGCCGGCCCCGCCGGGGTGCAGGTCTGGTCGGGCCCATGGGACGGCACGGGCGGCACGCACGGCAGCGCCGTGCACCTCGGCTCGGTGGACTGGACGTACGACACCCCGTCGAAGAACTACGTGACCATCTACCGCTCGATGGTCACCCAGGCCGGCATCGACGCCGACGAGACGACCGAGTCGATCCTCACGACGGTCCTGCGGCTGGTCGGGCAGACCGTGGACGGCCCGCGCATCGAGCAGCCGACGCCCCCCGCGCGCGACCCGTT
Source organism: Frankiaceae bacterium (assembly GCA_030840645.1). Lineage (GTDB taxonomy): Bacteria > Actinomycetota > Actinomycetes > BP-191 > BP-191 > BP-191. The sequence goes on from JAVEEC010000115.1 coordinate 5,843, forward strand.
CCGCGGCTGACGCTGCGGGTCAGGACTCGAGGCCGAGCTCGGCTTCGAACGCGCCTTCCTCGAGCCGCTCCCTGACCGCGTTGAGGTAACGCGCGGCGTCGGCGCCGTCGACGATCCGGTGGTCGTACGACAGCGCCAGGTAGACCATCGACCGGATGGCCACGACCTCGCCGAGGTCCTCGTCGCGAACGACCACCGGGCGCTTGACGACGCTGCCGGTGCCGAGGATCGCGACCTGCGGCTGGTTGATGATCGGGGTGTCGAACAGCGCGCCCCGGCTGCCGGTGTTGGTCAGCGTGAACGTCCCGCCGGCCAGCTCGTCGGGCGTGACGCGGTTGCTGCGGGTGCGTTCGGCGAGGTCGGCGATCTTGCGCGCGATGCCGCCGAGGTTCAGGTCGCCGGCGTCGGCGATAACGGGGACGAGCAGGCCGCGGTCGGTGTCCACGGCGATGCCGAGGTGCACGGCGTCGTGGTAGGTCACCGTGCCGTTCTGCAGGTCGATGCTGGAGTTGACGACCGGGAACTCCTTGAGCGCCTCGATCGCCGCCACGGCGAAGAACGGCAGGAACGACAGCTTGGTCCCCTCGCGTTCCTCGAACGTCTTCTTCGCCGCCTCGCGCAGCCGCGCGACCCGCGTCACGTCCGCCTCGACGACGGTCGTGAGCTGGGCCGAGACCTGCAACGACTCGACCATGCGCTGGGCGATGACGGTCCGCAGCCGGGAGAGCTTCTCGGTCCGGCCGCGCAGGTGCGCGGTGGACCGGGCGGGTGTGGTCGCGGGCGACGGGCCGGTCGCGGCGCGGGCCACGGGGGCGGCTGCCGTTCGCGGCGCGGGGGCGCTCGAGCCCTTGGCGGCATCGAGGACGTCCTGCTTGCGGACCCGGCCGCCGAGACCGCTGCCGGTGACGTTGGCGAGGTCCACGCCGTGCTCGGACGCGAGCTTGCGGACCAGCGGGGTGACGTACGACGGGCGGCCGTCGTCCTCGGGGGCGGGCGCCGGGGCGGGCGCGGGCGCGGTGTCGACGGCCGCGGCGGCGCGCTCGGCGGCCTCCTCGTGCGTCGGTCCTGACGGCTCGGCCGGGGCGGCGTCCGGCTGCGCGGCGGCCTGGGCGGGGGCCGGCTCGGCGGGAGCGGGCGCCGCGCCGTCGCCGTCGATGACGGCCAGCTCGGCACCGACCTCGACGGTCTCGTCCTCGGCCACCTTGATCGACGTGAGAACGCCCGATGCCGGCGCGGGGATCTCCGTGTCGACCTTGTCGGTGGAGACCTCGAGCAGCGGCTCGTCGGCCTGGACCGTCTCGCCCTCCTTCTTCAGCCACCGCGTGACGGTGCCCTCCGTCACGCTCTCGCCGAGCCGGGGCATCGTGACCGAGACAGCCATGAGTGGATCCTTCGCGCTAGGAGTGGCTGTGCAGGGGCTTGCCGGCGAGCGCGAGGTGCGCCTCGCCGACGGCCTCCGACATCGTCGGGTGCGGGTGGATGAGCTGCGCCACGTCGTCCGCGTACGCCTCCCAGTTGGTGATGAGCTGCGCCTCGGCGACCAGCTCGCCGACGCGCGAGCCGACCATGTGCACGCCGACGACCGGGCCGTCCTTGACGGCCACCAGCGTCACCGCGCCGGCGGTCTGCAGGATCTGGCTCTTGCCGTTGCCGGCGAGGTCGTACGTCACCGTGGCGACGTCGAGCCCGCGCGCCTTCGCCGTCGCCGTCGTGATGCCGACGGACGCGACCTCCGGCTCGGAGTACGTCACGCGCGGCACGCCGTCGTAGTCGACCGGCTTCGGGTTGAGACCGGCGACGTGCTCGGCGACGAGAATGCCCTCGGCGAAGCCGACGTGCGCGAGCTGGAGGGTCGGGATCAGGTCGCCGACGGCGTAGACGCCGGGGACGGAGGTACGGCAGTACTCGTCCACGACGACGTACCCCCGGTCGAGAGTGACACCGGCCTCCTCGTAGCCGAGCCCGGACGAGACAGGGCCCCGGCCGACGGCGACGAGCAGCAGCTCGGCCTCGATCGTCTTGCCGCTCTCCAGGCTGACCGTGACGCCGGCGTCGGTCGTCTTGACGCCCGCGAACCGCGCGCCGAGCTCGAACGCGATCCCGCGCTTGCGGAACGCCCGCTCCAGCAGCTTCGACGAGGACTCCTCCTCCAGGGGAACGAGGTGGGGCAGGGCCTCGACGATGGTGACGGCCTCAGTGCCGAACGAGCGCCACACCGACGCGAACTCGCAGCCGATCGCGCCCGCGCCGAGGATGACGGCGGACTTGGGTACGCGGTCGAGCGTGAGCGCGTCGTCGGACGTGATGACCTGCGTACCGTCGATCTCCAGGCCCGGCAGCGACTTGGGTACGGAGCCGGTCGCGAGGACGACGGCCCTGGTCGCGGTGAGGGTCTTGCCGTCGACCTCGACGGTGGTCGGCGACGTGAGCCGGCCCGACCCGGCGACGACCTCGATCTTGCGGCTCTTGATCAGGCCCGCGAGGCCCTTGTAGAGCTTGTCGACGACCTTGTCCTTGTACGCGTTGACCTTGGGTACGTCGACGCCCTCGAACGTGGCGTTCACCCCGAAGCTCGCGCTCTCCCGCGCGGAGTCGGCGACCTCGCCCGCGTGCAGCAGCGCCTTGGTCGGGATGCAGCCCTTGTGCAGGCAGGTGCCGCCCACCTTGTCGCGCTCGACGAGCGCCACGGTGAGGCCGAGCTCGGCGGCGCGCAGCGCGGCGGCGTAGCCGCCGCTGCCACCACCGAGGACGACGAGGTCGTACGTCGAGCCTGCCATACGTCGTTGCTCCCGGGGTCGGTGTCGGGCGGACGCCGTAAGGCTATACGCGCGTGCGGGTGAACGATCTGCGACCATTGCGCCATGGGGCTCTTCCGCCGCAAGCCGCGGCCTGGGACGCTGCGGCGCGCCGACTCCGACGACGTCGCGCACCTCGCCGCGTGGGCCGCGTCGCGGCGCGGGGTGGAGGCGTACGTCGAGCCGCGGACCGCCGTGACCGACACGACGGTGGCGTTCGTGGCGCACGACGGCGAGTGGACGCGGCGCCGGGTGGAGGACGAGCGGGCCGCCGCCGAGCTCGGCAAGCGCCTCGGCATCCCGGTGTACGACGTCCACGCCACCGGCTACCCGCCGCGGATGCGCGAGTGGACCCGCCTGCGCGCCGAGGCCGAGAAGGCCGCGCGCCGCGGCCCGGAGCCGGCATGACCGGTAACTACGTCACCACCCGCCCCCTGGCGAGCCGCATCGCCATCCACGAGTACGGCACCAACCCCGTGCCGTGGTACGCCTGGGTGCACGGCCTCCTCGCGCCGTACGCGGGACCCGTCCTCGAGGTCGGCGCGGGCACGGGCGCGCTCTGGTCCGGCGTCGAGCACCCGCCGCTGGTGCTGACCGACGGATCGCCCGCGATGTGCGCCACGCTCCGTACGGCGGTCCCGGACGCCGCCGTGGCGCGGGCCGGTGCCGACCGGCTGCCCTTCGCGGACGGGGTGTTCGGCACGGCGCTCGCCAACCACGTGCTGTACCACGTCGCCGACCCGGCAACGGCGCTCGCCGAGCTGCGCCGGGTCCTGCGACCGGGCGGCCGGGTCGCCGTCGCGACCAACGGCGCCGGGCACATGGCCGAGGCGTCGGAGCTCGCCGTCTCGATCGGGCTGCCGCCGGTCGACGTCCACGAGCACTTCCCGGCCGAGGCGGCGCCGGCCGCGCTGGCGCTGGCGTTCGACGACGTGGTGTCGCGCCGCTACGAGGACACGCTGGTCGTCACCGACGCGGGAGCCGTCGTCGCGTACGTCGCCAGCCTCGCGGACCGCCCGTTGACGCGGGACGAGGAGGACGCGGTCGCCGCTCCGGTGAGCGCCGCGATCGCGCGGGACGGCGCGTTCCGGATCGGCAAGCACGCCGTGCTGGTGACGGCCGTCAGGGCCGGGTGAGCCGCTCCCACGACGCGCCGTCGGACATGCCGTAGAGCAGGCCGCCCTCGTAGAGCGCGAACGCGTGCGTCCCGTCCACCACGACGAACGCCTGCAGCGGGCTCGTCACGTCGAGCCCCGGCATCACCCGCCACGTCGCTCCACCGTCGCGGGTGACGCGCACGGAGCGGTCGCCCGCGCGGAACGCGAGGTCCGGCGACACGGCGACGAACGTGGCGCCGCCCTCGTCGCCCGTGCGGGCCGTCCGCCACGTCGCCCCGCCGTCGCGCGACCGGGCGACGAAGTGTGCCGCGCTGTCGCCGCAGAGGACGCGGAGGTCGTCGGCGGCCGTCGCGGAGAGGGTGCGCCAGGCGGCGCGCGGGCACGGCGCGGGGTAACGGGCCCACGTCCTGCCGCCGTCGGCGGTCGCGCGGAACTTCGGGTCGTCGCCGCCGTACGTCCCGTCGTCGACGAGGTACGCGTGCGTCGCGTCGACCGCCGCGAGCGACCCGTGCTCGACCAGGTCGGCCCCCGCCTCGCCGGTGAGCGGCCCGCCAGTGGTCGCGCCGTGCCCGACCCAGGCGCCGCAGAACATCGACGCGCAGCCCTCGTAGTGCAGTGCCCAGACGACGCCGTCGCGGGCCACGACGTCGCCGGTGTAGCCGCCGACGTTCTGCCAGTGCAGGCCGCCGTCGTGGGTCTCGACCAGCGCGTCGCCGTAGAGCCAGCCGTTGCGCGCGTCGGCGAACGTCACCGACCGCACGCCGTTCGCCGACCGGCCCTCGTCGGTCTGCCACGTCCCGGGCGGGCCCGGCGCGACGCGCCACGTCCGGCCGCCGTCTCCGGTCGCGCGCAGGACGGCCCGGCAGGTCTTGGCGACGCAGCGCTCGCCGACCGCGTACCCGTGCGCGGCGTCGTAGAACGACAGCCCGGTCCAGCGCACGTCCTTGTCGGCCGGCGCGGCCGGGACCCGTGACGTCGCGAGCGCGGGCGGCGTCGACGTGGCGGGTGCCGCGTCCGGCGGGAGCGCGAGCCGTTCCCACGTCGTGCCGTCGGTGGTCCGCCAGAGGACGCCCTGGTCGCCCATCGCCCAGGCGTGACGGGCGTCGGAGACGTCGATGTTGCTGTAGCCGTACCCGCTCTTGGCGGTGCCCTCGGCCTGCTCCCACGTCGCGCCGCCGTCGGTGGTCACGAGCAGCCGCGCGGGGACCAGCGTGGTGGCGTACGCCGTCGTGGCGGAGACGGACGTGAGGTCGGTCAGCTCGCCGGCCTCGGGCGGCGCGGGGAGCGCGCGCCAGGTCGTGCCCCTGTCGGCGGAGGTGAACGCCTGCTTCGGCACGCGGTGCAGCGTGCGGTCCTCGGCGTCGACCTCGCCCGAGCAGACCAGCAGCAACGGCCGGCCCGCACCCGCCGACAGCGCCGCCGACACCGCGTCGGGGCAGGGGTTGGTCGCGGGCTGCCACGTCGCGCCGCCGTCCGCGGTGCGGTGCAGGGTCGCCGGCGAGCCACCCGCGGCGTCGAACGTGAGCAGGTAGCCGTGGCGTTCACCGGCGCGGCGCACGAGCGTCGAGCCGATGGTCGCGGGCATGAGCAGGTCGGCGACGGCGAACGGGCGCCGGCCGAGGGTCGCCGTACGGACGACGACGTCGCAGTCGTCCTCGACCGGGCAGCCGCGTTCGGTGACCCAGACGGAGCGCCCCGCGACCTGGATACCGGCGACCTTGCTCGGCTGCGGCACGCGCGTCCAGGTGCGCGCGCCGTCGTGGGTCACGTAGAGGTCGGGGTTGAACGCGAACCCCTCCTCGGCGTCGACCATCCGGATCGACCGGGCGCCGCCGCCGGCCGGGTCCTGCTCCGTGTACGACGACCGCGGGACGCCACGCGCGACGACGACCTCGGGGCCCCACGTCGAGCCGCCGTCGTCGGTCCGCCAGGTGGCCGTCGTACAGCCGTCCTCGACGCAGCGCAGCCCGAGCGCCCATCCGGTGTCCGCTCCGACGAAGTCGAAGTCGGTGACGATGTAGTCGTGGTCGGCGCGCGGCGGCGTGTACCGCTCGTTGTGCACGACGCGGTTGATCGCGGTGCTCTTGGCGACGACGCCGGAGGACGTGTCGCGGTCGCGCTGCCCGAGCAGCGCCATGCCGCTCGCCGTGCCGACCAGCGCGAGCGCGCACGTCACCGCGATCGTCCGGCGCTGCTTGCGGTGCCGCCGACGCGCGCGCAACGCGTCGAGCGGCGGGGGGGTGACCGCGCCTTCGAGACCTCGCCGGAGGCCGTCCCAGTCAGCCACCGGCCAGCGCCTCCTCGTCCAAGCCGAGCATGCCCGCGAGGGCGGCGCGGCCGCGCGACAGGCGCGCCTTGATCGTGCCGCTCGGCGCGCCGACCGCGGCGGCCACCTCGTCGACGGAGAGGCCGACGAAGTGGTGCAGCACCAGCGCCTCGCGCTGCGCCTCTGGCAGCGTCTTCATCGCGCTCATCAACGCCACGTGGTCCGGCGAGAGGTCCGGCTCGGCGTGCGGTACGCCGTGGCGTACCAGCGCGGCCGCGCCGCGGACCGTACGGCGGAACCTGCTGCGGGCGAGGTTCAGGGCGACGGTCCGCAGCCACGCCTCGGGGGAGTCGTACGTCCGCACCTGGTCCCACCGGCTCATGGCGCGCATGAACGCCTCCTGCACGACGTCCTCCGCCTCCTGCCGGTTGCCGGTCACCGCATAGAGCTGCGCGACGAGCCTGCGATAGGAGCCGGTGTAGAGGTCGTCCAACGTCCCGTTCGCCGGCACCGCACCCCCCTCACAGTCCGCGCCGTCACAGGGACGACGCCCCGGCCCCCTTGACGGTTGCATCCGATTCGCTCGTTCTGTGCAGGTCACCCGCCCCCTCTCGAGCGTGGTGATCTTCACAGAACGAGGTGAACGAGCTGGACGGGCTAGCGGGCGGCCTCGTCCTCGGCGAGCTGGAGGAAGGTCCGTACCGGCACGCCCGTCCCGCCCTTCGGGGTGTAGCCCCAGGCGTCGTTGGTGTTGAACGCGGGGCCCGCGATGTCGAGGTGGGCCCACGGCATGCCCTCCGGCACGAACTCCCGCAGGAACACGCCGGCGACCAGCATGCCGCCGTAGCGGTCGCCGGTGTTGACGATGTCGGCGACGTCGGAGTCGATCGACTTCCGCAGCTCGCCCGGCAGCGGCATCGGCCACAGCTGCTCGCCCGCGACCTCGGCGGCGGCGGCGATGCGCGACCGCAGGTCGTCGTCGTTGCTCATCAGGCCCGACGTCCGCATGCCGAGCGCGACGATCTGCGCGCCGGTCAGCGTCGCGACGTCGACGATCATGTCGGGCTTCTCCTCGCCCGCGCGGGTGATCGCGTCCCCGAGGATGAGACGGCCCTCGGCATCGGTGTTGAGGACCTCGACCCGCTTCCCCTTGTACATCGTGAGAACGTCGCCCGGCCGGATCGCGGCGCCACTTGGCATGTTCTCTGCGGTGGGGACCCAGCCGGTGACGTTGACCTTGACGCCGAGTCGCGCGATTGCGGTCAGTGCCGCGACGACGCTGGCCGCGCCGGCCATGTCGGACTTCATCGCCTCCATCGACGCGGACGGCTTGATGGAGATGCCGCCGGAGTCGAACGTCACGCCCTTGCCGACCAGCGCGATCGTGCGCTTGGCCTTCGGGTGCGTGTAGCCGATGCGGACGAGCCGGGGCGGGTTGGCCGAGCCCTGGCCGACGCCGAGGATGCCGCCGTACCCGCCCTTGCGCAGCGCCTTCTCGTCCATCACGTCGACGGTGCAGCCGGCCTTGGTGGCCTCGGTGCGCGCGACGTCGGCGAGGTCGGCGGGGTGCAGGTCGCCGGGCGGGGTGTTGACCAGGTCGCGGGTCAGCGCGGTCGCGGCGGCGACGGTCTCGGCGCGCTTGGCGGCGTTCGTCGCGGCCCGGCCCTTGGGGTCGTTGGTCGCGACGACCATCGACTGCACAGGGCCCTTGCGACCGGTGAGGGAGGCGTTGCGGAAGCGGGTGAAGTCGTACGCCCCCAGCAGCGCGCCCTCGGCGACGGCGCGCAGCGCGGCACCGGCGTCGACGCCGGTGTGCAGCGCGAGCGTCGTGGCCGCGCGCCGTACGCCGGCCGCGGCGCGGACCCCGGCACCCGCGGCGCGGCGCAGGGTCTCCGCGGTGACGTTGCCGGCGTCGCCGAGGCCGACCACGACGACGCTGGACGCGCCGAGGTCACCGGGCGCGGGGAGGCGGACGCACTCGTCCTCGTTGCCGACGAAGCCGACATCGCCGAGCGTCCTGCCGAGCCGGCCGCCGAACGCCTTGTCGACGGCGGCGTTACCGGCCGCGAGGACGGGGCCCTTGGGGCCCTTGGCGGCACCGACGACGAGCACGTCGGTCTTGGCGGCCGCGACATCCGGGCCGGCGAGCGAGAGCGAGGTCATGGCCGGACTCTACCGGCGCCCCCCGCCCGGCTACCGGTGGGTACGGCCTGGCTACCGGTGAGTACCGGCGTCGGCGTTCACCGCTTGCGCTGGGCGCGCGGCCCGTACTCACCGGTAGCCCCGCGGGGTGGGGGCGGGCGGGGGCGCGGGCGGGGGCGGCGGGGCGGTAGCGTCGCCGCCGTGACCGACCTCAAGCGCACGTCGTTGCACGACCGCCACACCGCTCTCGGCGCCAAGCTCGCCGACTTCGGCGGCTGGGAGATGCCGATCGAGTACCCCGGCGGCGGGGTGCTCGCCGAGCATGCCGCCGTCCGCGAGCGGGTCGGGCTGTTCGACGTCTCGCACCTCGGCAAGGCGTCGGTCACCGGGCCGGGGGCGGTGGCGTTCGTCAACGGCTGCCTCACCAACGACCTCCGCAAGATCGGACCTGGGCAGGCGCAGTACACGCTCTGCTGCGACCCGTCCGGCGGCGTCGTCGACGACCTGATCGCGTACGTCCGCGCCGACGACGACGTGCTCCTCGTCCCGAACGCCGCCAACACGGCCGCGGTCGTCGACCGGCTCGTCGCCGCCGCGCCGGCCGGCATCGACGTCATGAACATGCACGAGGCGTACGCGATCCTCGCGGTCCAGGGCCCGCGCTCGCCGGGCGTCCTGCGGGCGTTGGGACTGACCGAGGACCTCGCGTACATGGCGTTCGCGGAGGACGCGTGGCACGGCCACGCCGTCATCGTCTGCCGCACCGGGTACACCGGCGAGCACGGGTACGAGCTGCTCGCGCGCTGGGACGACGCGGACGCGCTCTGGGACGCGGCGCTGCACGCGGTCCGCGAGCACGACGGGCTGCCGTGCGGGCTCGGCGCGCGGGACACGCTGCGGACCGAGATGGGGTACCCGCTGCACGGCCACGAGCTGTCGCTCGACATCACTCCCGTCCAGGCCCGTTGCGGCTGGGCGGTGGGCTGGTCGAAGGAGTCGTTCTGGGGCCGCGAAGCGCTCCTCGCGGAGAAGTCGACGGGACCGTCGCGGCTGCTGTGGGGGCTGCGCCCGGCCGACCGCGCGATCCCGCGCGCCGGGATGGCCGCGTACTCCGGCGACGACGTCGTGGGCGAGGTGACCAGCGGGACGTTCTCCCCGACGCTGCGCGCCGGGATCGGGCTCGCGCTGCTCGCGTCGGGCGTCGGCGAGGGCGACACCGTCGAGGTAGACGTGCGCGGGAGGCGTTCGCCGATGGAGGTCGTGAAGCCGCCGTTCGTGAAGGCCGCGCCGAAGTGAGCGCGCGGCTCGACCGCCTGCGCGCGCTCTGCCTCTCGCTGCCCGAGGCGACCGAGCAGGTGACGTGGGGAACGGACCTGACGTTCCGGGTCCGCGACAAGATCTTCGCGATCACCGGCGAGGACGCCGGCGGCGTCTCCGTGAAGGCGACGAAGGAGGACCAGGCCGCACTGGTCGCGTCCGACCCGCGGGTCACGGTGGCGGCGTACGTCGGCAGGTTCGGCTGGGTCTCCGTCGACCTCAGCGGCAAGGGGCTGGACTGGACGATGGTCGAGGAGCTGGTCCGCGACTCGTACCGCCTGATCGCGCCGAAGAAGCTCGCGGCGCTCGTCCCCTAGCCGGCCTTGGCCAGCAACGCGTCGAGCTTGCGCTCGAGGCGTTCGACGTCGGCGGCCGTGGCGTTGCGCGCCTCGGGCCTCAGCTCGACGACGATCGCGCCGCCGGGTTCGAGCGTCGCGCGCCGCACCTCGGACAGGTCGCTCGCCCCCTGCCGCAGGATCGCGGCGGTCACGTCGGCGGGGCGCAGCCCCTCGCGTCGCAGCGCGTCCGCCAGCAGCCGCCCGTCGTCCACGAGCACCGTCGGCGTGCCCTCGAACACCGTCGCCAGCGTGTCGTTCCTGTTCACGACGCGGACGACGACGGAGTTGACGCCGATGAGAACGGCGGCGCCGATCAGGCCGCCGAGGAGGCTGTCGTCGGGGCCGATGACGGCGTTCTGCACGACGTTGGAGAGGAGCAAGACGACGACCAGGTCGAACGTGTTCAGCTGGGCCAGGTCGCGCTTGCCCGCGAGCCGCAGCAGGACGGCGATGGCGCCGTAGACGGCGACCGTGCGCAGCACCTTCTCGGTCAGCGGGATGCCGACGTGGAACAGGTGGGCGGACATGGGCGCCTCCGGGGTCAGCGGCCTTCGAAGATGTTCAGCGCGAACACGATCAACGTCACCATCGTCGCGACCTCGACCTGCGCGCCGAGGACGTCGCCGTTGACGCCGCCGAACCGGCGGACCGCCCTGGCGCGCAGCACGTGTGCCGCGGCGAGGCCCGCGACGACGGCGAGCGCGGCGTGCAGCCCGCCGCCGAGGCCGCGGCGGTCGTCGAGGTTGCCGCCGGCGAACGCGCCCGCCGTCACGACCACCGCCCAGCCCCAGGCGAGCCACGACGGCACCGAGCCGTCGACCAGCGCGCCGAGCCCGCCGACGTCGAACACCGGCGTCCGCGGCGTCACCGACATCGTCGCCGCGAGCCGGCCGGTGATGACGGCGAAGACCAGCGCGATGGTGGCGCGGCCGATCGTGACGCTGGCGGCGTACGCGCCGACCTGCGTCAGCAGCACGAGCACCAGCACGACGACACCGAACGGCCCGACCGTGCCCTGCTTCATCAGCGCGATCGCCTCCTCGGGCCCGCGGAGGCTGCCGAGCCCGTCGGCGGTGTCGGCGAGGCCGTCGAGGTGCAGCGCCCGCGTCGCGACAGCGATGGTCCCGATCGCGCAGACGCCCGCGAACACCGGCGAGGCGTCGTACGCCGTCAGGTCCCTGACCGCCCACGTGACGAACGCCGCCACGGCGCCGATGACGAACCCCACGACCGGCGCGAACGCCATCGCCACCCGCGCATCGGCGAGCGTCGGCGGCGGCACGTCGACCCGCCACGCGGTCAGCAGCGAGAACGACAGCCGGACGCCGCGGATCAGCGACCTCACGGCTGCTCCTCCTCCTGAGCGGGACCCGCAACGCCGGCCTCGTCGAACGTCGCCATCTCGCCGATGATCGCCACCGCGGCGTCGAGCAGTGGCAGCGCCAGCAGCGCGCCCGTACCCTCGCCGAGCCGCAGCCCGAGGTCGAGCAGCGGCTCCAGCTCCAGGTGTTCGAGCGCCCGCCGGTGCGCGGGCTCGGTGGACCGGTGCCCGGCCGCGAAGTACGCGACTGCTCGTGGGGCCACTCGCGAGGCGACCAGCGCGGCCGCGCCGCTCACGACGCCGTCGAGGACCACCGGCGTACGCCGCCGCGCCGCGCCGACGAGGAACCCGGCCATCGTCGCGACGTCCGCGCCGCCGACCTCGGCGAGCAGCGCGATCGGCTCCAGCGTCGCCGCCCTGCTGCGCCGCAACGCGTCGCGTACGACGGCGACCTTGCGCGACCACCCGGCGTCGTCGACGCCGGTGCCGCGCCCGACGGTCGCGACCGGCTCCGCGCCGGTGACCGCGCAGACGATCGTTGCCGCGATGGTGCTGTTGCCGATGCCCATGTCGCCCGCGATCAGCAGGTCGGCGCCGCCGTCGACCTCCTCGTCCGCGATGGCGAGGCCGTTCGCGAACGCGTCGTTCGCCTCCGCCAGGGAGATGGCGGGCTCGACCGAGATGGCGCCCGACGGCCTGCCGACGGCGACGTCGACGACGCGGATGCCGACGTCCGCGCGGCGGGCAAGTACGGTGCAGGCGGCGCCGCCCGCGGCGAAGTTCGCGACCATCTGCGCCGTCACCTCCGCCGGGTACGCCGAGACCCCGAGCCGCGCCACGCCGTGGTCGCCGGCGAACACGACGAGCCGCCTGCGCGCCAGCGGTCGCGGCGGCGAGACGCCCTGAACGCCGGCGAGCCAGATGGAGAGACCTTCGAGCCTGCCCAGCGCGCCGGGCGGCTTGGTCAGCGTCCCCTGCCGCTCGAACGCCGCCGTCATCGCCGCGTCGTCCAGCGCCGGGATCGACGCCGCGAGGGCGGTCGGGTCGACGGCGGCGGTCACCCGGCGAGCCTAGTCACGGGCCGGTCACCGCAGCCGCTGGGGGATGCCCGCGACGGTGAGCCAGACCTCGTCCGACTCGGCGGCGATCGCGGCGTTCAACCGGCCGAGCGCGTCGCGGAACGCCCGCCCCGACTCGGTCGCGGGGACGACGCCGCTGCCCACTTCGTTGCTTACCGCAACTAACCTTCTGCGCGTCCGCCGCCAGGCGGTCACGAGGGCGTCGATGCGGGCGGGGTCTTCGTACCCCGCCGCGAGCCAGAGGGTCAGGCAGTCGACGAGCAGCGGCGGCCCTTCGGTCGCGAGCAGCGGCACCAGGTCGAGCGTCTCGACGGTCTGCCACGCGGCCGGCCGGCGGGCGCGGTGCAGCGCGACCCGCTCGGCCCACTCGGCGTCGTCCTCTGTCTGTAGCGACGTCGCCACGTAGACGACCTCGGGCTCGGCGAGGAGGCGGTGCTCGGCCTCCAGCGACTTGCCGGACCGCGCGCCGCCGAGGATCAGGACCCGTTGCGGCGCAACGGTTCTCGGGCCCGGACCGGGGAACGTGAGGACCGCACCGTCCGGGAGCAGTTCCGCGCCGTGCGCCCCGAGCCGCCGGGCCAGCTCGGGTCCCGGCGGGTTGTGATCGCCGAGGTGGGTGGCGACGACGCGGGTGTGGCCGGCGACGGCGGCGTTGCGGCGCAGCGCCGCGACCGCCTCGCCGAACTCCCGCAGCCCGAGGTGGCCGTGCGCTTCACTACCCGGCCAGTCGCCGAACGTCTCCTCCAGCAGCACCAGGTCGTACGCCCGCCCGTCCGTCGCGGCCAGCGTCTCCGCGGGCAGTGGCCCGGTGTCGGTCGCGTACAGCAGCCTGGTGCCGTCGGGCGTCGTCAGGTCGTAGAGGACGCAGGTGCCGGTGATCGCGTCGCCGTGGGCGGCGGGCAGCGCGCGGGCCTCGTACCCGTCGACGGTGACCTTGTCGCCGGGCAGGACGGTGCGCAGCTCGACCGCGCCGGCCGGGTCGACCCAGTGCTCGTGCAGCGCGATCGCGGCGGGCGGTCCGGCGACGACGAGCGGCTCGGCGCGTCCGGCCCAGTGCCGCAGCGTCAGCACCTGCGGCGAGACGTGGTCGGCGTGCGCGTGGGTGAGCAGCAGCAGCCGGACGCCGTCGAGCGGCACGCCGTGCCGTACCGCGGCGCCGGGCACGTCGGGGCCGCAGTCGAGGAGCACCGTGCCGTCGACCAGCGCGCTGGAGTTGGTCCTGGTCTCGCCGGCGGCACGCGCCCACTCGCACGAGGCGCAGCGGCAGAACGGGTTCGGCCAGTTCCAGCCGCCCGTACCGAGCAGCACCACGTCGCTCACTCGAACGTCACCGCCTCGCCGAACGCCGCCCGCCGCGCGGCCCGGCGCAGCGCCGCGAGGACCGGGCGGCCGACGACGAGGATGAGGACGACGTTGCTCACGGCCCGGACGGCGTCGAAGCCGAGCGAGGACGAGACGTGGAACGCCCAGAAGTGCCGCATGTTGAGCAGCAGTGAAGCATCGGGCACGAACGCCAGCGACGACGACGCGCTGATGCCGAACGGCCAGAACCACAGGTTGAGGACCAGCCCGTACGCGAACGCCGACACCACGCCGTAGGCCGCCAGGACGAGCAGCTGGAGCGAGACGCGGCGGGGGTGCGGGAGGAACCCCGCGCCCAGCCCCACCCACGCGCAGCCGAGCATCTGGAACGGCAGCCAGGGCCCGACACCCGCGGTGAGCAGCGCAGACGCGAACAAGGTGAGCGCGCCGAGCACGAAGCCGAAGCCGCGGCCGAGCGCGTACCCGCCGAGGACGACGAGGAAGAACACCAGCTCCACGCCGGCCCCGCCGCCGGGCAGGCGCAGCCCCGCCCCGAACGCCGCGAGGACGCCGAGCATCGCGACGGCCTTCGCGTCGAGCGCGCCCTCGGACAGCTCCGCGAACAGCACCGCGAGGATCAACGGCAGCAGCACCACGAACAGCCACGGGGCGTCGCCGGCGTGCGCGTTGTTGACGCTGCCCTCCGGGTGCGCGAACAGCGGCCAGCAGAACGCCACCACGCCGACCAGCGACGTCAGCGTCAGGACGGCGGCGCTGCGCGGCCGCAGGACCAGGGCGTTGGCGCGCTTCATCCCAGCGCCGTCGCGATCTCGGCGACGGTGAGCCAGCCGCCGCCGAGCACCTTATTCACCTGCGGCGCGAACGCGGGCGACTGCCGGACGACGTCGCGCGTCGGCCCGTCGGCGACGACCTCGCCCTCGGCCATGACGACGGTGCGGTCGGTCAGCTCGGCGGCGAGCTCGACGTCGTGGGTGGAGAGGACGACGGCGTGGCCGCGTTCGGCGAGGCCGCGCAGCAGCGGCACGAGCCGCGACTTGGCGGTGTAGTCGAGGCCACGGGTCGGCTCGTCCAGCAGGACGAGCGGCGGCTCGCCGCCGAGGACGACGGCGAGCGCGAGCGCGAGGCGTTCGCCCTCGGAGAGGTCGCTCGGGTGCCGGTCGGCGGGCACCCACGGCGCCAGCCTGTCGAGGACGGCGGCGGTGCTGCCCGGCGCGAGCCCCGCCTCGCGGTCGGCGGCGCGGCACTCCTCGGCGACCGACTCCGCGTAGAGGAGGCGGCCGGGGTCCTGGGGGACCAGGCCGACGACGCGCGCGAGCTCGCGCCCGCCGCGGCCGTATGGCGGGCGGCCGCCGACGGTGACCCGGCCCGTCGCGGGCTTCCGCATGCCGACGAGGTGGGCGAGCAGCGTCGTCTTGCCCGCTCCGTTGCGGCCCATCAGCGCGACGACCTCGCCGGCGCGGAAGTCGAGCGACACCTCGCGCAGCGCCACCAGGCTGCCGTAGCGAGCCGAGAGGCCGTCCGCCGACGCGACCACCGCGCCGGGAGCGCGGGCGCTGTCCTCGGACGGCTTGCGGTCGGCGAGGCGTTCGCGCAACGGCGCCGCCGTCCGCCGCGCGTCGCGTACCGACAGCGGCAGCGGCGACCAGCCGGCGAGGCGGCCCAGCTTCACGACCGGAGGGGCGACCGGCGCGTCGGCCAGGACGTCGCCCGGCGGCCCGGCCGTAACGGTGCTGCCGTCGACGAGTACGACGCGGTCGGCGTACTGCGCCACGCGTTCGAGGCGGTGCTCCGCGAGGAGAACGGTGAGGCCGAGGTCGTGGACGAGGCGTTGCAGCGCGGCCAGCACCTCCTCTGCGGCCGGCGGGTCGAGCGCCGACGTCGGCTCGTCCAGGACGAGGACGCGCGGGTGCGCGGTGAGGACCGAGCCGACGGCGACGCGCTGCTGCTGGCCCGCGGAGAGCGTGGACAGCGCGCGGCCGCGCAGGTCGGCGAGGCCGAGCAGGTCGAGCACGTCCTCGACCCGGCGGCGCATCGTTGCGGGGGCGAGGCCGAGGTTCTCCATCGCGTACGCGAGCTCGTCCTCGACGGTGTCGGTCACGAACCCCGCGTCCGGGTCCTGGCCGACGAACCCGACGACGTCGGCCAGCTCGCGCGGCGGGTGGTCGCGGGTGTCGCGCCCCTCGACGGTCACCCGGCCGGTGAGCAGGCCACCGGAGAAGTGGGGGACCAGGCCGTTGACCGCGCGCAGCAGCGTCGACTTGCCGGACCCGGTCCGGCCGACGACGAGGCAGAGCTCGCCCTCGGGAACGTGCAGGTCGACGTCGCGCAGCGTCGGCTGCTCGGCGTTCGGGTAGCGGAACGAGACGTTCTCGAAGCGGATCACGGCGTCACCACCGGGAGGCTGCTCGGCGGCCGCGGCGCGACGAACGCCGGCAGCAGTGCGACCAGCACTCCCGCCACCGCGAGCAGCGGGACGGTGGGCGCGGCGAGCGGGTTGGTCGACGGGTGCAGCGGGTCGCCGGCCAGGCGGCCCGCGACGACGAGCGCGAACGGCGGGACCAGCCCCGCCGCGACGACGGCCCACTCGGGCCAGCGCCACACGTCGGGGCGGTAGCGGGACCGGCCGGAGCGCTTCGAGCCGGTGACGACCGCGCCGGTCAGCGCGACGGCGCCCAGCGCCATCGCGGGGAAGCCGAGGACGGCCGGGGCGTCAGGGACGAGCAGGCCGTACGTGCCGATGCAGAGGGCAAGCAGCCCGCCGAACGTTGCCGCGGCGCCCGCGCGGTGCGTGCCGCGGCCGTGGCGGCGGCCGTACCCCCTGGAGTCCATCGACGCGGCGAGCGCGATGCTTCGCGTCAGCGCGCCCTCGAGCACCGGGATGACGACGCCGCGCAGGCCGGCGGGGCCGCGGACGGCCCGGCCGCGCAGGCGGCGCGCCTCGCGGACGGCCTGCGCCGAGACCAGCGCCTGCGGTGCGAACGACAGCGCCACCGTGACCGCGACGCCGGCCTCGTACAGCGCGCCGGGGAGGGCGCGGAGGAGGCGGTACGGGCTGGCGAGGGCGTTCGCCGCACCGACGCAGGCGAGGAGGACGCCGAGCCGGAGGCCGTCGTAGGTCTGGCCGACCAGCGCCTCGGTCGTGACCGGACCGCCGAGGCGGATGCCCGCGAGCCAGCGCGGCGGCGTCGCCTCCGGCAGCCGGAACAGCACGTGCCCGGGCAGGGGCTGCCCGAACGCCACCTGGATCAGCATCCGGATCAGCAGCACGAACGCCCCCAGCCGGAGGAACGCCGTGTACGCCCGCGCCCATGGCGCGTCGCTGCGCCGCGCGGCGACGACGTACCCGGCGACGCCGACGACGAGCGCGAGCAGGATCGGGTTGGTGGTGCGGGTCGCGGCGACCCCGAGCCCGACGGCCCAGAGCCACCAGGCCCCGGGGTGCAGGTGCCGGGGGAGCGGGCTCACGAGGGACGGCGCAGCCGCAAGAACGTCGCGCAGAGCAGCCCGGCCGCGACCAGCCCGCCGAGGATCGTCGGCCAGGGGAGCCCGCCGTCCGGCCGCGCCGGAACACCGGGCGGGGCTGTCGCCGGGCCGAGGGCGGTGCCGTTGAGCGTGCTCGGGGTCGACGCCGGACCCCCGCCGCCGCCCGGCGCGGGCATCGCGCTGGTCGGGACACCGGACGGAGTGCCACTCGGTCGGGTCGGGCCGGTGGTCGGGCGGGGACCGGTCGTTGCCGTCGCCCGCGCGGTGGCGGTCGCGACCGGCCGCGACGTCGAGGGCGGCCGGGTCACGGGTGGCTGCGTCGCCACGGCGCACTTCGGCGGCGTGGCGCGCGGCCGCTCCTTGCTCTCGAACGGCGTGTACCGGAATCCCAACGGGTCCTGGCAGCCGTCGCGGTCGGCGTCCTCCGTCGTGTACGAGTCGACGCCGCGCTGGGAGTACACCCACGCGCCGCGCTGCCAGAGCCAGACCGACCAGTACGGCTCGGTGCCGTGGTCACCGCAGCCGGACTCCGGGTAGCCGTCTATCGCGCAGAGGAAGTTGCCGTTGTAACGGGGTTGGGTCGACGAGTGCGTCGCGTCCACCTCGTTGTGCCGCTGGGCGAGCACCTCCGCGCCCGTGTCCCCCACCGCACTGCGGGTGCAGTGCACGTGCGGTCCGGCGGGAGCCTTCGCGGCCGTGCCGTAGTCGACGACGACCTGGACGCAGGCGGCGTGCGGCGGGAGGACGACGGGCAGCATCAGCCCCGCCGTCGGGCCAGCCGGGCGGCGCCGAGCGCGAGGACGCCGTAGCCGATGATGCCGAGCCCGAACACCACCAGACCCGTTGCGTCCCAGGGCTTCTCGCCGAGCCCGGTCGCGGGCAGCTCGGGCACGGGCGCAGCCGTCGCGGCGACGGTCGGCGCGGCGGTCGGCGGCCGGGTGACGGGCGGGTTCACCGACGGCGTCGCGACCGGCGCCGCGGGCAGCAGCGGCAGCGTGCGGGACAGCACCGCGGGCGCGAGCGGGAACGCCAGCCCCGCCAGCGCGGGCACGGCCTGCACGGTCGCGAACGCGTTGGCGGCGAGCGTTCCGCCGCTGCCCGGCTGGAACGCGAACGCGCCCGCCGTGGCGGCCGGCGGGTTGCCGAGCTGCATCGACAGGAGGAACGCGTACGGCGTCCCGTCCGGCGCCGTCCAGTCGGCGAGCGACTCGCCGGAGGCGATCAGCGCCTGGACGGCGAGGGCGGTGGAGTTGGTGTCGGAGGCGAACGTCGGGATGAAGGCGAAGCCGCCGTCGTCGTTCTGCGCGGTCGCGAGGAAGTCCAGCGGGTCGTGGGCGGGCGTCTCGCCGAGCGCGGCGAGGGCCTGGGCGGCCAGCGCGGTGCCGTTGGTGTCCTCGCCGACGAACGTGTTCGGGTCGAACGCGGGGCAGGGCGCGGCCTGGTCCGGACGGTTGCCCATCCAGCCGCCGTCCGCGCACTGCTCGGCCTTCAGCCACGCAACCGCGGCGGCGTCGGTCTGGCCGGCCGCGTCGAGCGCGAGCAGCGACAGCGCCTGGCGGTACGCGCCCTCGTACGTCGCGTCCTGCACGCCGAACAGCCCGGCGTCGACGCCCGCGGTCTGCTTCGTCGCGAGCAGGCGCGTCACCAGCGCCGAGGGGTCGAGGCCGCGGGCGTGCGCGACGAGGATCAACGTCGCCAGCGCGGCCGGGCGGTCGTGCGAGCCGGAGTCGACGACGTAGTCGTCGACGTGCGCCATGAGGTACGTCGTCGCGGCCGCCGCCTGCGCCTCGCCGACCCGGGCGGCGACGAGCGCGAGGACGGCGAGCGCGGTGCTGTTGTAGTCGGGGCCGCCGAGGCTCGGCAGGTAGCCGGTCGGCTCGATCTTGCGGCCGAGCCAGCCGGCGCCGTACTCCGCGGCCTGCTGCGGTGTCGGGTCCGCGGCGTGCGCGGCGCCGGGCAGGACGAGGACGGCGGCGAGGGCGAGCCCCGCGGTGAGCGAGCGACGGAGCACGTCGGACGTTCCCTTCTCAAGGTCGGCGGTGCGCGACCCGGGAACGACGACGCCCCCTGCGCGTGGGGGCACGCGAGAGGGGGCGGTATCGGGTGTTCAGACCCGGGCTCCTGCCCCGCATTCCACGACGGTTGTCAGTGGAGCCAGTGCGACGGCCGAGGGCGTTCCGGCTCGCCCGGTTGCCCGGGCCTACGGTTGCGGGTCAGCGCCGGAGTTGGACCGGCTTTCCCCGCGGACGTCGCGCGATGTGGAGTTGTCGTACAGCGGCGACAGTAGCACCGGTAGCCTGCGGCTCATGGCATGGCGATGGACGTACGACGTCGGGGGCAGCCCGGCAACGAGCGCGGACTTCCCCTCGCAGGCCGACGCGGAGGCGTGGCTCGCCGAGGGGTGGCGCGACCTGCACGAGCAGGGCGTGCCGGAGGTCACGCTGACCGAGGACGGCCGGGTCGTCTACGGCCCGATGAGCCTCGACCCGGCGTAGCGCGCGTCAGGCGACGGGCTCGCCGCGCCAGACCTTGGGGCGGGGGAGGCGCTGGCGGCGGAACTGCGTGTTCCGCGCGACGCCGTACCAGACCAGGGTCCGCCGGCGTACGTCGGTGCCGTCCGGCCACCGCTCGTCCAGTGCGCGCCGGACCGCGCGCGACGCCGCCAGCGAGTCGAGCACGATGACCGCGATGACGACGGGGAACACCAGCGACCCGAGCGCCCGCGCGGCGACCAGCGGCGTCACCGTCAGTGCGAGTCCGACGAACCAGCCGGGGATCGCGAGCCAGCCGAACGACCGGCGCCCGTCGACCACGTCGCGGACGACGGCGCGTTCGGGCCCGGCGGCCATCGGCGGGTAGTTGCGCTCGTCGCCGGTCCGCATCGCCTCGCGCCCCGAGACCCGGACGCCGGACGAACCGCTGCGCGTACCGGAACGGGACCCGCGGCGCGGCTGGACCAGCGGCTTCTTCCTGGCCTGCCGCACCTCGGAACGCTTCGGCGTCGGCCGCCCCTTCGGCTCCACCATCAGTCGCCGGTCACCGGCCCGTCGGCCAGCGCGAGCATCCGGTCCAGCGCGACCCGCGCGTCACGGCGCGTCGCGGGGTCGACCACGATCTCGTTGACGACGTTGTCCGCGACGAGGCTCTCCAGCGACCACACGAGGTGCGGCAGGTCGATGCGGTTCATGGTCGAGCAGAAGCACACCGTCTTGTCGAGGTACGTCACCGGCTTGTCGGGGAAGTCGCGGGCGAGCCGGTTGACGAGGTTCAGCTCGGTGCCGATCGCGAACGCCGTGCCCGGCGCCGCCTCGCGGACGGTCCTGATGATGAACTCGGTCGAGCCGACGAGGTCGGCGGCCTCGACGACCTCGTACCTGCACTCGGGGTGGACCAGCACGGTGACGCCGGGGACGCGGGCGCGGACCTCGGTGACGCAGTCGAGGGTGAACCTGCCGTGCACCGAGCAGTGCCCGGCCCAGAGGATGACCTTGGCGGCGCGGAGTTGGGCGGCGGAGAGGCCGCCGTTGGGGCGGCGGGGGTTCCAGACGACGCAGTCCTCGAGGGAGAGGCCGAGCTCGCGGACGGCGGTGTTGCGGCCGAGGTGCTGGTCGGGGAGGAACAGCACCTGCGACCCGCGCTCGAACGCCCACTCCATCGCGCGCCGCGCGTTCGACGACGTGCAGACCGCGCCGCCGTGCCGGCCGGTGAACGCCTTGATGTCGGCGGAGGAGTTCATGTAGGTGAGAGGGACGACGCCGCCGGCGATGCCGGCCTCGGTGAACGCGTCCCAGCAGTCCTCGACCTGGTCGAGGACCGCCATGTCCGCCATCGAGCAGCCGGCCGCGAGGTCGGGCAGCACGACGCGCTGGTGCGGCGCGGTGAGGATGTCCGCGGACTCGGCCATGAAGTGCACGCCGCAGAACACGATGAACTCCGCGTCCGGCCGTGCCGCCGCCTCCTGCGCGAGGCGGAACGAGTCCCCTGTCACGTCGGCGAACTGGATGACCTCGTCGCGCTGGTAGTGGTGCCCGAGGACGAACAACCGGTCGCCCAACGCGGCCTTCGCGGCCCGCGCGCGTTCGACCAGCGCCGGGTCGCTCGCGGGCGGCAGGTCGCCGGGGCAGACGGTGCCTCGCTCGGAGCGCGCGAGCGCGTCGCGGCCCATGAGCAGCAGGGCGACGGGGCTGGGCGCGGGGGCGATGGTCATCGAGCGTGATTCTCCCACGCTGCGGTCAACTCCCCGACGCGCGCGCGCAATCCCGCCGGAACGAGGCAGACTGCGCGGCATGCGGGTGCTCGTGGCGACCGACTCGTACGGCGGCACGCTGACGGCGGCCGAGGCGGGCGAGGCGATCGCGGCCGGCTGGCGTGCGCGGCGGCCCGGCGACGACGTCACCGTGCTGCCTGTGGCCGACGGCGGGTACGGCACCCTCGACGCGCTGCGCGGGCTCGGCACCGTCCGGACGGCGCCGGTGGAGGACCCGCTCGGCCGCCGGGTCGAGGCGTCGTGGGTGCTGCTGGACGAGGGGCGGACAGCGCTGGTCGAGAGCGCGGCGGCGTGCGGCCTGCACCTCGTCGATGCCGCCGAACGCGACCCGCTGCGGGCGACGACGGCCGGCGTCGGCGAGCTGCTCTGCGCGGCGCTGGCGGGCGGCGTGACCAAGGTCATCGTCGGGGTCGGCGGCACCGCGAGCACCGACGGCGGCGCGGGCATGGCGCAGGCGATCGGGGCCTGGCTGCTGAACGCCGCGGGGCACCCGGTCGACCCCGGCGGCGCGGCGCTCGCGGCGCTGGACCGCGTGGTGCTGGACGAGGTCGACCCGCGGCTGCGCCGCGTCGAGATCGTCGTCGCGGCCGACGTCGACAACGCGCTCTGCGGGCCTGACGGCGCCGCCTACGGCTACGCCCCGCAGAAGGGCGCGGACCCGGCCGGTGTCGAGGCGCTCGACGCGGCGTTGGGGACGTACGCCGCCGTCGTCGAACGCGACGTCCCCGGCGCGGCCGGTCTCGCCGAGCGCCCGCACAGCGGCGCGGGCGGTGGGCTGGCGGCGGGGCTGATGGCGTTCGCGGGCGGAGTCGCGCAGCCGGGTTGCGACCTCGTGCTCGGTCTCCTGCGCTTCCGCAGCCGGGTCGCGAAGGCCGACCTCGTCGTGACGGGGGAGGGCGCGTTCGACTGGCAGTCGCTGCGCGGCAAGGCGACCGGCGCGGTCGCCCGCGCGGCCGCGAAGGACGCGGTGCCGTGCGTCGTCCTCGCCGGGCAGGTCGAGGCCGGGCTACGGCCGGCCGCGAGCGGCGTGGCCGCGGCGTACGCGGCCGCCGACCTCGCCGGCTCGGTCGAGGAGTCGCTCGCCGCGCCCGCGGCGTGGCTGGCGGAGCTGGCCGGGCGGGTCGCCGGGGAGTGGTCGCGCTAGGGCGATGGGACGGGCCCGGTCGTCGAGATCGTGACCCGCGCCGGCAGCGCCCCGTACTTGAGGACCGCGGCCAGCGCCCCAGCCTCCTTCTCGGTGAAGGTGCCGCTGATCTGCGCTGTGCCGTCGGGGATCCGCTCGTTGATCGTCGGCGCCGACTGGGTCGTGCCGTCGAGGACGATGGCGAGCTGCCTCTGGGTGTACTTCTCGGTCAGGGCGGCCCAGTCCGCGGCGCTCTTCATCTCCAGCCGGATGATCCACTCCGACGTGCCCGTGTCGAGGGTGGCCTGCGCGGTCTTGATGTCGCTGCCCGTCATTTCGGCCGGCCCGAGCAGGAACTTGTTCAGGCCGTCGGCACCGCAGGACACGACCGTCTCGCCGGCGTGCTCGGAGCCGCCGAACGCCACCGCGACCCGGTCCCGATCCGCCAGGACAGCGCAGTCGACCGCTGGGCCGGTGCCGGGGGAGCCGTTCGGCGCCAGGGACTGGAGGACCGGCCGGAACGCCAGGAACCCACTGCGTCCCAGTATTCGGACCTCGTCTGCGGTGAGGGCGACCGGCAGCCCGAACGTGATGACCGGGCCGGTCACGTCGACCCGGCGGGGCGCGACGCCGATGCCGTTGAGCCGGCCGCGCATGATGCGTGCAACCGCCTCCACCTGGCCCGCCGACGCGACCTCGACGCGGAGGGTGGCCACGACGGGGGCGGGGGCCTTCGCGCGATGGCGGTCGTGCACCAGCCGGGTCGCGGTGAACGCGCCGGCCCCGGCGAGCAGGACGAACGCCGCGACCGCCGCGGCGATCGGTCCGCCCCGGCCGCGCGGCGGCGGGTGCTCGGTCGTGGTCATGGGCCCCCTGGGTATGCGGCGCCGGAGCGCGCGGGACGTTCCGGGCATTATGGCGCCGCCACGGCCGGGCGGGCGGACGTGTGCGACCATGGAATGGCACGCCGGGAGGCCGGCGTTGCAGCGCGAGACCACAGCCGTACCCCGAAACGGAGAGCCATGACCGACACGCAGACCGCCCCGTCGACCGTCGCGCTGAGCGACGCCGCGGCCGCCAAGGTCAAGGCGCTGCTGGAGCAGGAGGGGCGCGACGACCTCGCGCTCCGCATCGCCGTCCAGCCCGGTGGCTGCTCCGGCCTGCGCTACCAGCTGTTCTTCGACGAGCGGACGCTCGACGGCGACGAGTTCCACGAGTTCGGCAGCGTCAAGGTCGTCGTCGACCGGATGAGCGGCCCGTACCTCGGCGGCGCGACGATCGACTTCGTCGACACGATCGAGAAGCAGGGCTTCACCATCGACAACCCGAACGCCAAGGGCTCCTGCGCCTGCGGCGAGTCGTTCCACTAGGACGTTCACGGAAGGCGCGGCACCGCACCGGTGCCGCGCCGTCCCCGTGCCTACGGCTTGGCGGGCGCGCCGGTGGCCGGCTCGATCTGGCCCTGGTCGTTCGGGCCCGGGTCGGTCTGGCCCGGCTCGGTCCCGTCGCCGGGCTTTGCGGTCGGCGGCGGCTCCAGGTACCGATCCGGCAGCGCGAGCACCGGCTCCGCCCACGTGCTGTCCGCGAACGACAGCAGCCAGGCCGGCGCGAGGAAGGCCTTCGTCCCGTCGTACGACGGCATGAACACCAGGCCGAGCCGGACCTGCGTCGCCTCGCGCGGCGGCGGCGGCGAGGCGCTCGCGCAGGTGCCGGCCGGGGTCGGCAGGCAGGGCGCCATCATGTCGACGGCAACGCCGTACGGGCCGCCGCGCTCGACCGACGCGCGCGGGTCGAGCAGCGGGTAGGTGGCCGCCGCCTCCGGCGTGCCGAGGAAGCCGTTGCCGCTGGTGATGTCGCCGTGCACGTCGACGTCGAGGCGGGTCTCGTACCCCGAGGTCGGCAGGCCGCCGACGACCGGTGCGGCGACGACGGTCCTGGTCCCCCAGCCGTCCTGCACGGTGACGGGTGCGGAGCCGAGGCCGAGGGCGGCGAGGACGGGGGCGGCCGCGTTGCGGGCGTCCTCCGCCGACGGCATGGGCGGCGGCTTCGGCGGGGTGTACGGGTGCGGCTCGCCGCACGCGTCCTTCGCGTCGGGGGCCGGGGAGGGGCACGGCGCCGCCCCCGACGAGCCGGAGCCGGAGCCGGATGAGCCCGGGCCGGAGGTCGCGGGGGTGTCGGTGACGGGGGTGTCCGGGTCGGCGGTGCCCGGGGGCGGCGCGGCGACGGCGACGTCGCGGCCGCCGCCGAGGTACCACGGGTGGCCGCCGGACTTCGAGACGGTGAGGACGCGGTCGCCGGTGCCGGCGTGCCGCCCCTCGGCGTCGTTGCGCAGCGTGCCGTCGATGCCGAGCGCCCGCGCGAGCGCGCTGACGTCGGCGTCGCTCGCCGGGCCGAGGTCGTGCGCCGGGCCGTCGGTGGGCAGGCCGGCCAGCAGCGCGTCGGGGATCTCCAGCTGCCCGCTGCCGTAACGGCTCTTCGCCTCGGCGGACGTCGGCGCTCCGGCGGCGGCGTCGCGGTTGGCGGCCGCGGCGAGCGGCAACGCCTTGAGGCCGGGCTGGTGCCCACGCAGGTTGACGGCGAGGACGCCCCCGAGGACGGCGGCGAAGACGGCGACGGGTGCCGCGCGACGGACGAGCAGCGAACGGTCCATGCCATCTCCTCAGCCGGATGGTGACACGCCTCCGACGTGTGCGGGAGTGGCCCGGTTCCGCGCGGGTACGGCGACGGCATGAGCGAGACGACCCCCGAGCCCGTGACCGAGCCCGACGAGCGCGCCAACGGAGCGGCGACGCCGGACGACCCCGCCGCCGAACGCGCGCAGGAGGGCGTGCAGGAGGCGTTCGAGTAGCGTGCGTTCGCATGGCAGAGGCGTTCCTCGTCGGCGGCGTCCGTACCCCGATGGGCAGGTACGGCGGGCAGCTCGCCGGTGTCCGTCCCGACGACCTGGCGGCGCTGGTCGTCGCCGAGGCGGTACGCCGTGCGGGGCTGGACCCGGCGCGTGTCGACGAGGTCGTGCTCGGCGCGGCGAACCAGTCCGGCGAGGACAACCGCAACGTCTCGCGGATGGCGGCGCTGCTCGCCGGGCTGCCGGTCGAGGTGCCCGCGTACACCGTCAATCGCCTGTGCGCCAGCGGTCTTACCGCGATCGGCGCGGCCGCCGCGCAGGTGAAGGCGGGCGAGGCGGACGTCGTCGTCGCGGGCGGCGTGGAGTCGATGACCAGGGCGCCGTACGTCATGGCGAAGCCGGGCACGCCGTGGGCGAAGGCGCCGGAGGTCTTCGACACGTCGCTCGGCTGGCGGTTCGTGAACCCGGCGATGGCGGCCGTGCCGCAGCGCACGTTGCCGATGGGCGAGACGGCCGAGGAGGTCGCCGCGCTCGACGGCATCACGCGCGAGGACTCCGACAGCTGGGCGCTGCGTTCGCACGACCGCGCGGTCGACGCGCAGAAGGCGGGACGGTTCGACGCGGAGATCGTCGCGGTCGACGGCGCGGACACCGACGAGGGGCCGCGGCCCGGCTCGACCCTGGAGAAGCTCGCCTCGTTGCGGCCGGTGTTCAGGACCGGCGGTGTCGTGACCGCCGGGTCCTCGTCGCCGCTGTCGGACGGCGCGGCGGCGGTCGTCGTGGCGAGCGAGGACGCCGTACGCCGCCTCGGCCTGACCCCGCGGGCGCGCGTCGTGACGTCCGCCGCCGCGGGAGTGGAGCCGCACCTGATGGGGCTCGGGCCGGTCCCCGCGACGGAGAAGGCGCTGGCCCGCGCCGGCTGGTCGGTGGGTGACGTGGGGGCGGTCGAGGTGAACGAAGCGTTCGCCGTCCAGGTGCTGGCGTGCCTGCGCCGCCTCGGCATCGCGGAGGACGTGGTCAACAACGACGGCGGCGCGATCGCGCTCGGCCACCCGCTGGGCTGCAGCGGCGCGCGGCTGGTCGTGACGCTGCTGGGGCGGCTCGAACGCGAGGACGCGCGGCGCGGTCTCGCCACCATGTGCGTGGGCGTCGGCCAGGGTGCCGCGGTGCTCGTCGAACGCCTCTGATCATCTTTCGCCAAACGCGGGACTTCACGCTCCGTGAGCCCTACCCTCGGCGTCGAGTCGAGGGAGCGTGGCCGATGGCTGCTCAGACGGACCGCGCGCTGCGCGGCATCGCGCGTTACCGCACGTCAAGGCTCCGCGAGCGGACGGCAGGCTGCTGCCGGTTCACGCCGTCCTGCAGCCACTACGCCGAGGATGCGTTGCGCCGCAGGGGTTTCGCGGTCGCACTCGTCCTGATCGCGTGGCGCATCCTGCGCTGCAACCCGTTGACGCGGTACGGCACCGTCGACCGCGTCGGGCCGCGCCGGCCGGGCGCCGGGCGTCGCGCGGTCGCCGTGCTCGGGCTGGCCGGGGTGACGACGTTGCTCGTCGCCGGGACGGCCGCCGCCACGACGCTCGCGCCGGCGCAGGACGGCGGCTCCGGAACGGCCGGCGGGTGCGACGCGTTCGTCGCGGGCCGGCCGATCGGCCAGCTCTCCGTCGACCACCCGCTCCAGGTACACAAGGGGCAGAAGGTCCTGCTGACCGGCCGGTCCCCGATCGGCATCCGCAGCCTGCCGTCCACGGCCGCGCTCCGTTCCACGACCAGCATCAGGATCCACTTCATCGAGAAGCTCCTGACGACGACGCTGACCGAGAGCGCGACCGGCCAGAACTTCCAGCGGGTCGTCAACGTCGACACGTACCTCAAGTACGGCTCCGGCGTGTACCGCATCGACGTGCACTCGGTGGCTGCGGGCGCGTGGGACTGCTCGGCGACGTTCTACGCGGAGCTGCACGGCAGCAAGCTCGCGGCCGAGGCGGCGGTCCTCGTGGGCGCGGTCGGCGCCCTCGGGGTGGCCGGTTCTGGGCGCGGCGGCGGGATGCCGCCGCTCGGCGAGGAGAAGCCGGAAGAGTTCCCCGTCGACGCCGACCCCGAGGTCGTCGAGAAGGCGCAGGCGCCGCGGCCGGACAGGGGCGCGACCGGCGCCGCGGATGGCGGGGTCGGGTGCCTGGCCGGCATCCTGTTCGCGCTCATCGCGTCGACCGGGGCGTTCGCGCTGGCGGTGCCCGTGGCGGTCGCCGGCCGCCGCCGGGACCCGCGTCGCGTCTGGGTGAAGGGACACCCGGTGCTCGGCTTTGTCAGCGGGCTGTTCGCCGGGCTCGGCATCACGGTGGCGTTGCAGCAGTACGGCTTCTACCCGCTGAACCTCACCAGCGCCGTCATCGCGCCGCTCGCGACCGCGGTGCTCGGCGGGTGGCGCGGCTGGCGCGGGAGGGCCTGGAAAGTCTAGCTCCGGCCGGCTACCGGTGAGTACGGACGCGCGCGCGAGCGTGACCGGTGGGCTCCGACGTCGGTACTCACCGGTAGCCGCGCGAGGGGCCGGTCAGCCGGCCGCGTACTGGCGGGCCGTGTGGGCGAGCACCGCGGACGCGTCGGCCGAACGTTGCGGCGTCACGGTGCCGACGACGTAGAGCCGCGCGCCGCGGGTGAACACCACGCGCTGCGCGTACCTGCCCTGCGGGTCGCGGACGTCGCGGTAGCCGGCCGCGCCCGGGATGCCGACGGCGAACGACGTCGCGCCGCCCGCGCGCACCGCCGCGAGGTGGGCAGCGGCCGCGCTGCCCGCGTTCGCGGGCGCGTCGAACGCCAGCCCGAGGACGACGACGGCCCGCAGCTCGGTGCCGCGCCAGGCCCAGGCGCGCAGCACGCCGCCGCGGTAGCCGGGCAGCGCGACGCCGCCGAGGAGGCGTTGCGCGGCGGCCTCGGTCTGCGCGCCGCCGCCGGAGTCGGCGTCCGGGATCGGGTCGTACCCCTCCGGCTTAACGAGGGCCGCCGACAGGCCGCCGTCGGCGACCGTTGCCACGGTCGGCGCCGGTGCATCAGGCGACCGCCACGGCGGCCGGAGGAGCA
The DNA here is from genome assembly GCA_030840645.1 of Frankiaceae bacterium. Lineage (GTDB taxonomy): Bacteria > Actinomycetota > Actinomycetes > BP-191 > BP-191 > BP-191. The sequence continues at coordinate 34,338 of JAVEEC010000115.1, forward strand.
GCACCCCGGCGAACGCCAGCAGCGCCAGCGCCACCATCCCGACGACGACCGCGCCCCGCGCGAGGGCCGGCTCCTCGACGTCGGTCACCCGACCAGCGTCGCACGCGGTGGACCGTTGCGCGGCGCCCGGACGAGGCGGCAGACTGAACCGCGACACGTCATCGCCCACGAGGGGATTCGCGATGGACGGCAACGGCTCGGCTGGCGGCGCCGCCAGCGGCATCATCGGCGCGGTCTTAGTGCTGGTGCTCTTGGTCCTCTACTTCCTACCGACCGTCGTCGCGATCGGGCGCAAGCACCACCAGATCGCGCCGGTGGTCCTCGTCAACCTGTTCCTCGGCTGGACGTTCATCGGCTGGATCGTGGCGATGGTCATCGCCGCGTCGGCGAAGCGGCAGCCGGTCGTGGCCCAGTACTTCGGCGCGCCGGGCTACCCGCCCGGGTACCCACCGGGCTACGCGCCGCAGGGGTACGCGCCCGGGTACCAGGCCGGCTATCCGCAGCCCGGCTGGGGCCCGCCCGCGCCCGGGGAGCAGCCCGGTCTCGCGCCCGGTCCCGGTGAGCCGGCGGGCTGACCCGCGCGGGCCGTTAGGCTGCCCGCCATGCGCATCGCCGTCACCGGGTCCATCGCGACCGACTACCTCATGACGTTCAACGGCCGCTTCGCCGACCAGCTCCTGCCCGACCAGCTGCACCGGCTGTCGCTGTCGTTCCTCGCCGACGAGCTGGACCGCCGGCGCGGCGGCGTCGCGGCGAACATCGCGTACGGCATGGCGCAGCTCGGCGCGCGGCCGGTTCTCGTCGGCGCGGTCGGCAGCGACTGGGGCGACTACGAGTCCTGGCTGTCGCGGCACGGCGTCGACACCGGGTCGGTACACGTGAGCGACCTGCGGCACACGGCGCGGTTCTTCTGCACGACAGACCTCGACCAGTGCCAGATCGCGACGTTCTACCCGGGCGCGATGACGGAGTCGCGCGACATCGAGCTGGCGCCCATCGCCGCGCGCGTCGGCGGTCTGGACCTCGTCGTCGTCGCGCCGAACGACCCCGAGGCGATGCGCCGCCACACCGAGGAGGCGCGGGCGCTGGGCATCCCGTTCGTCGCCGACCCGAGCCAGCAGCTTTCCTCGCTCGACGGCGACCAGATCAAGGCGCTCGTCGTCGGCGCGGAGCTGCTCGTCGCGAACGACTACGAGGCCGCCCTGATCGAGAGCAAGACCGGGTGGTCCGCCGCGGACGTGCTGGCCAACGTCGGCACGCGGATCACGACGCTCGGCGCGAAGGGCTGCGTCATCGAGCGGGCCGGCGAGGTGGCGATCGAGGTGCCGGTCGTGCCCGAGGATCGCAAGGCAGACCCGACCGGCGTCGGTGACGCGTTCCGCGCGGGCTTCCTCGCGTCGCGCGCGTGGGGGCTGGACATGGAACGTTCGGCGCAGGTCGGCACGCTGCTCGCGACGTACGTCCTGGAGACCGTCGGCACGCAGGAGTACGCGGTCGAGCGGACGCCGTTCCTCGACCGGTTGGCGGGGACGTACGGCGACGCGGCGCGCGACGACGTCGCACCGCACCTCGCTACTGCGGGGTGAAGCCGTACGCGGCGACGTGCAGGGCGTAGCTCGCCGGCCCGCCGATCGCGACGACGTTGATGCAGTAGAAGTCGTCCGCGTCCGCTGACGCGGTCCAGACGAGCGGCGTCGGCCAGGTGAGGTTGAGCGTCGTGCCGACCACGACGTTGACCTTGAACTGCTCGCCCAGCAACGTGAACCCCGCCCCGGTGTGGCAGTCGCCGGACGCGGAGTTCGCCTTGATGCTGGCTACGATCCCGACCCTGATGCTGCCGGCGGCCGCCGCGTCGGCGGTGAGGACCATCGACGTCAGGGCGACCTTGCCGCGGCCGACGCCGGAGAACACCTTGGCCGGGGTCGTCGAGGCGTCGACGATGATGTCGCCGGTCGTTCCGAGCGGCGCGCCCGGCACCGCCATGTCGACCGAGAGCGGGCCGACGCCGTCCCCGACCAGCCGCCGGCCGTTGGACGACACCCGCGAGACGGTGCCGGTCAACGGGTCGGTCTCGGTGGTCCAGAGCGTGCCCTTGGCCGTGACCCTGGCCTTGGAGCCGGCGTTGAGCGGGTCGGTGATGTTGACGAACGACCCGGTGGCGGCGTTCACCGCGACGGGTGCGAGGACGGCCGCCGCGCAGAGCGCGACGACCATCGTGACGACGTGCGCGGGACGGAAGAAGTGCTCGGCCATGGCGGCCTCCTGACGCTCGGTGCGGCCACCGTACGGCGGCCGCCCCGGTACGTCAGGAGGTTCGGCGGATGTAGTACGCGACGCCCTGCGCGCGCGCGTCGCTGCCGGCGTACTCCTGGCCCTTCATCCGGCACCAGACCGGGATGTCCACGCGCGAGGCGGGGTCGTCGCTGAGCACCGCGACCACGCCGCCGACCGCCACGTCGCCGATGTGCTTCGCCAGCTCGATGACGGGAACGGGGCAGCGCTTGCCGAGCGCGTCGATCGTCAGGTCGGGCGTCACATCAGGCTCCTGACGTCGGCGACCACGCCGACCACGGCGTCGAGGAACGCCGCCACGTCGGCCGCGGTCGTGTCCCGCCCGAGCGAGACGCGGACGTTGCCGTGCGAGAGCACGCCCATCGCCTCCAGCACGTGGCTCGGGTGGCCGGTCTCGGACGCGCACGACGAGCCGCTGTTGACCGCGAAGCCGAGCCGGTCGAGCCCGGTCACCAGCGCCTCGCCGTCGACGTAGAGGCAGGAGAACGTCACGAGGTGCGGCAGCCGGTCGACCGGCTCGCCGAGCACCTCGACGTCGGGGATGCGGACGGCGACCTCGGCGCGGATGGTGTCGACCAGCGCGGCGAGGCGGGCTGCCTCGGCCTCGCGTTCGTCGCAGACGGCCTCCAGCGCAACGGCGGCCGCGACGATCGCGGGGACGTTCGGGAAGCCGGTCACCGCGGGCGGTCGCCACCGGGTGCCCTTGCGAACGGCGAGCACACCGACGCCGGCCGGGCCGCCCCACTTGTGCGCCGACGCCGACAGCAGCGACGCGTCGCCGAGCGCCACGGGGACGCGACCCACAGCGGCGCAGGCGTCGACGTGCAACGGCACGCCGCGCGCCGCGCACGCCGCGGCGACCGCGGCGACGGGCTGCAGCGTGCCGACCTCGTGGCTCGCCCACTGCACGGAGGCGACGGCGGTGTCGTCGCGCAACGCACCTGCCACGTCCGGCGCGGACACGAGACCGGTGCGCGACACCGGCACGCGCGTGCCCTCGCCGGCGACCGCGAGGACCGCGGAGTGCTCGACGGCGGTGACGACGACGTGCGACCCGACGCGGTGCCGCGCGGCCAGCGTGCCGCGGAGCGCGGCCTCGATCGACGCCGTTCCCGACGACGTGAACGTCACCTCGTCGGGCCGGGCGCCGAGCAGCGCGGCGACCCGCGCGGTCGCGTCGTCCAGCAGCAGCCGCGCCCTGCGCCCCTCGCCGTAGAGGCGGAGCGGGTCGGCCCACCCCTCCTCGTGCGCGGCCAGCAGCACGTCGCGCGCCGCCGGGTGCAACGGCGCCGTCGACGCCGTGTCGAGGTACGTCACCCCGGCATCGTGTCAGGCGACGGCGAGGTCGTACTGCCTGGCCGCGAGCGACCGCGCCTCGCCGGACGGGTCGGCGAAGCCGGGCGCCGCGACGCGCACCTCGGCGACGAGGATGCCGACGCGGAGCACGGCCACCGTCTGGTTGTAGTGCTGCCCCTTGACGCTGACGCCGACGAAGTACAGGCGGCCGTGCGGGATGGCCCGGCCCCCTGACGGGTCGAACTTCGCGTACCGGCCCGCGAGGAGGCGTTCCAGTGCGGCCGCCGACGTCTCGTCGTGACCGACGACGAGGGTCTCCGCGACGATCCTCGCGGGCTGGTCGACGCTGCCCGTGTACCAGTACCCCTCGGCGCCGCGTTCGAGGCCGATCCGGGTGAGGGTCTTCTCGTCCAGGCTCTTCTCGCTCGCGAGGTCGGCCGCGTCGAGCTCGCCCCTGTCGTCCTCGCGGTACGGCGCCGCGGGCGCGGCGAGCATCTTCGACAGGTCGGCGACGGCGGCACGCGCGTACGGCCGCCACCCGCGCACCAGCCCCGCCTCGTCGGTGTGCAGGACCGTCCGCAACGCGCCGGCCAGCTTGTCGCCCGGGTGGTCGAGGCCGGTCCGCGTGCCCATCGCGTCGTAGAGCCGCAGCAGCGCCGGGCGCCCCCACCTCGACGCGATGTAGCGGCAGAGCAGCCAGCCGGCGTTGTAGCCGACACCGGCATCCGCGAGGATCCCGAAGTCGCTGTCGCCCGGCAGGTGATCGGGTACGCCCTGCTCGTCGATGAGGGCACCGAGCTCGCCGCCGAGGCGTTCGACGGAGAACGTCGAGCCGGCGTTGCCGACGTACTCTGCGAGGCCCTCGATCAGCCACTTCGGCGACAGCGGCCCGGTCCTCGCGAACGTCGCGACGTGCGTCATCTCGTGCCGGATCAGCATGCGGTTGGAGGCGGCGTCGGACTCGAAGTTGGTCGGGTTGATGACGACGCGCGCTCCCGCGAACGTCCCGGTGAAGTCGTCGCGCAGCGTCGTGAACTCGGGCCGCGCGACCGCGGCGAAGTCGAACGGCACGCTCGGGTACTCCAGCACGTGCTGCAGCTCGTCGTTGTCGCCGGGCAGCACGATGACGACGCGCTCGCCCCATGCCGTGCCGACGTACGACGACACGTGCCGGACCGCGGACTCGACCTCGCGCACGATGCCGGCGACGGCCGCCTCGTCCTTGCGGTGGCCGATGACGATGCCGTGCGCGCTGCGCTTCACGACGATCGGGCCGTTCTCCCAGGGGTCGATGCGGACCGACGTGCCGGAGGACGTGGTGGCTTCGAGGTCGGCGTCGTTCGCGAGGTACCAGCGGCCGCCGCGCTTGATGGTCGTGTAGACGACCCGGCGCGCGATCGGCGCCGTGTCGAACCCCTTGAGCTGGTAACGCAGCAGGACGACCGGCAGCCAGACGTCGGCGGCGTGGTACGCCGCGTACGGGATGGCGGCGGGGGAGTAGGAGTCGCCGTTCGGCTCGTACGACCACGCGGCGAAGTCGAGGCGGCCGAGGTTGTCGAACACCTCCGCCTGGCGGGCCGCGAACCCCTTCGCCGCCGGGTCCAGCAGCGCGAGGAACGCCTTCCTGTCGCGCCGCCTGATCGCGTCCGCCCGCTTGGCGAACAGCCGCTTCATCGCCGTGTCGCGCGCGCTCGTGTACTTCCGGGCGGACGCGGGCGACTGCGTGACCAGGTGGCGTTCGAGGGCGACGGAGAGCGGCAGGTCGGGACGTGCCTCGCGGGCCGCGATGACGGCCGAGTCACCCGCGAGCGTGCAGAGGACGAGCGCGGCGAGCAGCGCGGACAGGCGCGACCGCGACGACGGCGACAACGCGGGTCCCCCCTCGAACGGCAGCAGGTCCGCCCGCGATGCTATGTGCCGTCGGGCGCTCGCGTGGGGCGAATCGGGGAACACGGGACCGAACGCGGGTCGCTCCGCGAGCCGGGGTGCGAGAATGGAGGACGCCCCCTACCCGTTCTGCGGAAGCGGAGTCGTCACGCAATGACCACGACCAAGGCGGTCGCCGAGCTCGACCGCGTCGTCATCCGCTTCGCCGGCGACTCCGGCGACGGCATGCAGCTGACCGGTGACCGGTTCACCGAGGCGACCGCGGCCTTCGGCAACGACCTCGCGACGCTGCCCGACTACCCGGCCGAGATTCGCGCGCCCGCCGGCTCGCTGGCCGGTGTCTCCGGGTTCCAGATCCACTTCTCGAACGAAGAGATCACGATGCCGGGCGACGCGCCGGACGTGCTCGTCGCGATGAACCCCGCCGCGCTGCGCAGCAACGTCGGCGACCTCCCGCCGGGTGGCACGCTGATCGTCAACGAGGACGCGTTCAGCGAGCGGAACATGGAGCGCGTCGGCTACACGACCAACCCGCTCGACGACGGGAGCCTCGCCGCGTACACCGTGTTCCGGCTGCCGCTGACGTCGATGACCACGAAGGCCGTCGAGGGGCTGGAGATCAGCAAGAAGGACGCCGAGCGGACCAAGAACATGTTCGCGCTCGGCCTGATGTCGTGGATGTACGGACGCCCGACGGAGTCGACGGAGGAGTGGGTCGCGACCAAGTTCGCGAGCAAGCCGGCGATCAAGGAGGCGAACCTCCGCGCGTTCCGCACCGGCTGGAACTTCGGCGAGACGACGGAGATCTTCGCGTCGTCCTACGTCGTCCGGCCGCAGAAGGCCGAGCCGGGGACCTACCGCAACATCAGCGGCAACACCGCGCTCGCGTACGGCCTGGTCGCCGCGTCGCGGCTCTCCGGGCTGCCGCTGTTCCTCGGCTCGTACCCGATCACCCCGGCCTCGGACATCCTGCACGAGCTGTCGAAGCACAAGAACTTCGGCGTGCGGACGTTCCAGGCCGAGGACGAGATCGCGGCTGCCGCGTCGGCCCTCGGTGCGGCGTTCGGCGGCTCCCTCGCGGTCACGACGACGGCAGGTCCGGGTGTGGCGTTGAAGGCGGAGACGATCTCGCTCGCCGTCTCTGTCGAGCTGCCGATGGTCATCGTCAACATCCAGCGCGGCGGCCCGTCCACGGGCCTGCCGACCAAGACCGAGCAGAGCGACCTGTTCCAGGCGATGTACGGCCGGCACGGCGAGTCGCCGATCCCGATCGTGGCGGCGTACTCGCCGTCGGACTGCTTCGACGCGGCGATCGAGGCGTGCCGCATCGCGACGAAGTACCGGACGCCGGTGTTCCTGCTTTCCGACGGCTTCCTCGCCAACGGCGCCGAGCCGTGGCTGCTGCCGCAGGCCGAGTCGCTGCCGGACCTGACGGTCCGCTTCACCACCACGCCGAACCACGGCGACGAGTTCTGGCCGTTCCTCCGCGACCCCGAGACGCTGGCCCGGCCGTGGGCCGTTCCCGGTACGCCCGGCCTGATGCACCGCATCGGCGGCATCGAGAAGGCCGACGGCACCGGGCACATCTCCTACGACCCGGCCAACCACCAGCTCATGTCCGAGCTGCGGCGCGACAAGGTCGCGGGCATCGCCAACGACATCCCGCCGCTGTCGGTGGACGACCCCTCGGGCAACGCCCGGCTGCTCGTCCTCGGGTGGGGGTCGACGTGGGGGTCGATCCGCGCGGCCTGCCGCAAGGCGCGGGCGCACGGCGTCGACGTCGCGCAGGCGCACCTGCGGCACCTCAACCCGTTCCCGGCCAACACCGGCGACGTGCTGCGGTCCTACGACCGGGTGCTGGTACCGGAGATGAACCTCGGCCAGCTCTCGACCATGGTCCGGTCCACGTTCCTCGTGGACGCGCAGGGCCTCAACAAGATCATGGGGCGGCCGTTCACCGCCGCCGAGATCGCCGAGCGGATTGAGGAGATGGCCCGATGACGGCCCTCGACGACGCGCCCGTCGCGTTGACCAAGAAGGACTTCACCAGCGACCAGGAGCCGCGCTGGTGTCCCGGCTGCGGCGACTACGCGATCCTCGCGGCGGTGCAGTCGCTGATGCCGGAGTTCCACCGCAAGCCGCACGAGGTGGTGTTCGTGTCGGGCATCGGCTGCTCCAGCAGGTTCCCGTACTACATGAACACGTACGGCTTCCACACGATCCACGGCCGCGCGCCCGCCGTCGCGACCGGGCTCGCGGTGACGCGGCCCGACCTCGACGTCTGGGTCATCACCGGCGACGGCGACGCGCTGTCCATCGGCGGCAACCACTTCGTGCACCTGATGCGCCGCAACGTCAACCTCAAGATCCTGCTGTTCAACAACCAGATCTACGGCCTCACCAAGGGCCAGTACTCGCCGACCTCGGAGGTCGGAAAGGTCACCAAGTCCACGCCGTTCGGCTCGGTCGACCACCCGTTCAACCCGGTGTCGCTGGCGATCGGCGCGGAGGCGACGTTCGTCGCGCGCTCGCTCGACGTCGACAAGGCGCACCTCACCGAGGTGCTGCGGCGGGCGTACGAGCACCGGGGGACGTCGTTCGTCGAGATCTACCAGAACTGCAACATCTTCAACGACAACGCGTTCCTCAACATCACCGGCCGCGACACCCGCGACGAGTTCCAGATCCGGCTCAAGCACGGCGAGCCGATCCGCTTCGGCCCGAACGGCGAGCACGGCGTGATCATGGGCCACGGCGGCAACTGCGAGGTCGTGGACGTCGCGGACGTCGGCGAGGCCGCGCTGCTCGTCCACGACGAACACTCGGAGAACCCCGGCCTCGCGTTCGCCCTGTCCCGGCTCGCGCACGGACCGTCGTCGGCGACCCCGCTCGGCATCTTCCGCGACGTCGTGCGGACGTCGTACGGCGAGGAGATGGACCGCCAGGTGACGGCCGCGACGGCGACCAAGGGCACCGGTGACCTGATGGCGCTGCTGCACAGCGCGGACACCTGGGACGTCCATTGATCCCGCTCGCGGCCGCGCCACCCGCACGGATGCGCCTCGGTGCCGTTCCGGCGACGTAGGGCCGCGCCGCCGCCTGCCGCGGCGCCGCACCCGGCCGCCGGGGCGGCCGTCGGCGGGACGCACGTGCTGCTCGTCCGCGACCCGGCCGGCGCCGAGGCGGTCGCCGCGCGGGCCCGCGCGGCCGGGTACGGCGTGACGCTCGACACCGCCGACGGTGGCTACACGTGGATCGTGCGCGCCGGCGAGCCGGTGGGCGTGGCCGGCGCCGAGGGGTGGCTCGTGGCACTCGCCGCCGCGCACGGCGGTGAGTACGAGGGCCGGGAGGCCTGACCGCGTCGGGTGCGGGATCTGCCGGGCTAGGGCCCGCAGATCCCGCACACAACGGGGTAGGTGGGGCGCCGCGGCACCGCGCTGACCTGGGCTTTCGTTGACGCTGGCCCCCAGCGTCCCTAGTATGCCGAACGCCGTTCCGTACTCGCGTGGAGGATTGCATGGCCTCGGGCACCCGACCCACTGGCGCGACGCTCAAGCCGATCGCCAAGGCGCACGAAGGCGTCCGCGCCTGC
>JAVEEC010000145.1 GCA_030840645.1 Frankiaceae bacterium
CGGTCGCGGTGTAGCTCAGGCGGGCGCCGAAGCCCGCCGGCACGTTGCCGGCGACACCGGTGAACTGCGTGCCGTTGAGGCTTGCGGCATGCAGGATGGTGTAGTTGCGCGTCACATAGCTGCCGGCTGAGAAGATCGCCTGCACGTCGGCGCCGGTCAGCGTGGCGGTGCCGGCGATGTTCGCCATGGTGGTGGCGGCCGGATTGAGCTGCACGACATAATGCGCGCCCGACTGGAAGGCGAGGTTGCCGCCGAGCGTCATCGCGCTGCCGGGCGCTCCCGGCGTGCCGGGCGCGAAGCTGCCGCCATTGTTGACGTTGACATTGCCGGCGGTGCCGGCGCCCGCGAGCGTCCCGCCGGTGTTGATGCCGGTCAGGCTCGAACTCGCGATCGAGCCATCGACCTGCAGCACGCCGGCATTGATGGTGGTGGCGCCGGCATAGGTGTTGATGTTGGTCAGGACGGTGGTGCCGCTGCCGTTCTGCTGCAATGCGCCGCTGCCGGAGATCACCCCGCCATAGGTGAAGGTGTTGGAGCGGTTCACCGCGAGCACGCTGTTGTTCGTTACATTGCCCGCGACCGCGCCGGTGGTCCCGCCGTTGCCGAGCTGCAGCGTCCCGGCGGAGATGGTGGTCGTGCCGGTGTAGGTGTTGTTCGCCGTCAGCACCAGCGTGCCGGCGCCGAGCTTGCTGAGGCCGCCAGTGCCGCCGAGAGTCTGGCCCACCGTGAAGGTGTTCGCCGCATTGGCGATGTCGAAGCCGCCTCCCGCCGCGCCCCAGTTGATGGTGCGCGCGGTCGAGGTGAAGGCAGCCCCGGTGACCTGCAAAATGCCGCCGTCGAAGGTCAGCGCGCCGCTCGCCAGGCCGAGATTGCTGTCGGCGCCGACACTCAGCGTGCCGGCGTTGAGGAATGTGCCACCGGAATAGGTGTTGGTGTTGGTCAGGACCGTGGTGCCGCTGCCGTTCTGCTGCAACGCGCCGGTGCCGGAGATCACCCCGCCATAGGTGAAGGTGTTGGAGCGGTTCACCGCGAGCACGCTGTTGTTCGTCATATTGCCCGCGACCGCGCCGGTGGTGCCGCCATTGCCGAGCTGCAGCGTCCCGGCGGTGATGGTGGTGCCGCCGGTGTAGGTGTTGTCCTTGGTGAATACGGTGGTGCCGCTGCCATTCTGCTGGAACGCGCCGCTGCCGGAGATGAGGCCGGCGAAGGTGAGCGTGTCGCTGCGGTTCACCGCCAGCACGCTGTTGTTCGTCACATTGCCCGCGACCGCGCCGGTGGTCCCGCCGTTGCCGAGCTGCAGCGTCCCGGCGGAGATGGTGGTCGTGCCGGTGTAGGTGTTGTTCGCCGTCAGCACCAGCGCGCCAGCGCCGCTCTTGGTGAGCGAGCCGGCGCCTCCGCCATCGGCGATCACGCCGCTGAGGGTCAACGTCGTCGCCGCACCGGTGTTGATCGTGCCGGCCGTGTCGAGCGTGATGGCGCGCGCAGAAGCGATGTTGGCCGTGGTCTGCAACGTGCCGCCCGAGAAGGTGAGGCCGCCGCTCGTGTTGCCAAGATTCGCATCGGACGAGACCGACAGCGTGCCGGCATTGATAGCAGTGCCGCCGTTATAGGTGTTGGCGGCCGTCAGCGTCAGCGTGCCGGCGCCGAGCTTGGTGAGACCGCCGGTCCCGCCCAGCGCCTGGTTCACCGTGAAGGTGTTCGCCGCATTGGCGATGTCGAAGCCGCCGCCGCCGGCGCCCCAGTTGATGGTGCGCGCGGTCGAGGTGAAGGTCGTGCCGGTGACCTGGAGCGTACCGCCATTGAAATTGAGCGCGCCGGAGGCGGCGCCGAGATTGCCGTCGGCCGAAACGCTGATCGCGCCGGCGTTCAGGTTGGTGCCGCCCGAATAGGTGTTGGCGCCCGACAGTGTCAGCGTGCCGCTGCCGGACTTGGTGATCGAGCTCGCCCCGCCGGTGCCGCCGAGGCCGTCGGACGCGGCGGAGCCGCCGGAGCCGTTCTGGTCGGCGATGTTGTTCGCGATCGTGTAGGTGCCGGTGCCGAAGGTGAGGTTCGAGCCCTGCACGAAGAAGCCGGAGCCGAAAGTCGAGCCGCTCTCGAAGCCGGTGCCCGCGATGAGCGGGTTGACGCCGGAGGAGCTGGTGCCGCTGCCGTTGACAGTGAGAGAGCCGCCCTTGGCCACAAACACCGCCCCGCCCATGGCGGCGCCGCCCCCGCCGAAGGCGCCGAAGCTGCCGCCCGCGCCCCCGCCGAAGCCGCCCGCGCCGCCGCCGCCGCCGCCGAAGAGGCGGCTGCCGCCGCCGCCGCCGAAGCCGCCGCCGCCGCCGACGCTGAAGCCGCTGCCGCCGCCGCCGCCGTAGCCGCCGAAGCCGCCGACGCCGTTGAAGGTGCCGCCGCCCCCGCCGCCCCCGCCGAAGCCGCCCGCGCCGGCAAACCTGCCATCGACGAAGCCGCCGCCGCCCCCGCCGACACCGCCGCCGCCGCCGGGGGAACCGGAGCCGCCGCCACCGCCCCCGCCGTTGGCCCCGCCGGCACCACCTTCGCCGCCCGGGCCGCCCGCTGCCGCGCCGGTGACGATGCCCGGCTGACCGCCGTTGCCGCCGGGGAAAGTGGAGCCGCCGCCCCCCGTCGCGCGGTTGCCGACGCCACCGCCGCCGGGATTGCAGCAACTGGAGCCGCTGTTGCCGCCGAGCCCGCCGCCGCCGCCGCTGGAGGCGGAGGCGGTGGAATTGCCTCCCTGCGCCGTGTTCGAGCTGAACGACACATTGGTGATGGTGACATTGGCGCCGGGCGCGACGAACAGGCCGCCGCCCGCTCCCATGCCACCGCCGCCCAAACCGCTGCTGCCGCCCTGCGCCAGGGTGTTGGTGATGGTGAGGTCGTTGATCGCGACCGTGCCGCTGTAGACGAATAGGGCGCGGTTCTCGCCGTTGCCGCTCAACGTGTGGCTGTTGCCGATGATCGTGACGCTCCTCACCACCGCCGGCAGGTCGCCGCCGCCCCCTGCCGTCACCGTAATGTTGTTCTGGAACGTGATGGTGTCGCCGTTCGCGGCGCTCGTCAGTGCGGTGCGAAGCTGTGCCTCGTTCGCCACATCGTAATTAACCGCCCAAGCCGGCGAGCTTTGCGCCATCGCAAAAGCCGCCGCGACCAGCGCCGTGCCGGCGAGCAGCGCCGCCCGCCGGCCGCGCGCGCTGCTGCATATTACCCGACCATACGCCAATGACATCACTTTACCCGTCCCGCGGCGTTACACCGCCGCGTGGTCCTTCCGCCGCGTTTACATCGGGAGGTACCCTAGGAGGCGAGCGCGATCGGATGCAATCGGAAGGTCGATGGAACTCGCGCGGCAACGGAGATTCCCGCGATCTGTGGCGCAAGAAAGTCCAGTTTCAGGATGTGATATGAAACTCGCTTGGATCGCGCGGCCGCGCGGCCGCGCGGCCGAACTTCTCGATCAAGAGTGACGTCGTTGCAGCGTGAGCAGAATCTTCCGCTCGTCCCCGCGCGAGCCGGGGCCCCGGTTCAACAAGAAATCCTGGATTCCCGCTGACGCGGGAATGAGCGAAGAAGAGATCGCCGGCGCGCTGCGCTGGCGCTCATTTCACGCCGAGCTTCTTCTGCAGGCTGGTGGAGGACGTCGTGTATTGGAACACCAGCTTCTTGTCCGGATAGACGTAGCGGTGCGCCTTCTGCGCCATCAGCGCGCCTTCGTGGAAGCCCGACAGGATCAGCTTCAATTTTCCCGGATACCAGTTGATGTCGCCGATGGCGAAAATGCCCGGCACGTTGCTTTCGAACGTTGAGGTGTCGACCGGGATATATTCGTTGTCCTTCATCTCGATGCCCCAGTCGGCGACCGGGCCGAGCTTCATGGTCAGCCCGAAGAACGGCAGCAGCGCATCGCAGGCGATGTGGAAGTCGGAGCCGTCATTGGTCTTGACCACGGCCTTTGATATCTGGCCGTTGTCGCCTTCCAGCGCCGACACCTGGCCGAGCACGAAGTCGATCTTTCCTTCGCCGACCAGCGCCATCATCTTGTTGACGCTGTCGGGCGCGGCGCGGAATTGATCGCGCCGGTGCAAGAGCGTGAGATGGCTCGCGACCGGCGCGAGGTTGAGCGTCCAGTCGAGCGCGCTGTCGCCGCCGCCGACGATCAGGATGCGCTTGTCGCGGAACTGCTCGATCTTGCGCACGGCATAGAAGACGGATTTCTCCTCATAGGCCTCGATGCCGGGGATCGGCGGACGCTTGGGCTGGAACGAACCGCCGCCGGCGGCGATCACCACCACCTTGACCTCGAACACCTTGCCCTGGTCGGTGGTGACGCGGAACAGCGGGTCGCCGATCCGCTCGATGGTCTGCACCATCTCCTGCAGATGGAATTGCGCGCCGAACGGCTTGATCTGCGCGAGCAGCGCGTCGGTCAGGCTCTTGCCGGTGCAATAGGGCACGCCGGGAATGTCGTAGATCGGCTTTTCCGGATAGAGCTCGGCGCATTGCCCGCCGGTCTTGTCGAGGATGTCGACCAGATGCGCCTTCATGTCGAGCAGGCCGAGCTCGAACACCGCGAACAATCCGCAGGGTCCGGCTCCGATGATCAGCACGTCGGTCTTGATCGCTTCAGTCATACGTCCACTGCCTCACGCGTCGTCGCGACGCCTTGCTGAATTTTCGTCCTGAAGTCGGCCGGGTGCTAGCCGGGGCGCCGCATGCGGCCGGCCCCGGAACCGGAAAAGGACGGAATAATGCGCATCCGGAAAATGAGCGCGCGCCGTGTTTAGCCGCATCGGCGGGGCAGGAAAAGAGGAAATCGCCCGGATGGAGGGGCGCCGGGCATGCTCTCAGGTCATGCTTTATGGGCTTGGCCGCCGCCGTTATTTGCGAGGCGGCTTCTCACCTTAGATGAAGGCGCGGATCTTTTGCTTGCGCGGCCTACGCCGTTTCAAGTCTGCCGCTCGGGCGTGCGCACCACCAGGCCGTCAAGCTCCTCGCGCACCTTGATCTGACAGGACAGGCGCGAGTTCGGCTTTATCTCATAGCCGAAGTCGAGCATGTCCTCCTCCATGGGCGACGGCTCGCCGGTCTGCGCGCGCCACTCCTCTTCCACATAGACGTGGCAGGTGGCGCAGGCGCAGGCGCCGCCGCATTCCGCCTCGACGCCGGGCACGCCGTTCTTGATGGCGGATTCCATCACGGTCGAGCCAACATCGGCATCGACGGTGCGGGCGGTTCCTGCGTGATCGATAAAGGTGATTTTGGGCATGCGCTGCGGGTAAGCGGGGGTTTTGGGGACGAGGCCTTGGCCGCGCGTCCTATAACCGCTCGCGCTGGCTCGCGCCAGATCAAGAAGTGCGGCGGCCGCAGGGTCCGATCAGTGCACCGGCAACAGCGACGCGATCGCAGCCCTCGCCTCGTCCACCGCCGCCGAAAGCCGTTCAACCGCGGCGGCAAGCACGTCCTGGTCGGGCTGCGGCGCCGACATCTCGACCGCCTCCGCCGCCTGCGCCACCTGCCAGGCGCCGATGCCGCGGGCCGAGCCTTTCAGCGTATGCGCCAAGGCGGCCACCACATTGGCGCCGGCGTCCTTCATGCGGGTCAGCAGCATGCCGGCCTGGCGATCGAACAGTTCCAGAACTTCGGTTTCCAGCGACCGGTCGCCGAGCGTCATGCGCGCCAGGTGTTCCCGGTCGATGGTCTGCCCGGCCGGCGCCAGGGGTGGGGCCGCCGTCCGCTCGACGGTGTCCAGAGCAAGCTGCATCTTCGCCTCCGCGGGCTCTTCGGCCCGTTGTCCGGAGACTTATGCCCGAGCGCGGCGAAAACCGAGTAAACGGCGGGTCTTATCCGTCTCTCCGTACCTAACTTGGTGAAGGGAGAGCTAGCGCGAAGGCTGGCATTTTAACCGATCAGCCCGTTCGGCCGCTCGGCGCCGAGCGCCCGGTAACCGGCTGTGGTCAAGCGGCACACCAGCCAATCCGGCCGCACCGGATTGGCGGTCCAGGGCGTCGCCCAGCCGTGCGCCATGCAGGATTCGATCGTCTTTTTCGGCACTTCGCGGCCCTCACGATCGAACAGCGGAAGCTTGCCGCCGGGCTCGGTCAGGCCGCGCTCAAGATATCGGCGCTGCGCCTCGCTCGGCCGCACCTCGGCCGCAATGTGCTCGGACAAATCGCTCCCAGTGCGTGCCGAGTCACGATCACCGCCGCTGCGTCCGGTCCGGCCCATGGTTACCCAAACGTTAACGATGATTAAAGAGACCTTACCAACCGGTTTCCTTCGGTCTAGCAGGCCGATAGGATATCCGAGCGGCGGCTGAATGTCTGTTGCGGTGCCCTGGCGCCGGCTGCCCGAGGGGGGATCCGGAGGGATCTCAAGGCTCACGCGCTCGTGGCGCGGCCGCTCAGGCCGCGGCCCTGGTTTTAGCGTAACAACGAGGCGACGACGGATATGGCGAACACCCCGAAGAAGATGAAGGACCCGACGGAAGCGGCGCTGTCGGCGATCCAGGATGCACTTCAGGTCCGGGACGACAAGCCAGACGCGACTGAAAGCGCGCAGCCGGCACCGATCTTGCCGCACGACGAGACCACCGTGGACGCGCCCTGGCCGGGCCTGCGCGCCCAGCAAGGCGCCACCGACGATCATTTCGACGACGAGATCCGACGCCCGGAGGACTCCGGCGCGCTGCGGCGGCCCGCCGCCAATGACGACCAGGAATCGATCGGATCGATCCTGCGCGCGCTCCAGCGCCGCCCCGCCCGGACGTCCTATGTTCTTGCCAGCGTCTTTGCCGGCGTCTGGGTGATCGCAGGCCTCGGACTGGGCTGGCTCTATCTCCCGGAACTGCAGTCGGCGCTCGGACCTTCCGGCCTTACCGCGCCGGTGCTGGCGGTGCTCGGGCTCATCTTCCTGGCCCCGATCGCGCTGTTCTATGTACTCGCCCACGTGGCGGTGCGGTCGCAGGAAATGCGCCTGATCGCACAGTCCATGGCCGAGGTCGCCATGCGGCTGGCGGAGCCCGAGACGGTCGCGCGTGAGTCGATCGTCACGGTCGGCCAGGCCATCCGCCGCGAAGTCGCGGCCATGGGCGACGGCGTCGAGCGCGCGCTCGCGCGCGCCGCCGAACTCGAAACGCTGGTCGCCAACGAGGTGTCCGCCCTCGAACACGCCTACAACGACAACGAAGTGCGCATCCGCGCGCTGTTGCAGGATCTCGGCAGCCAGCGCGACACGCTGGTCGGCCAGGCCGAGCAGATCCGCGACGCCATCAACGGCATTCATCTCGACCTCAGTCAGGACATTTCACAAATCAGCCAGCTCGTCTCCGAGCAGGTCAACGAGGCCTCGCGCCGCATCACCATGACGCTCGCGGAAAAGGGTGAGCACATCACCCGCGCGCTCGGGCAGACCGGAGACGCCATGATCTCGCAACTTGGCGAGCGCGGCGGCGACCTGCTCGAACGCCTCGAGGCGACTGCCCACACCACGACCGACGCGATCGCACAAGCCAGCGACCGCCTCACCGCAACGCTG
>JAVEEC010000138.1 GCA_030840645.1 Frankiaceae bacterium
CGTCACCATCGAGGCGACCGGCACGGCCGACAAGCTGGACGCGCTGATCCGCGTCCTGGAGCCGTTCGGCATCAAGGAGCTCGTCCAGTCCGGGATGGTCGCGGTCGGCCGCGGCTCCCGATCCATCACCGATCGCAACTCGTTGCGCCCTGTCGAGAGGACCGCATAGCCATGTCCCCGTCCACCAGTGCCGGCACCGCCGGCGGCCCAGAGATGTTCTACGACGACGACGCGGACCTCGCGCTCATCCAGGGCCGCAAGGTCGCCGTACTCGGCTACGGGTCGCAAGGACACGCGCACGCGCTTTCCCTCCGCGACAGCGGGGTCGACGTGCGGATCGGTCTGCCTGAGCAGTCGAAGTCGCGGGCTGCCGCCGAGGCTGAAGGGCTGAGCGTCCTGACGCCGGCCGAGGCATGCGCTGAGGCCGACCTCGTCATGGTGCTCGCGCCGGACACCGCGCAGCGGGCGCTGTACACGACGGCCATCGAGCCGACGCTGCGCGAGGGCGACGCGCTGTTCTTCGCGCACGGCTTCAACATCCGGTACGGCTACGTCACGCCGCCGCCGTACGTCGACGTCGCGATGGTGGCGCCCAAGGGTCCTGGCCACCTCGTCCGCCGGCAGTACGTCGAGGGCCGCGGCGTGCCCTGCCTCGTCGCCGTCGAGCAGGACGCCTCGGGCGGCGCGCTGCCGCTGGCGTTGTCGTACGCGAAGGCCATCGGCGGCACCCGCGCGGGCGCGTTGCGGACGACGTTCACCGAGGAGACGGAGACCGACCTGTTCGGCGAGCAGGCGGTGCTCTGCGGCGGCGCGTCGGCGCTGGTGCAGGCCGGGTTCGAGACGCTGGTCGAGGCGGGGTACCAGCCGGAGGTCGCGTACTTCGAGTGCCTGCACGAGCTCAAGCTCATCGTGGACCTGATGTACGAGGGCGGCCTGGCGAAGATGCGCTGGTCCATCAGCGACACCGCCGAGTACGGCGACTACACCCGCGGCCCGCGCGTCGTCACCGCCGAGACCAAGGCGGAGATGCGCCGCATCCTCGACGAGATCCGTAGCGGGGAGTTCGCCCGCGAGTGGGTGGCCGAGGACGACGCCGGCCGGCCGATCTACACGAAGCTCGCCGAGGACGGCGCGACCCACCCGATCGAGGAGGTCGGCGCCCGCCTGCGCGGCCTGATGTCCTGGATCGAGCAGGACTAGTCCGAACGCGTCTTGTCGGTTTCGGGACCTTCGGCCAGGCTCTGCGTACCGGCCGCCGACAGCGCGGCCGCAGGAGGGGACCCGATGCGTCGCTCTGTTCGCCATGCCCTTGCCCCCGTGCTGCTCGTGGTGGCGGTCGCCACCCCGGCGCGCGCCGAGAACCTGCCGAAGGTCGCCCGCGGCGGCTGCGACATCGACGCCACGAACGGGTCGGCGTCGTGCGTCGTGCTGCTCGACGCCAACCCGGATGGCGAGTTCGGGCAGACCACGTGGGACGTCGACGGCTACGGCGTCGCCAACCTCGTCTGCCGGCTCAGCGGCTCCGCCCACCTGGAGGGCGGGTACGGCTCCGACTGGAAGCCGTTCCCGCACGGCGCCGACGTGTGCACGCTCACCATCAACGCGTCGAACGGCTACGCGGACGCGTACGTCACGTAGCCGCGCTCGCGTAGGCTCCCGCGCGGGGCGCGCTCGGTCGTTCTGGTGGCGGAGGAGCTGGCGCCGATCGACGTACGCCACTGCGACTGGGGCCGCGCTGCCCACGCGGACGTGGTCCGGGGTTGGGCGACCCGCAATAAGTACTTGTTTACAACGCACCCGATGCATGTCATTGTGTGACTGCATCGTCATTGGGATGGTGCATTCAAACGGGGGTTCTTCAGATGTCAGTGCGTCGCGTTCTGTCTGTTCTTTCGCTCACGTTCGCTCTCGTCGCGGTCGCGGCATTGCCGGCTTCGGCGGCGCCCGACCAGGCAACATGTCAGACGCTTACCTCCGGCGCATCGGCGTTGCGCGTCTGTGTCGATGTCACGGGCACCAGCCGAGGGGTGTACGTCGAGGGCGCGGGTCTGTCGGTACCGGCGAACCTCGTGCAGTACGGGAGTGAGCTGTGGCAATGCAATATCTCGTCCTGTGTCGCCATCGCGACGAACTACCAGACCTACTCTGTGACCGGAACCCCGACGGCAACACTGGTGACATCGACATACCCGGTGCAGTTCGGCCACACGTATTACGCATGCGCGGAAGTCAGTGTGAACGGAAATTACTACGGCTGGCGTTGTTCCGGTACGCGCGCTAACTGACGCACGGGTGACCCGATGAACGGGGCGCACACCGGTAGGTAGGGTTCTGGGCATGACACGACCCGTCGTGCTGGTTGCGGAGGAGTTGGCGCCGAGCGCGCTCGCGGTGCTCGGCGCCGACTTCGACGTACGCCACTGCGACGGCGCCGACCGGGCCGCGCTGCTCCCCGCGCTGGCCGACGCGGACGCCGTCATCGTGCGTTCGGCGACCACCATCGACGCCGAGGCGCTGGCTGCCGCGGCCCGGCTGAAGGTCGTGGCGCGGGCCGGCATCGGGCTGGACAACGTCGACGTCCCCGCCGCCACCAAGGCCGGCGTGATGGTCGTCAACGCCCCGCAGTCGAACGTCATCTCGGCCGCCGAGCACGCCG
>JAVEEC010000013.1 GCA_030840645.1 Frankiaceae bacterium
CCGGAGCCGCTCGGGCCCATCACGGCCGTGAGCTTGCCGCGGTTGACGTCGAGGTCGACGCCGCGCAGCGCGTGCACCGCGGCCTCGCCTTCTCCGTAGACGCGGCTCAGGCCGCGCGCGCTGACAACTGGGGAGGACATGGCGGCGATGCTGTCAGAGCCGCCATGTCCTCGCTATGCGGAAAGCCCCCTAGGGGTCAGGCCTCCGTTCCGTACGGGGCGCTGCGGCGCACGGTCTGCGGCAGCAGGACCGTGTTGCCGCGGAACGACACCGTGAACCGGACCCGGCCGCCGTCGCCCGCGCGATGGAGCCTCACCCGCTCGGCGAAGTGGCAGTACCCGCCGACGTCAGTGGTGCGCCGCGCCAGCCGGCGCCCGCCGCTGCGCGCGGTGATGACGACGGTCCCATCGCAGCCCGCCCCCCGGAGGATGCCCTTCGGGAGCTTCAGCCGGCCGGCCACCCGGAAGCGGAACGGCTTCGTGGGGTCGCTCTTGGGCAGCAGCGACGCGGCCAGGCCCGGGCGTATCCGGATCGCGACCGGTGGCGGGGCCTCGCCCTGCTCGAGCACCTTGACCGCCACCCTCGCCGGCCCCGAGTCCGCGGCGCCGTCGTTCGCGCGGTAGCTGAACGCGTCGTCGCCCCCGAAACCGGGCGCGGGCGTGTAGACCACCCTCCCGCCCGTGATCGCCCCGAGCGTGCCGTGCTGCGGCGGGCCCGCGATCGACAGGGTCAGGACGTTCCCGGAGTTCGGGTCGGTGCAGGTGAGCGGGATCTCGACCGGCGTATCGAACGCCGCCGTGGCCTCGATGTCCGCGCACGCGGGCGGCCTGGCGGCGCCCGGCCCCGTGTAGCGGAAGATCTGGAGCCCGAAGTCACGGTCCGAGCCGGCGATGTACCGCTCGCCGTCGGAGCCCGTGAACTGCTCCACGCCCCAGAAGTTCGACCCGTTCCCGTCGTCGTCGATGAACTTGCCGGTCGGCACGAGCCCGTCCGCCCGCGAGAACCGGAACACGCGCATCCCGCCGCCGTAGTACGCGGCGTAGGCCAGCGGCTCGGTCGGGTCCGTGGCGAACTCGTGGATCGTCAGGTCGCCGAAGCCGAACGCGAAGCGGGGATCGAGCGCCTCGGGGATGGCGTACGAGTCGAGCAGCTCGCTCGTCTTGGCGTCGTACAGATGCGCGTAGCCCCAGCCGTCGAGCTCCGACTCGCCCCGGACCTTCTTGCCGGCCGTGCCGAGCGCCGGGTGGTGGCCTTCCGGCACAGGCAGCGAGAAGTCGTCGTCGGTGATGCCGAAGATCTCGTGGAAGCCGGCGTGGGTCGTGCAGAGCGTCACGATCACCTGGTCCTCGAAGTCGCCCGCCCCGCAGTACGGCTCGTCCAAGTCCTCCGAGCCGAGATGCCGGTTGGTCAGGAGCACGGCGTCCCAGCCTGCCGCGATGGCGTTGCGCGCCTTCTCACCCGGGAAGCACGCCACCTCCGGGTCCGGCGCGGCGGGATCGTCGACCGGACCGCGCTGGAGCACGATGATCGCCTCCTCGCCGGGTGCCAGCACCGGGTTGATGCTGGCCCGCGTCGGGATCGGAGCGGACTCGTTGCAGCCATAGCCGCCGTAGTAGGTCGGGCCGTTCAGCGTGTGGTCCGGCAGCGACGCGGCCGACGCCCCGCCACTGACCCCCGCGGCCGGGAACTCGGCCCCGTCGATCGTGAACGCTCCGGCTCGGAACGGCGCGAAGTCCTCGTCGGCGGCCAGGAAGAACTGGTTGTCGAACGAGAACTCCGCCTCGTGCGCGTTGCCCTCGGGCGTCAGCCCGCTCCCCGGGAACAGCGGGTCCTCGGCGCTGAAGGTGGTGTCGGTGACATAGACCGGGTGCGCGGGGTCCGTCACGTCGAGCTGCACGTAGCCGGCGTCCCAGTACGACGCGAGGAGGCGGTAGCGGTCACCGATCTTCTTGACGATCATGTCGTGGTTGAAGACGGCGCCGCCGTTGGACTGCTCGCCGTCGAGGATCTGCGGGAACATCTCCGCAAGGTCGAAGTCGCCGACCTGAACGGGGTGCTTCGGATCGGTGATGTCGAAGATGTCGACGTCGGTGAGCTCGATGTTGTCCGAGGCGACCAGGTACGCCCGCGGGCCGGCCTGCCAGACGAACACCGAGTGGAAGGAGTTGCCGCGCGCGGTGTCGTCGCTCGTGTCGTCGGGGGTGCCCGCGTCGCGGTCGCCCGCGCCCTGGACGAGCACCTTCGGATGCGTCGGGTCCGTCACGTCGTAGAGGTCGAACCCGCCCCCGGTGAGGTCCGGCGGGCCGCACGTGTTGGCGAGGTTGGAGCCCCACGTCTCGTCGTTGACGGCCAGCAGGTCGCCCTTGAACTGCGGTGTGTCCATGCTGATCGCGTGCGCGCCTTCGCCGTGGTAGAAGGGCTGGATCGGCGGGATGTAGGAAACCTCTTCAGGGTGCGCCGGGTCGCGGATGTCGACCACGTAGACGCCGCCACGGTTGCAGGCTGTCGAATCCCAGGAGTTCAGGTAGGCGTAGCCCTTGTGCACGGCGAGGTCGGCGATCTCGCCGTTGCGGAGGCGGCCGAAGTGCTGGGGGCTGAGCTCACCGACGAGCTCGAGGTTCTCCGCGGCCGGGGGCAGGCCGGTCGGGGCGGGCTCCTCGGCCCGGAGCGCCGGCGCGGTGGATCCATCGTCGGACGCCGCCACCCACGGTCGCGATTGGGTGCTGCGACCGTGAGCGGACGGTGCGGCAGCCACGGTGACGAGGCAGGCCGCCAGGACGACGACGATGGATTGACGCACGACTTCCCCCTATGAAGCGAGCACGATGTGACGCTGCATGCAATCACCCCTCGGTCAGGGAACCAACCTAAAGGTCAGCTTAATGACCGTTTCCGCTCCCCCGCCGCGGGGGGTGCACGTCGCCACGAGCACCGCTCGCGTGCGCGCGCTGATCCGCCTCCGGAACCGCGTGAAGACGTAGGTGCGGCCGGCGCCGCCGAGGCGCGCCGCGCCCTTCGCGAGGACCCGGCCGTCGGGCGCATGCAATGCCACGCCGACGTCGCAGGCGGCGGAGCACGTCACCGTGACGATCGGCCCTCGGCCGGCGACGGATGCGCGCTGACGCCGCGCGGTGGTGGCGGATGCCTCCAGCGGCGCGGGGGCCGGCGGCCCGGCCGGCGTGGCCGTGGCCGTGGGCGCCGCGACGGTGGCCTCGTCGGGGTCGCACGCCGTGCCGACGCCGTCCCCGTCCGCGTCGGGCTGGTCGTTGAGGTACCCGTCGCCGTCGGTGTCGGTGGGCTCGACGTTGTAGACGTCGGGGCAGTTGTCGTAGGGGTCGTCGAAGCCGTCGCCGTCGCGGTCGCGGTCGCACGCGTCGCCCTTGTCGTCGCCGTCGATGTCCTGCTGATCGGGGTTGGCGACGAGGTCGCAGTTGTCGTCGTCGTCGATGCGGCCGTCGCCATCGGAGTCGATCGGCGGGCAGGCGTCGCCGAACCCGTCGGCGTCGGTGTCCTCCTGGCCCGGGTTGGGGTCGATGCGGCAGTTGTCGCTCGTGTCCGGGACGCCGTCCGCGTCGTCGTCCTCGTCGCAGGCGTCGCCCGCCGCATCGTGGTCGGTGTCGAGCTGGCTGCCGTTCTTGACCGTCGGGCAGTTGTCGAACTGGTTGAGGATCTCGTCGCCGTCGACGTCCTGCGGGGTCGGGTGGCGCGCGGCCAGCGCGCGGCTCGAGCGGC
>JAVEEC010000037.1 GCA_030840645.1 Frankiaceae bacterium
CCCAGCGGAGAGGCGTTGACGAACCCGAGCCCCGCGGAGATCGTCGCCGAGCTGGCGCGCTCCGCCTGAGCGATTCGCGCGGTTTCCCTACCGCGCGGCGCGGCGGTGCGGGACGATCTGTCCGCCCCCGACGGAAGGCCCCCGCATGACCCCCTCGCTGCGGCACCCGGCGATCGACGCCGCGCTGTCGACGGCCGCCACCCTCTTGGGGATGGAGGTCGTGTTCATCGGGGGACTCGACGACACCACGTTCCGCTTCGACCGCGTGCACGGCTCCTGGCCCGGTCTCACGGAGGGCCTGACGAGCGACCGGGTCGACTCGTTCTGCCACCGGATGCTCGACGGCGGGCCGCCCTGGACGTCGGACGCGGCCTCCGACGCGGCGTACGCGGACGCGCCGATCCGCGAGCGGCTCGGCATCACGTCGTACGTCGGGGTGCCGATCCGGCTCGCCGACGGCACGGTGGTCGGCACGCTCTGCGGCATCGACCGTTCGTCGGTGCCGGTGTCGGAGGCGGCGGTCGGCGTGCTGCGCGAGCTCGCGTCGATCGTGGCCGCGCACGTCACCGAGGCCGACGACGTGGTGATCCGGCGTACGCCCGACGGCTGGCAGGTGCGCGGCACCGACGAGCTGGACGACCTGACGACCGCGATGGTGCTCGCCGACCTGCTCCGCGAGGACCTCGCGCCGGGCGGCCGGCCGAGCAAGCCGGAGGAGCCGCTGGACGAGGTCGGGCGGCTGCGGCTGGCGGTGACCCAGCTCGAGCACGCGCTCGCCGCGCGGGTCACCGTGGAGCAGGCGATCGGCGTGCTCGCGGAACGGCTCGCGCTGGCGCCGCGCGACGCGTTCGAGCGGCTACGCAAGGTGGCCAGGCGCTCCGGCGTCCGGGTGCACGACCTGTCCGGCGACGTGGTGCGCTCGGTGACCGCGCAGGTCCCGCTGCCCGAGGAGCTGCGCGCGGCGGAGCGGTAGCCGGCGCCACCGGCGCGGCGTTCAGCCGGGCTGGTCGCACCGGCGCAGGAACTCCTCCACCGTCCGTATCCAGCCCTCGCGCTCCTCGACGTGCGGCAGGTGGCTGGACTCCTCGAAGACCACCCACTCGCTGCCGGCGATGCCGTCGTGCAGCGGGCGGACGACGTCGGGCGTGGCCTCGTCGTAGCGGCCGCTGAGGATCAGCGTGGGGTAGCGGATCTCGGCCAACCGGTCGAGCACCTGCCAGTCCTTGATGGAGCCGATGACGTGGAACTCACTCGGGCCGTTCATCGTGTGGTAGACGGTCGGGTCGGTCTCGATGGCGCCGAACGACGCGGCGACCTCGGGCGGGTTGGGTACGACGCGGCAGACGTGCCGGTCGTAGAAGACCTGGCAGGCGGCGGCGTACTCCGGGTCGTCGGTGGTGCCCGCCTCCTCGTGCCGGCGCAGCGTGTCGTCGACGCCGGGCGGCAGCTCGGCGCGAAGCGTGTTGGCGGCCTCGACGAACATCGGGAACGACGCCGCCGTGTCGGCGAGCACCAGCCCGCGCAGGCCGGGCGGGCGGGTCAGCGCGTGCTCCTGGGCGAGGAAGCCGCCCCACGACTGGCCGACGACGTGGAAGCGCCCGGCGAAGCCGAGGTGGTCGAGCAGGCTCGCCAGCTCGCGGACGAACAGCTCGACGGTCCAGAAGTCCGCGCCGCGCTCGGGCAGGTGGGTGGAGCGGCCGTTGCCGAGCTGGTCGTAGTGCACGACCGCGCGGCCCCCGTCGGCGAGGTCGGCGACGGTGAGCAGGTAGTCGTGGGTGGCGCCGGGGCCGCCGTGCAGCACGACCACCGGCGCCTGCTCCGCGTCCGGGTCGAGGGTGCCGGTGACGCGGTACCAGGTGCGCCAGTCGCCGAACGGCGCGTACCCCTCGGTCGTCGCCTCTCTCAGTCCCATGCGGGCAGCGCCGCCGTCTCGGCCTCGCCGCGCCGGATGACGTCGCGGTACGCCGGGGCCGCCGCGCGTAGCGGGCCGCGGTCGAGCGAGGTGATGGTGCGGACGGGGACGCCGTCGTGCTCACCCATGCCGAGGACGCAGCGGTACCAGCCGAGGTCGACCGGGGTGCGGTCGGGCCAGCCGTTCTCCTGGGCGAGCACGTCGGCGAACTGCTCGTCGGTGATGAGGTACGCGCGGCCCAGCGTCGTGCCGGGGACGTACGGGTCCACGAACGCCACGCCCCCGCCGCCCCAGCGGGCCGCCTCGTACGCGAAGTACCGGCGGTGCCGGATCGTCATGGCGGCCTCGTCGCGCGGCGGGGACGGGTCGGCGCAGCCGCGTTCGGGCGGCCCGCCCTCGAACGACCCGCCCTCGAGGTAGGTGAGGAAGCGGGCGCGCAGCAGGTTGGAGCCGTAGGCGGCGTACCAGACGAGGCTCATCGTTCGAGGTGCCGTACCGGCCAGAAGACGGGGTCGGGGAAGTCCACGCCGACCGTCGCCCACGCGGTCTTCACGACCGGCAGGATCGCCAGGAACGCGTCCGCGCTCTCCCAGACGTC
>JAVEEC010000004.1 GCA_030840645.1 Frankiaceae bacterium
CGACCGGTGCCGCACGGCGATCGCGCCGGTCACTAGCGAGAGCAGGACGAGCACGACGAGGATCGAACCGATCAGCACCGGCTTGTCGTTGGTGCCGAAGTGGCGGATCGCCCACTCCTTGTGCCACGTCGGTGTCGCATCGATCACGCTCTCGCCGACCGCGATGACCGGGGCGGACTCGGGCCGGACGAAGACGGCAGCCAGCTCGGCGGCGGCGAGCGCGGCGAGAGCGGCGAGCAGGCCGGCGAGTGCGCCCAGCAGGGGGCGCCTGCGGAGGTTGCCCTCCGGGCCGGTCGTCTCGTCGCTCATGTCGTCGATTCTCCGCCGCGGACCCGGCCGGATTGGCCGAGGCGACCCTGGCGGGTCCTGGGTGGTCCTGGGGGCTGGGCCCAAGAGCGACAACTACGCCCGGCCGCCGCTGGTTCCCCAGGCGCACCGTTGAGCGGTGCTGGCGGGCCGGCGACCTAGGCTCCAGCCGTGGCACGGGTGGCAGTGGTGGGGGCCGGCATGGGTGGCCTCGCCGTCGCCGCCCGCCTCGGGACCCTCGGGCACGACGTCGTCATCTACGAGCAGGCGCCGACCTGGGGCGGGAAGCTAGCGACGTTCAACCGCGACGGGTTCACCTTCGACACCGGTCCCTCGCTGCTGACCCTGCCGGCGGTCTACCGCGACCTCTTCATCAAGACCGGGAAGCCGCTCGAGGAGTCGCTCGAGCTGGTGCCGGTCGACCCGGGCGCGCGCTACCGCTTCCCCGCAGTCGAGGGGCACGACGTGACCTGGCTCGACGTGCCCAACGCGTCGCGGGCCCGGCTGCACACCGCGCTCGACGAAGGGCTCGGCGTCGGGGCGGGCGACGACTGGGACCGGTTCCTCGACCGCGCGCACGCGGTGTGGCAGGTGACTCGCGGGCCGTTCCTGGAGTCGCCGCTGGCCGGTGGTCGCGACTTGCTGCGCCTTGCTCGCCGTACGGACGACATCCGCACCGTCGCGCCGTGGCGCACGTTGCGCGGGGTGGGCCGGCACTACCTGCGCGACCCGCGGCTGCGGATGTTCCTCGACCGCTACGCGACCTACACCGGGTCGGACCCTCGGCGGGCCCCGGCGGCGTTGTCGGTCGTCCCGTACGTCGAGCAGACGTTCGGCGCGTGGTACATCCCCGGCGGCCTGCGTCGACTTGGTGAAGCGGTGCTCGACCGGGCGCTGCTGCGAGGCGTGCGGCTGCGCACCGGAGCGGCCGTGGCGCGTGTCGTCGTCGAGGGTGGGCGCGCGACCGGGGTCCAGCTCGAGGACGGCGAGCTGGTCGCGGCGGACGTCGTGGTGGTCAACGCCGACGCCTCGCACCTGTACGACGACCTGCTCCCGGGCAACGTGGCGGGACGAGCGCGTCGTCGGCTGCATCGTGCGACGCCGTCGCTGTCGGGGTTCGTGCTCTTGCTCGCACTGCGCGGCCGGACGCCAGGCCTTGCGCATCACACGGTGCTGTTCCCGGACGTCGACCGTTACGACCGCGAGTTCGACTCGGTGTTCGGCAGCCGCGGTGGCGGGGCCCGGCCGGTCGAGGAGCCGACCGTCTACATCAGCGCACCCGATGACCCGGCGCTGCGACCGGACGACGACCACGAGTCGTGGTTCGTGCTGGTCAACGCGCCGCGACACGGCGCGAGCCCGGGCGGGGTCGACTGGGACGCTGACGGGCTCGCGTCGTCGTACGCCGACCAGGTGCTCGCCGTGATGGCGTCGCGTGGGCTGGACGTGCGCGATCGGGTGCTGTGGCGTGAGGTGCGCACCCCCGCCGATCTCGAGCGCGCCACCCGCTCCCCCGGCGGGGCCATCTACGGCACGTCGTCCAACGGCGCCCAGGCCGCGTTCCTCCGGCCGGCCAACGCATCGCCCGTGCCCGGGCTGTTCCTGGTCGGCGGGTCGGCGCACCCAGGCGGCGGGCTGCCGCTCGTCGGCCTGTCCGCTGCCATCGTCGCCACCCTCATCGGCCCGGCCTGACGATCAGCTACTGGCGACTGGCTCGCGCAGGATCGCCGCCGCGGTCACCGTGACGTACCACCGCTGGTAGTCCCTGGCCGACCAGCCCAGGTCCGCACGGAAGGTCAGGTAGTGCGCGGCGTCCATGTGGCCGACCAGGATGTCGGCCGCCCGCTCCGTTGTGATCCCCGGCCGGAGCAACCGTCGTGTCCTGAGGTCGCCCGCGAAGGCCCGCATGCCCTGCCGGCGCTGCGCCAGCAGTGTCCGGCGCAGATCCTCGACCGCTTCGTCCGAGTCGACCGCGACCTGCAGCACGCGCATCAGCCGGGCGGTCCGGTCCTGCACCTGGGCGAGGTGTGCGGCGAACATCTCCAGCTTGCGCCTACCGCCGGGCTCCGCCGCGATCGCCCGGATGTCGGGCCGATCCATCATCGGTACCGGAGCGTCGTCGCCCACGACCGCGACGTCGACAGCCTGCTTGAGTAGATCGGCCTTGCCCCCGACCGAGCTGTAGACGGTCTGCAC
>JAVEEC010000046.1 GCA_030840645.1 Frankiaceae bacterium
CGTTCTCCGCCTGGGGGCCCTTCTGGCCCTGCGTGATGTCGAACTCCACGCGCTGGTTCTCGTCCAGCGAGCGGTAGCCGTCAGCCACGATGGCCGAGAAGTGCACGAAGACGTCGGCGCCGCCGCCGTCCTGCGCGATGAAACCGAAGCCCTTCTCGGCGTTGAACCACTTCACGGTGCCTTGCGTCATGCCTTGTCCTCCTGGGACAGATCTTGACTCGCGACGTGCGAGCCGGGCCGCCACCGCTGCCGT
The DNA here is from genome assembly GCA_030840645.1 of Frankiaceae bacterium. Classification (GTDB taxonomy): domain Bacteria; phylum Actinomycetota; class Actinomycetes; order BP-191; family BP-191; genus BP-191. Next base: position 254 of record JAVEEC010000046.1, read on the forward strand.
CCCGTCCCCGGCCCTGTGCCGGGTATGGAAAACGCCCGCGACCAGCTCCGCGGGCGTTCGAGAACGTGCGTGGAAATGGATGGGCAACCACGCAAACCGTACCGACCGGCGCCCGTCACCGCAAGGGTCGGATTTTCGGGCGCCCGTCAGCGGGGCGGGAGGCCGATCGGAGTCCGCGCCGGGAGGGCCGCGTAACACGCCTCGGTGAGCGGTTCGAGCACCGTACGGAGCCGCGCGACCTGGGTCCCCGACAGCACGCGCCACGGCCCGGCTGCCGCCGCGTCGGTCGCCGCCTCGACGGCGGCCCGCGCCGCGCGGCCCGCCTCCGTCACGACGCCGGACGCGTCGAGCCAGCCCCGGGCGCGCAGCCGGAGGGTGGCCGCCGCCCACTCGTCGTCAGTCCAGCCGCGGTACGGCTGGAGGTCCTCGCGCGCGATGTCGTCACCGGTCCGCAACACCAGAGCCTCGCAGCCGTCCACGTCGGCCGCGACCAGCGCGGCGACGTGCCCGTCGCCCCGGCACTCGCGCAGCACCGACGCCGCGTGCCAGAGCCGCCCGAGCGGGTCCGGGGGCAACGGCATGGCCGCGTGCGCCGCGCCGAGCACCCGGCCCGCGACGTCGACGGCCGCGGCGGCGCGGGACAGCAGCTCGGCCGCCTCCTCCACGTCGAGGCCCGCGAGCAGCCGCTCCAGCGCGGCGACGGTGCCGGTCACGCGGGCCTCCCACACGGCCTCGGGCGAGGCGCGGGTCCACACGTCGGGGAACGCGCGTTCGACCATCGCCGGCGCGAACCCGTGGAACGCCGCGATCACCGGCAGCGGCCCGACCGCGCCCAACGGCGCCGCGCGCCCCGCGAAGTAGCCGCGCCAGAAGCCTCGCAGGCCCGCGGCCTCGAACGCCGCCAGCGACTCCGGGGCGAAGTAGGCGACCGCGTGCACCGGCTCGTACAGCGTCCACATCTCGCGGGCCAGCGTGGTCACGACGGGTCCTTCCGTAGGGGAAGTCCGATGATCCCCTACGCGCGCGGCAGGAGCCGGGGCCGTTCCGTCGAAGGAGGCCCCGCTCACGGGCAGACGTCCTGCTAGCCCCTCATCGAAAGGACCCCCCGCAATGCGCAAGCTGAACCTCAAGAAGGAGACCCTCGCCGAGCTCTCGACCTCCGAGCTCGTCAACGTCGTGGGTGGCGCCACCGGCCGTCAGTCCTGCGCCGTCAAGGACTGTCTCGGCCCGCAGAGCGACTTCGCCGAGTGCCTGACCGGCGTCCGCTGCATCCCGACGCTGGACGGCTGCTTCACCGGTACGACGACCACCAACTAGAGACCTCGCGCGCGGGGCGTCCCTGAACCGGGCGCCCCGCGTTCGCGTCCCACGACCCGAGGAGAGAACCCCTATGCGCACCCTCCGCCTCACCCGGGAGACCCTGACCGAGCTCACCGTCGAGGAGCTGACCGCCGTCGTCGGTGGCTGGGCGCCGCCCACGCTGCCGATCCGGGCCTGTGTCAGCGACCCGCAGCACTGCGTCACCACGATCTGATGCGCCGCACCCTGCGCCTCGCCAAGGAGACGCTCACCGAGCTGACGACGGTCGAGCTGGCCGGCGTCGTCGGCGGGTCCGGCGCGTCATGCGGCCCGAACCCGTGCCAGAGCGGCCCGGTCGAGTGCCCCACCCTGCCGAACTGCATCGAGACCCTCCGCTGCCCGACCAACCTCTGCTGACCCCTACACCAACGGGAGGGCGGCCATGCGCCGTCGACTGCACCTGCACAAGGAGACCCTGACGGAGCTGACGACCGCCGAGCTGAACGGCGTCGTCGGCGCGTCAGGCAACTCCTGCCAGAACGTCTGCAACAGCCGGGTCCAGGACTGCATCACCGGCCTGCCCTGCCTGCGGACGCTGCCCCGCGACTGCCTGACCGGCGTCACCGCCGAGACGGTCACCTGTTAGCACGTCCCCTCTCGAAAGGAAGCCCCGCACATGCGCAAGCTCAACCTCAAGAAGGACACCCTCGTCGAGCTGACCAGCGCCGAGCTGGACGGCATCGCCGGCGCCGCCGCCATCACCAAGGACTCGTGCCTCTACTGCACCAGCGAGGTCGACGCCTGTATCACCGCGTGGCGCTGCACGGACTCGCTGCTCGGCTGCTAGCTCGCCGTCTTACGCGCCTTCGGGGGCGCCGGCTTCGGCCGGCGTCCCCGAGGTGTTGTCGGGGCCGCCTGCTCGCGCTCGGAGAGCTGGCCGGTGACCAGCGCGTGGTACGGGCCCCTGCGCTTCAGCAGCTCGGCGTGCGTACCGCGCTCGACCACCCGGCCGCGTTCGACGACGAGGATCTCGTCGGCGTGCACGACGGTCGAGAGCCGGTGCGCGACGACGACGGTCGTGCAGCCGAGGTCAATCAGGTTGGCATGAACGGCCGCCTCGGTCACCGCGTCGAGGTGGCTGGTCGCCTCGTCCAGCAGCAGCACCTTCGGCCGCGACGCGAGCGCGCGGGCCAGCGCGACGCGCTGGCGCTGGCCGCCGGACAGCGAGGCGCCCGCGTCGGACAGCACGGTGTCGTACGACAGCGGCATCGTCTCGATGTCCTCTGCGACGCAGGCCATCCGGGCCGCCGCGCGGACGTCGTCCAGCGACATCTCGGGGTCGCCGAACGCGATGTTGTCGCGCAACGACGTCGCGAACAGGTACGGGTCCTGCGTCACGACGCCGAACTGCGTCCGGACGCTCCGCGCCTCGAGCGACGTGAGGTCGAGCCCGTCGTGCAGCACCCTGCCCTCGGTCGGCCGGTACAGCCCGAGCAGTAGGTGGCCGAGCGTCGTCTTGCCGGAGCCGGACCGCCCGACCAGCGCGATCGTGCGGCCCGGCGCGACGTCGACGGAGACGTCGTCGACGACGACGGGTGACAGGGGCGCGTAGCGGAACGAGATCGACTCCGCGCGGATCGCGCCGCTGAGCGGGGGCGCGGGGACGACGTCCTCGCCCTCCTGCTCGCGCGGCGAGTCGAACACGTCGTTGAGGCGTTCGACGTACGACGTCAGCACCTGGATCGACAGGCCGGTCGTCACCAGCGTCGCGAGCGGGCCGAGGAAGCCGACGGCGAGGGCGTTGACGGCGAGTGCGGTGCCGAGCGAGACGGAGCCGTCGAGGACGAGGTAGCCCGCGACGGCGAGGACGACGAGCGGCGAGCCGACGGTCAACGCCCCGGTGAGCGAGTCGACCAGCGCGCTGAGCCGCCCGCGCCGCAGCGCGACGTCGAGCTCGTCGGTGAACAGCCGGGAGAACTCGTCGACCGCGCGGCGTTCGGTACCGGAGGACTTCAAGGTCCCGATGCCGGCGAGGAGCTGGAACGCGTACCCCTGCGACCGCGCCTCCGCGCGCAGCCCCTCGGACGCGAGGCGTTGCGTCGCCCTGCGGGACAGCAGGAGTACGACGACCTGCAGGACGCCGAGCCCGAGGACGAGCAGCCCGAGCGGCGGCGACAGCCCGACGAGCAGGACGAGGTACAGCGTCGCGAACGCGCCGTCGAGCAGCGCCGACAGCGTCGTCGTCGTGAGCAGCTCGCGGACGACGGAGTTGCTGCGCAGCCGCATCATCAGGTCGCCGGAGGAACGGTTCAGGTGGAACGTGTACGGCAGCGCGACGAGGTGCTCCAGGAAGCCGAGCGTGGTCCGCAGGTCGACCCGCGTCCGCAGCTCTAGGAGCAGCAGCGAACGCAGCCACGACGTGAGGAAGTGGAACAGCACCACGAACACCAGCGAGGCCGCGATGACGACGAGCAGGCCGCGGTCGCTCGTCGGCACGACCCGGTCCACGAGGGCCGCGGTGAGCAGCGGCAGGCCGAGCGCGAGGACGCGGATCAGCAACGACGTGGTGACCGCGCGGCGCAGGGCGGTGCGCTGTTCGAGCAGCGGGCGGACGTGCCGCCACATGCCGTGCTTGCGCCGCCCGCCGGACACGAACTCGGGTCCGGGTTCGAGCAGCAGCGCGACGCCGGAGTACGACCGGCGGACCTCGTCCATCCGGACGATCCGCCGGCCGAGCGCGGGGTCGACGATCTCGAGGGTGTTGCGGCGCACCCGGTCCAGCACCACGAAGTGGCTCAGGTCCCAGAACAGCATCGTTCCGGCGGGCAGTGCTTCGAGGTCCTCGACCTCGGTCCGGACGCCGCGCGCGTCGAGGCCGTAGTACCGCGCCGCCTCGATCAGCGTCAGCGCGTCGGTGCCGTCGCGGCCCGTGCCGCAGACCGTGCGCACCTCGTCGAACGGCACCGGCTTGCCGTGCAGCTCCAGCACCATCGCGAGCGACGCGGCACCGCAGTCGGCCAGCTCGACCTGCGCGCGGAACCGCACCCGCCTACCCACCGCGCCGCCCCAGGAAGAGCTGCGCGAGGGTGTGCCGGCCGATGCGGACCACGACCTGGCCCTCGCCGCCGAGGGGCAGCGGCTCGTCCAGCGACGCCACCGCTGGGACGACCGCGGAAGGCCCGCCGGCGACCGGCTCGCCGATCGAGGCGACGTGCCCGAACACCCGGTGCCCGTCGACCGTCACCCGGACCTGCTGGCCGGGCGCGAGGCGGCGCAGCGCGCCGATCGGCAGCACCAGCGCCGCCGCCCGGCCGTCGCCGACGACCGTGGTGGTGCCCTTCGCGGACTCGTCCGCCCGGACGGTGAACGCCACCAGCAGCAGGGTCGCGAGGAGCAGCAGGAGGAAGCGGAAGAACCACGCGGTGCGGCGTTCGCCGAGGTCGAGGATGCGCCGTTCGGTCGCGCCCCGGGCATGGTGCTCGACCGCCTCGGGGCGGAACAGGGGGCGGCGCGGCGCGCCCTCGGCGCCCGCCACGCCGTCGGTGCCCGCCACGTCCACGGTGCCCGCCACGCCCTCGGCGCCCGCCACGTCCTCGGGCCCGGCCGCGCGCTGCTCCGTGTCGCCGGTGGTCACCCGGCCGCCTTGGCGCGGCCCATGCGGGCGGCGTAGAGGCGGTCCAGCAGGTCGTACACGACCAGCTCCTGGGTCCGCTGGGCCGCGCGGAGCAGGCGGTTGACGTACATGTGGCAGAGGCTCTGCAACGCGTCCTCCGGCAGCCCGGCGACCAGCGCCCCGACCGCCGTCGAACGCCGGTCCAGCGCGGCCAGGCCGGCCGCTGTCCGCGGGTCGTCGGTCTGCCCGTCGAGCAGCGCCTCCAGCGCCGCGCGCTCGGTGCGGAACAGCTTGCCGGCGTTCTGCTTCGCGTTGTCGCCGGTCGGGCCGTGCTCCGCGACGAACCCGTCCCGCCAGCGCCGCACCGCCGCCCGCCGGGTCGCGACGTCCAGGCCCGCGTCGGCGAGCAGGCGGTCGACGCCGGCGACCGCGAGCCGCCAGCGCACGCCGAGCCCCTCGTCGCCGTCGGCGGCCAGGACGATCGCGAGCACCGCCTCGCTGTCCGCGCGGAAGACCTGCTCGGCGCGGACGATGCCCTCGGGGCCGCCGTACCGGCCGACCTCGCGGCGGTACGTGTCCAGCACGACCTTCCAGACCCGGCCGTCCGCGAGCAGCGGCTCCATGGCGGCGTTCAGCCGGGGCAGCACCTCGCCCGCGAGCCGCGCCGGGTCGCCGGAGAAGCGCAGCCGCAGGTGGTGGTCCGGGTCGCCGTACCGGATGAAGAACCACCCGTCCGCGAGCCCCTCGCTCAGGACGGCCGAGACCAGCGGGACGACGGCCTGCCGGAGAACGGCGTCGGCCGTCGCCTTGCCGGTGTAGAGCTTCGCGGAGAGCCAGGCCGAGCCGGGCGGGAAGACCGCCGCGATCTCGCCCTCACCGTGCGGCAGCGGCGGCCGCGACACGACGGCCGCGGGCTGCCGGCGGACGAACGGCACGACGATCTCGTGCACGAACCGGCCCTCGGGACCCGTCACCGGCAGCGCGTCCGGCATCGGGTACAGCTCGGTGAGCCGCATCGCGCCGCGCTTCGCCTCGTGCGCGAACAGCTCCACGCCGCCCGCGCCGTCGAGGTCGACCGGGAGGTCGTTGTCGCCGACGGAGATCACGACCCAGCGCGGCAGCCGCGCCCTCTCGCGCAGCGTGTGTACCGCGGCATGGCGCGCCTCGGGCGTCTTCAGCTTGCGGAACGGCTTGAGGTCGTCGCCGCCGACGTTCCACTCGGCGAGCGAGAGCACCAGCCGGCCGAACGTCACCCGCGGCAGGAACGGCGCGTTCGACAGCGCCCCCCACGACCAGCCGAGCGACGGCGCGACGCCCTGGTACTGGAGCGCGCCGAGGATCCGGTAGACCGCGAGCGCGCCGGTGTGGTGGTTGTGCGCGTTCGTGATCCGCGGCACGACCTCGCGGCCGAGCCGCTGGGAACGCAGCACGACGCGGTCGCCGACGACGGAGACGAGCAGGTCGTCCAGCGGCAGCCGCCCGTCCTCCCCGACCATCGAGACCGCGAGGAACGGGATCTCGTGCTCGCGCAGCACGGGCCGCGCCAGGATGTTGCCGATCCGGCCCTCGGGCAGGTGCACGACCTCCGCGAACACGAGGTCCGGGCGGACGGCCTCCTCCGCCTCGACGTGCCTGCGTACCAAGGCTTCGATGCCGGAGTCCAGGTGGCAGAACCGGCCGAGGATGCGGGCGCCGGAGGGGCCGTTGACGCCCTCGATCTGGACCCGGAGGCCGTCCTCGTGCTCGGCGACGACGGCCGTCACGGACAGCGCGTCGGGCAGCGCGGGCGGGTTCGGGTCGGCCAGGGCTTCGAGGTCGGCCTTGGTGACCTCGACCTCGTGCGCGCCGTCCGCGACCGCCTTCGTGAGCAGCCGCAGCAGGTACCCGTCCTGGCCGGTCCAGGGCGCGCCCGTGCCCGCGCGGCCCATCGCCACCAGGCCGTTGAGCAACGGCGCGCCCTCGGCGGCGACGGACGG
>JAVEEC010000005.1 GCA_030840645.1 Frankiaceae bacterium
AAGGACGACTTCGAGAGCGCCGCGACGGCGGCTCTCAGCAGCCGGTGATCGGGCGGTACACCCTCCCCGAGATGGGACGGGTCTGGTCCGAGGCCCACAAGTACGAGCTCTGGTGCCGGGTCGAGACCATGGTGCTGGAGGCGCATGCCGAGGCGGGCGTCGTTCCGGCCGACTCCGTGCAACCCGTCCGCGACGCGCCGCCGCCGACCCCGGAGGCGGTCGACGAGATCGAGGCGGTCACCCAGCACGACGTGATCGCGTTCCTCACCGCCTGGGCCGACAACACCACCCCGCGCGAGGCGGCGGCGTACGTCCACTTCGGCATGACGAGCAGCGACCTGCTCGACACGGCGCTCGCGCTCCAGCTCGCCGACTCGACGGACATCCTGCTGGCCAAGGCCGACGCGCTGGTCGGTCACCTGCGCGACCTCGGCATGCGGCACCGCGACACCGTCAAGGTCGGCCGGACGCACGGCGTCCACGCCGAGCCGGACACGTTCGGGCACACGGTGGCCAACTTCGCGTTCGCGATGGCCCGCTCCCGCGACCGGCTCCGCCGCGCCCGCGAGGCCGTCGCGGTTGCGAAGATCAGCGGCGCCGTCGGCACGTACTCGAACATCGATCCCAGCGTGGAAACCGCTGTGGCGCAACGCCTCGGGCTCAGGGCGGCCGACGCCGCGACGCAGGTCGTCATCCGCGACGGCATCAGCGAGTGGGTGTCCGCGCTCGCCGTCATGGCGACGGTCTGCGAGGCCATCGCGCTGGAGGTACGGCACGGCCAGCGGACGGAGGTGCGCGAGCTGGAGGAGCCGTTCCGCCAGGGGCAGAAGGGCTCCAGCGCGATGCCCCACAAGCGCAACCCCATCCTCTGCGAACGCATCTGCGGTCTCGCGCGCGTCGTCCGCGCGCAGGTCGTCCCGGTCATGGAGGGCATCCCGCTCTGGCACGAGCGCGACATCAGCCACTCCTCCGTCGAACGCATCGCGCTCCCGGACGCCGCGATCGGCACCGACTACCTGCTGCACCTCACGACCAAGCTCGTGACCGGCCTCACCGTCGACGCCGCCCGGATGCGCGCCAACCTGGAGGCGACCGGCGGCCTGATCTACACCAGCGCCGTGCTGCTGGAGCTGGTCGAGGCCGGGCTGTCCCGCGAGGACGCGTACGCCGTCACCCAGGCCGCGGCGATGGAGACGTGGCAGAGCGGCGTGCCGTTCCGCGAGACGCTGCGCAAGCACCCCGAGGCCGCCGCGCTGACCGACGAGCGGCTCGACGCGATCTGCCGCCCCGACCGCTACCTCGCGCGTCTGGGGCCGGTCTTCGACCGGCTGGCGGTGCTGGCATGACGCCCGAGGAGTTCACCGCCGTGGCCGAGAGCCGCCTGGCCGGCGCGAAGTACACGGTCACGCGGCTTGCGCTGTCCGGCGCCCCCGCCGTCGTCGGGCAGCGCAAGCCGTTCCGCGCACAGTGGATGTTCACCCAGCTCAAGACCAGCGTCGTCGTGTCCGCGGTCGACCACGCGACGGGCACCGGGTGGATGCGGTTCCTGCAGCACGCGTTCCTGGCGGCGAAAGACATCAAGGGCGGCCTGCCGAACGGCCTCCAGTCCGGGGTCGGCGCTGTGCCCGTCCTCGCCGCGACGAGCGTCGACGCCGAGGCGGCGCTGTCCGCGACCGAACGCCCGCAGTACGAGTGGTTCACCGGCGTCTCGCTGCCCGCGCTGGTGGACCTGAGCACCGGGCAGGTGCACCAGTTCGACCAGCGCGTCCTCGTCGGCGCCATCTACCTGCCGTTCCTCCGCAAGCAGCGCAGCCTCGTGACGAGCATCGCCCAACCGGTCTAAGGAGTAGACGCATGCCTCTCGCCGCCGACGAGTTCGCTGGCCTGACCCACGTCGGGTCGGGCAAGGTCCGGGAGCTGTTCGCCGTCGGCGACGACGCGATCCTGCTCGTCGCGTCCGACCGGATCAGCGCGTTCGACCACGTGCTGCCGACCGAGATCCCGGACAAGGGCGCGGTCCTCACCGCCCTCAGCCTGTTCTGGTTCGACCTGCTCGCCGACATCGTGCCGGGCCACGTCATCACGACCCGGGTGGACGAGTACCCGGCCGAGCTGAAGCCGTACACCGAGCAGCTGCGCGGCCGGTCGATGCTCTGCAGGCGCCTCGACATGGTGCAGGTCGAGTGCGTCGCGCGCGGCTACCTGACCGGGTCGGGCCTGAAGGACTACAACGCCACCGGCGAGGTCTGCGGCATCCCGCTGCCGGCCGGCCTGGTCGACGGCAGCAGGCTGCCGGAGCCGTTGTTCACGCCGTCGACCAAGGCCGAGATCGGGCTGCACGACGAGAACATCTCCGAGGCCGCCGTCGTCGAGGCCGTCGGCAAGGAGCTGACCGACGAGCTCAAGCGGCTCACGCTGGCCATCTTCAACCGCGCGTCCGAGCACGCCGCGACGCGCGGGATCATCCTGGCCGACACCAAGTTCGAGTTCGGCCGCGATGCCGCCGGCACGTTGACGCTCGGCGACGAGGTGCTGACGCCGGACTCGTCGCGGTTCTGGCCGGCGGACACGTACCAGCCCGGCCGCGCCCAGCCGTCGTACGACAAGCAGTACGTCCGCGACTGGCTCAAGGGCTCCGGCTGGGACATGAACACCACCGCGCCCGCGCTGCCGGACGACGTCGTCGCGCAGACCCGCGCGAAGTACGTCGAGGCCTACGAACGCCTCACCGGCGCGTCGTTCGACGACTACCTGCGGAACGCCTGATGGCCCGAGTGGTCGTCGATGTCACGCTCAAGCCGGAGATCCTCGACCCGCAGGGCCAGGCGGTCGCGAACGCCCTGCCCGCCCTCGGTTTCACCGGTGTCGACGGCGTCCGCGTCGGCAAGCACTTCGAGCTGGAGCTGTCCGGCGACGTGGACGAGCAGCGGCTCGCCGACGTGCGCGCCATGGCCGAGAAGCTGCTGGCCAACCCCGTCATCGAGGACTTCACCGTCAAGGTCGAGGCGTGACCCGCAGCACCCGCCCATGACCGACCCCGTCCCTGCCGTCGGCCAGGGGCGGCGCCCGACGGTTCGGCGCCCGTGGCCTGCGCTGCCGCGCTGGTTCGTCATCGGGACCGCCGCCGCGCTGGCGGCGTTCCTCGTCGTCGGGATCGTCGCCGTCGTCGCGGTGACGTCGTTCGAGGAGCAGCCCCTCTACGAACGCCGCTCGCCTTCGCGCGACGGCATGTCGCACTACGTCGGCCGCGTCACGCTGCCCGACGCGCCGACGGTCCCCGTCGCGTGCGGCGCCGTCACGGGGCTGCGGGTGCAGGGCGGGACCGCTACCGCGCCGTTGCTCACCGAGGTGCTGACCGGGCTCTGCAAACGGATCGCGGGGGTGGGTCCGTACGGCCCCGCCCTCGCCGACCGGATCGTCGTCCTCGCGAAGGCGGGAGCGATCGTCAGCTTCGCCAACTTCGGCCGGACGGGCGAGCTGACCACGACGCTCACCGGGTCGCCGCCGCGGGTGCTGGTGAGCGACTCGTTCCTGCGCGGCGGCGGGGTGTTCAAGGGGTTCCTGCTGCCCGAGCTGGCGCACGAGCTCTGGCACGGTGGGCACGCCGTCGTCACGGCGCGGGACGAGCTGATGGCGCGGAAGGTCGAGCTGGCGGCGTGCGCTGACATCCCGGGGAGCGCGTCGTTCCGCGGCTGTACGGACGCGAAGCGGATCGTGGACGCGGGCGACGACGCGGCACTGCGCGGCCTGCGCGCGGCCGGCTACCCGTAGCTAGGTCCGGCGCCGGTCCGGCGGCAGGGCGTGGAACTCCACGTCGGCCTGGAACGTCCCCAGCCCGCCGCGGTCGAACACCACCAGCCGGTAGCGCCCCTTGGCGAGCCGGGCGACCGACAGCGGCACGCGGTAGTCGCCGCCCGGCGACGAGGCACAGCAGTCGACCGACCAGTTGCAGCAGGAGTGCGTGATGTCGGCGCTCTGGACCGTCCGGCCCTTGGCGTCGTAGAGGACGACGGCGATGTTCAGCGTCTGCGGCACGGTGACCACGACCTGGAACCAGCCGGCCGTGCTGCCCTTCGGCAGGGTGAGGGTCAGGTCGGTGATGTCGCACGACGCCGCCGAGCAGTCGGCGACCATCGGCATCGTCGCCTGGCTCGGGTCGGTGCTGGCCCCGGCCCGCTGCACGCCCGCGGTGGCCGGCTGCGAGAGCGAGGCGCCGTACCGGACGCGGTAGCGCTTCTGGCCGTCGAGCGCGCGGGTGCCGCTCGCGTCCGCGGCGGACGCCACCAGGCCGAGCGCGACCAGCATCACGGTGAGCGCGCGGCGGGGGGTCACGGGCGGGGTCCTCGGGGCGGGGGATAGCACACGGTCTGCCGAGATTGTGGCGTTTAGGCACGGTCGCCGTCCAGAGGTGTTCGACAGGTACCCTGGAACTCCCCCCACCCCGTTCGAGGAGCAGCCATGCCCGCGCGCGTCGGCGTCGTCACGTTCCCCGGGTCGCTGGACGACCGGGACGCGCTCCGCGCGGTCGCGCTGGCGGGCGGCGAGCCGGTCCCGCTCTGGCATGCCGACGCCTCGTTGCACGGCGTCGACGCGGTGATCCTGCCGGGTGGCTTCTCCTACGGCGACTACCTGCGCTGCGGCGCCATCGCGCGCTTCTCGCCGGTGATGGAGGCGGTCATCGAGCACGCGAAGTCGGGCGGGCCCGTCCTCGGCATCTGCAACGGCTTCCAGGTCCTCTGCGAGTCGCACCTGCTGCCCGGCGCACTGCTGCGCAACGGCGGCAGGCGGTTCACCTGCCTGGACCAGCGGCTGCGGATCGAGACGGCCAAGACCGCGTGGACCAACGCCTACTCCGAGGGCGACGAAGTCACCATCGTCCTGAAGAACGGCGAGGGCCGCTACTACGCCGACGAACGCACCCTCGACGCGCTGGAGGCCGAGGGCCGGGTCGTGGCCCGCTACCTCGACGGCAACCCGAACGCCTCGCTCCGCGACATCGCCGGCATCGCGAACGACGGCGGCAACGTCGTCGGCCTGATGCCGCACCCCGAGCACGCGGTCGAGTCGCTGGTCGGCCCGGGCACCGACGGCGCCGGGTTCTTCGCCTCGGTCCTCACCGCCCTGGCGGTCGGCGCGTGACCCAGCCGTACGCCGAGCTCGGACTGAAGGACGACGAGTACGAACGCATCCTCGCGATCCTCGGGCGCCGCCCGAGCGACGAGGAGCTGGCGATGTTCTCGATCATGTGGAGCGAGCACTGCTCCTACAAGTCGTCCAAGGTGCACCTGCGCCGCTTCGGCGACGCCGTGGTCGACAACCCGCGCGTCCTCGCCGGCATCGGCGAGAACGCCGGCGTCATCGACGTCGGCGACGGGCTCGCGGTGACGTTCAAGGTCGAATCGCACAACCACCCGTCGTTCGTGGAGCCGTACCAGGGCGCGGCGACCGGCGTCGGCGGCATCGTGCGCGACATCCTCGCGATGGGCGCGCGGCCGGTCGCGGTCATGGACTCGCTGCGCTTCGGCGACGCGACGGCCGCCGACACGAAGGGCCTGGTCGACGGCGTCGTCGCCGGCATCTCGTTCTACGGCAACTGCCTGGGCCTCCCCAACGTCGGCGGCGAGGTGGTCTTCGACCCGACGTACGCCGGCAACCCGCTCGTCAACGCGCTCTGCCTCGGCGTCCTCCCCGTCGAACGGCTGCACCTCGCGGCGGCGACCGGCGAGGGCAACGTCGTCGTCCTCATCGGTGCCAAGACCGGCCGCGACGGCATCGGCGGCGTCTCGGTGCTGGCGAGCGCGACGTTCGAGGAGGGGAGCGAGTCGCGGCGGCCGGCGGTCCAGGTCGGCGACCCGTTCACCGAGAAGGTCCTGATCGAATGCTGCCTGGAGCTGTTCGAACGCGGCCTGGTCACCGGCATCCAGGACCTCGGCGGGGCGGGCCTCACCTGCGCGACGACGGAGACCGCCGCGAAGGGCTCGGGCGGGATGCGGGTCGCGTTGGACACCGTGCCGCTGCGCGAGCCGTCGATGACCGCGGCCGAGGTGCTCGCGTCCGAGTCGCAGGAGCGGATGCTCGCGATCGTCACGCCGGAGAACGTCGCCGAGGTGCTCGCGACGTGCCGCAGGTGGGGCGCGCTGGCAACGCCGATCGGCGAGGTGACCTCGGGCGACCGGCTGGTGATCACCTGGCACGGCGACGTCGTGGTCGACGTCCCGCCGAAGGCGCTGGCCGACGACGGGCCGGTCTACGAGCGGCCGATGGCCCGCCCGGCAGACCTCGACGCGCTCCAGGCCGACTCACCTGACCGGCTGCCGCGGCCCTCGTCAGGTGGCGAGCTGCGCGAGACGCTGCTGACGATGGTCGCGTCGCCGAACCTCGCCTCGAAGCGCTGGGTCACCGACCAGTACGACCGCTACGTCCAGGGCAACACCGTCCTCGCCGCGCCCGAGGACGCGGGCGTCGTGCGGCTCACTGAGTCGGGCGCGGGCGTCGCGCTCGCGCTCGACGGCAACGGGCGCTTCGCCCGCCTCGACCCGTACGCCGGGGCGCAGCTCGCGCTCGCCGAGGCGTGCCGCAACGTCGCCGCCACGGGCGCCGTACCCATCGCCGCCACCGACTGCCTGAACTTCGGCTCGCCCGAGGACCCCGAGGTCATGTGGCAGTTCGCGGAGGCCGTCCGCGGCCTCGCCGAGGGCTGCGTCGTCATGGGCACGCCGGTGATCGGCGGGAACGTGTCGTTCTACAACCAGACCGGCGACGTCGCGATCAACCCGACGCCGGTCGTCGGCATCCTCGGCGTGCTGGACGACGTGGCGCGCCGGACGCCGATGGCGTTCACCGACGAGGGCGACACGCTGCTGCTGCTGGGGGAGACCCGCGACGAGCTCGGCGGGTCGGAGTGGGCGTGGACCGTGCACGGCCACCTCGGCGGTACGCCGCCGCGCGTGGACCTCGCGGCCGAGCGCACGCTCGCCGAGATCCTCGTCGCGGGCTCGCGCGACGGGATGCTGACGGCCGCGCACGACCTCTCCGACGGCGGCCTGGCCCAGGCGCTGGTCGAGTCCTGCGTCCGCGGCGGCCGCGGCGCGCGGATCGTGCTGGACGGTGACCCGTTCGTCGCGCTGTTCTCGGAGTCGGCGGGGCGGGTGGTGGTGGCGGTGCCGCGTTCCGAGGAGCTGCGGTTCACCGAGATGTGCGCGGTCCGCGGCTTCCCCTGCGCGCGGATCGGCGTCGTCGTCGGCGACGCGCTGGAGGTCCAGGACCAGTTCACGGTGCCACTACGTGACCTGCAGAATGCCTGGGAGGCAACGCTTCCACGCCTGTTCGGATGATCAGGACCCCGTCGGCCGAGGACGCGCGGGCGGGCGTGCTCGCGCAGTACGGCCTCCTCGCGACCGCCGTCGCGGCGCTGCCCGACGCGGCGTTCGCCCGGCCGACCCGGCTCGGGGACTGGACCGTCGCGGAGCTCGTCGCGCACCTCGCGTCGACGGTCGACGCCGTACCTCGCGCCCTCGCCAGGCCCGAGCCGGAACGCACCGAGGCCGACCTGCTCTCGTACCTCGGCGCGATGCGCGACGTCGCTCCCGCGGTCGCGCAGCGGGCAGCCGACAACGCGCGCGACGCGACGCCCGGCGACCTGCGCGCCCGGCTCGCCGCGGCCGTCGCGGACACCGAGGCGGCCCTGCGCGACGCCGACCCGCGACGGCTCGTGCTGGTCCGGCTCGGCGCCGTTGCGCTGGGGGACTTCCTCGCCACGCGCTGCGTCGAGGGGGTCGTCCACGGGCTCGACCTGCGCGCGGCGACGGGCGTGCCCGAGACGCCGGACGCAGGCGCGCTGAAGGTCGTGGTCAGGGCGTTCGCCGCCCTGCTGGAGAGCACGGCGCCGGGCCGCTCCGTCGAGGTCCGGATACCTGGCCACGTCGCCGTCCAGTGCGTCACCGGGCCGCGGCACACGAGGGGCACCCCGCCGAACGTCGTCGAGACGGACGCGGTGACGTTCGTGGAGCTCGCGGCGGGCCGCCTCGCCTGGGCCGAGGCGATGGCGACCGGCGCGGTCCGCGCGTCCGGCGAGCGCGCCGACCTCGGCGCGTACCTTCCGCTGATCGGGTGAGAACGCCCCGAGCGGCCGGTACACTGAACCGCACGGCTTCCCCGCCCGCGACCGCCGAGGAGCGCCGAGTGGCCATCAGCCACCCGTCCGAGCCGATTCCCGACGAGCAGACCCCCAAAGACGCCTGCGGCGTCTTCGGTGTGTGGGCCCCAGGCGAGGACGTGGCCAAGCTCACGTACTACGGCCTCTACGCCCTCCAGCACCGCGGCCAGGAGGCGGCCGGCATCGCCGTCAGCGACTTCCGCAACGTCATCGTCTACAAGGACCTCGGCCTGGTCGCCCAGGTGTTCGACGAGTCGACGCTCGCCTCGCTCTCCGGCAGCCTCGCGATCGGCCATACGCGCTACTCCACGACCGGCTCCTGCACGTACGAGAACGCGCAGCCGTCGTTCAAGCAGATCCACGGCGGCCAGGGCTCGATCGCGCTCGGCCACAACGGCAACCTCACCAACACCGCGGAGCTGGCCCGCGACGCCGGCGCCAAGGACGACATGGGCGCCACCACCGACTCCGACCTGATCACGTCGCTGCTCGCGGCCAACCCCGACCTCTCGCTGGAGGAGGCCGCGGTCGGCGTGCTGCCGCGGCTGCGCGGCGCGTTCTCGCTGGTGTTCATGGACGAGCAGACGCTCTACGCCGCCCGCGACCGCAACGGCGTCCGCCCCCTCGTCCTCGGCCGCCTCGAACGCGGCTGGGTGGTCGCGGGCGAGACGGCGGCGCTGGACATCGTCGGCGCGTCGTTCGTCCGCGAGGTCGAGCCGGGCGAGCTGCTCGCGATCGACAGCAACGGCGTCCGCTCCCGCACCTGGGCCGAGGCCGAGCCGAAGGGCTGCGTGTTCGAGTACGTCTACCTGGCGCGCCCCGACACGACGATCGCCGGCCGCGGCGTGCACGCGACCCGCGTCGAGCTCGGCCGCCGGCTGGCCCGCGAGGCGCCGTCGCCCGGCGCGGACCTGGTGATCCCGGTGCCCGAGTCGGGCGGCCCGGCCGCGATCGGCTACGCCGAGGAGAGCGGGATCCCGTACGGCGAGGGGCTGGTCAAGAACCGCTACGTCGGCCGGACGTTCATCCAGCCCTCCGACACGATCCGCCAGCTCGGCATCCGGCTGAAGCTGAACCCGGTCAAGGAGATCCTGCGCGGCAAGCGGCTGGTCGTCGTCGACGACACGATCGTCCGCGGCAACACCCAGCGCGCGCTCGTCCGGATGCTCCGCGAGGCGGGCGCCGCCGAGGTGCACATCCGCATCTCGTCGCCACCGGTCAAGTGGCCGTGCTTCTACGGCATCGACTTCGCCACCAAGGCCGAGCTGATCGCCAGCGCGGCGACCGTCGAGGAGATCTGCGGGCACCTCGGCGCCGACTCCCTCGCGTATGTCTCCCTGGAGGGCCTGGTCGCGGCGACCACGATCCCCGGCGACCGGCTCTGCCGCGCCTGCTTCGACGGCGCGTACCCGATCGAGCTGCCCGCGGCCGAGCAGCTCGGCAAGCACCTGCTCGAGGGCATGAACGGCGGCGACCCCGGCCCCGACCACCTGCTCGAGGGCTACGGCGCCGCAGACGCCCTCACCCGACCGTGAACGTCGAGGGCCGCAGCACCTACGCCGGCGCCGGCGTCGACATCGAGGCCGGCGAGCGCGCGGTCGAGCTGATGAAGGCGAAGGTCGCCTCGGCGACCAGGCCGGAGGTCGTCGGGGACCTCGGCGGGTTCGCCGGGCTGTTCGCGCTGGACACGGCGAAGTACCGCAAGCCGCTGCTCGCGAGCAGCACCGACGGCGTCGGCACCAAGCTCGCTGTCGCGCAGGCGATGGACAAGCACGACACCGTCGGCATCGACCTGGTCGCGATGGTCGTCGACGACCTCGTCGTCTGCGGCGCGGAGCCGTTGTTCCTGCTCGACTACATCGCCTGCGGGAAGGTCGTTCCCGAACGGATGGCCGAGATCGTCGGCGGCATCGCCGAGGGGTGCCGCCAGGCGCGCTGCGCGCTGATCGGGGGCGAGACCGCCGAGCACCCCGGGATCATGGACGACGACGGGTACGACCTCGCGGCGACCGGCGTCGGCGTCGTCGAGGCGGACGCCGTTCTCGGCAGCGACCGGGTCCGCGAGGGCGACGTCGTCATCGCGATGGCGTCGAGCGGCCTGCACAGCAACGGTTTCGCCCTCGTTCGCCACGCCATCCTCGGCGCCGCGCGGATGCGCCTCGACCGGGTCGTCGAGGAGCTGGACGGCGAGACCCTCGGCGAGGTGCTCCTCACCCCGACCCGCATCTACGCCACGCAGGCCCTCGCGCTGGTCGAGGAGGTCGAGGTCCACGCGTTCGCGCACATCACCGGCGGCGGCCTCGCCTCGAACATCGCCCGCGTCGTCCCCGAGGGGCTCGACGCCGAGATCGACAGGGGTACCTGGGCGATGCCGACGCTGTTCCGGTTCATCGCGGAGCGCGGCGGCGTCGCGGAGGCGGAGATGGAGCGGACGTTCAACAACGGCGTCGGCATGGTCGCGCTGGTCCGCCCCGAGGACGAGGACCGGGCGGTCGCGGTGCTGCAACGCCACGGCGTGCACGCCTGGACCGCTGGTCGGGTCGTGGCCGGCACCGGCAGCGCCCGCCTCGTCGGCACCCACCCGGCGTAGCGGTGCGGTACGCCGCCCTGGCACTCGTCCTCGTCGCCGCGTGCGGCTCGAACGGCACCCCGGCCGCCGCGCCGACCACCACCCGCCCGCCGACGACGGCACCCGCGAAGCCGAGGCCCAGGCCGACCTCCAAGCCGACGCCGACGCCCACGACCCCGCCGCCGGTGACCGGCGACGTCGTCGGCACGGCCGGCGCCCTGCTGGCGTACGCGCCGGGCGGCCCGGCCAGGACGGTCACCGGTGGCGACTGCGCGGCGGTGTTCCCCGACCTGGCGGGCGTGCGCTGCGCGGCGCTGAAGCTCGACGGCGGCAGCCTGCTCTGGGCGACGGGGTTCGCCGAGGGTGACCCGGTCGCGCGGCTGCTGGTGCTCGACCCGGCCGCGGGCGGCTACGTCCCCTGCTACGAGGCGCGCGACGACGCGCACCGCTGGACCGGGGTGAAGGTGCTGCCCGCCCCCGTGACCGGGCACGGTACCGACGGGGTCGTGGTGGTCGTCCGGCACGGCGGGCAGGCGTCGTACGAC
Source organism: Frankiaceae bacterium (assembly GCA_030840645.1). Lineage (GTDB taxonomy): Bacteria > Actinomycetota > Actinomycetes > BP-191 > BP-191 > BP-191. Next base: position 11,270 of record JAVEEC010000005.1, read on the forward strand.
GTCCTCACCTGGGTCAGGGGCGGCCCGCTCGTGCTGCGGGCGGCGCGCTCCGCGCTCGCGGACGGCCGGGTCGCCGTCCGGGCCGGGGCCCTCGACGAGTACGCCGCGCGCGGCGACGGCACGTACGCCCGCCGCCGGCTGGCCTGGGACGGCCGCAGCTTCCGGCTCGCGCCGGTCGTGGTCACTCCTGGCGCGCAGGCCCCGCCCGCCTGACGGGCAGGGCGGGCGTCAGTCGGCCTCGGGGTCGTCCTCGTCGTCGGCCGCGGGCGCGTCGTCGTCCGTGGCGCCACTGCTCGCGAGCTCGGCCTGGAGGCGTTCGAGGTCGGTGCCGCCACTGCTGTACTTCAGGTCGCGCGCGATCTTCTTCTGGATCGCCTTGGCACGGCCGCGCCCCATTGGCTCGACCTCCTTGCAGGACGGGCAGGCAGGTACGCCCCCCGTGAACGTACGGATGCGGACTTGGAGTGTCTCACGGCCCGGGACACATTTCGCACCGTACCCCGGCCGCCCGCCCCGCCGCACGTCCGCCGGCGCGGCACGAACCGTGACAAGCCGGGCAGTTGTCGCCGGGACCGCACCCGATGGGCGGCGGTGTCGTTGCAGGGACCAGCGGTCCGGCATCGAAGCCTGACAGCACCAGACCTCAGATCCGGGAGAGACCACGATGCGCGTACGAACCCTCCTCGCCCTCGGCGTGGTCGCGCTGATCGCTGGCGCGACCGTGCCGGCGTCGGCCGAGAGCACGGTCACGCTCGACGGCAAGAAGTACAAGGGCTTCTCGGTCAACATGGCCGTCAAGGACCAGAACAACGTCGCCCCCGACTTCCTCGGCCCCCTCGTCAAGCAGGTCGGCCCGACGTTCGGCGGCGTCGCCTGCGCCCCGCCGCGCTGCTACAAGAAGTCGTTCCTCTTCAAGCCGGCCGCGGGCGTCAAGGGCGACCTCGTCGTCAAGGCGAAGTGGGGCACCCCCGCGAGCGACTACGACCTGTACCTGTACCCGCAGAAGGCTGCCGAGGACGGATTCATCGGCTACTGCGGCGGCAGCGCCTCCAGCGGTGAGGTGATGGTCGTGCCGTTCAACAAGATGAAGACCGGCAAGATCTACACGCTGGTCATCAACTTCCAGCAGTCGTACCAGGACAAGCTCAGCGCGACGCTCACGTTCCCGAGCAAGTGGACGACGAAGTACCAGCAGTTCTACGACGTCGACAACAAGCTCGTCCTGAACGGCAGCCCGGTCACGCACCAGGGCTGCGCCATGGACGGCACGCTCCCGTAAGCACCACGGCATGGACGAGGGCCCCGGCGGAACGCTCGTCGGGGCCCTCCGTCGTTGCTGTGTCCCGCGGGCTCAGTCCTGGCGCAGGTACAGCCCGCGCAGCCGGCCGACCTCGGCCATCCGGCGCTCGGCGAACCGGTCCGCGGCCACCGCCGGCGGCACGCCCTCCTCGGCCGCGATCGCGAAGACGCGCTTGGTCGTGTCGAAGATCTTCGCCGCGTGCGCCTTCGCCCGGTCGAAGTTGAACCCCTCGATCTCGTCGGCGACCTGGATCAGCCCGCCCGCGTTGACGACGTAGTCGGGCGCGTAGAGGACGCCGCGGTCGGCGAGGACCTTCTCGATGCCGGGGTGGTCGAGCTGGTTGTTCGCGGCGCCGCAGACGACCCTGGCCTGGAGCACGGCGACCGTGCCGTCGTTCAGCGCGCCGCCGAGCGCGCACGGGGCGTAGACGTCCAGCGGCAGCCCCACCAGCGCGTCGACGTCGACGACGTCTACCTCGGGGTGCTCCGCGCGGACCCGGGCGACGGCGTCCGCGGACACGTCCGCGACGACGACCGACGCGCCGTCGGCGACCAGGTGCGACACGAGGTGGTGGCCGACCTTGCCGACGCCCGCGACGCCGACGCGGCGGCCGGCCAGCGACGGAGCGCCCCACGTCGCCTCGGCGGCCGCGCGCATGCCCTGGAACACGCCGTACGCCGTCAGCACCGCCGAGTCGCCCGCCCCGCCGTGCTCCGGAGAACGACCCGTCACCCAACGGCACTCGCGCGCGATGACGTCCATGTCCTCGACGTACGTGCCGACGTCGCAGGCCGTGAAGTAACGGCCGTTCAGCGCGGCGACGAACCGCCCGTACGCCCGCAGCAGCGCCTCCGACTTGTCGACGGCCGGGTCGCCGATGATGACGGCCTTGCCGCCCCCGAGGTCGAGGCCCGCGCAGGCCGCCTTGTACGCCATCGCTCGGGAGAGGTTCAGCACGTCGTGCAGGGCGTCGGCCTCGGAGGCGTACGGGTAGAACCGCGTCCCGCCGAGGGCGGGCCCGAGGGCGGTGGAGTAGATCGCGACGATGGCCCGCAGGCCGGATGCCGGGTCCTGGCAGAAGACGACCTGCTCGTGACCGGTGTTGGCGTCGAACACGCCCACGGTGCGCTCCTGACGTTCGTGCCTCTGGGGGGGTGGCGAGGCGGGCATGGGTCAGCCGCGATGCCCTCGTGAGGCGCGCGACGATGTGCCTCCAGGGTAGAGGATGCGACGGTGACCCCGTACACCTCCTACCTGCGGGCGTACGAGCCCCTCGCGGCCTTCCCGCCGCCCGAGCGGAAGCGCTGGGAGCGCTACCTCGCCGACGGCCGCGTGCCCGACCGGGTCCGCGGCATCCGGGCCGAGCACCGCGCCGCGATCGTCGCCGCGATCGGCGTCCCGCCCGCGACCGAGGTGGACCACGCGTTCGTGCACCGGCTCGACGGCGTCACCTACGTCTGCCCGTGGCGGACCCAGGTCCGCACCTGGGCGGCGATGACGGAGTTCCGCCGCGACCTGCCGGACGAGATCGCGGACGCGTTCTTCCCGAAGCAGGCCGCCGAGGTCGCCGAACGCGAGCTCGCCCGCTGGCGCTCGGCCGACCCGGACCTCAAGACGTACATCCGGAGCGAGACCTGGCAGGTGCCGCTGCGGTGGTTCCTGCCGTTCGAGGGCGAGGAACGGCGGCTGGTGCTCTCGGGCGACCGTTCGCTGTCCTACCTCACCACGATGTCGAACGCCCGCCGCCGGGTCGCCCGCGCCCTCGCGATCGTCAGCCGCACCGTCGAGGACCGGTCGGTGGTCGAGGGCGTCGAGGAGGTGGCCGGGTGGCTGGAGGAGTACCACCCGCGCTCGCTGGTCGAGCTGGACTACGGCGGCCTGGTGTCGCTCTTCGACGACGTCGACCTCGAGGCCGACGAGTCCGCCGCCGACATCGCGCACGCCGTGTCCAGCCTGGGCGAGGGCGATCCCGAGGAGGCGACCAGGGCCTACGCCACCGTCGCGTCGCGGTGGGGAGCCGTTCGATCCGTCGAAGTCGCCAACTGACCCGCGAACTCCCGGGTAGATTCGAGCGTTATGGGTGTCGTGACCACGGAGGCAGCGGTACGGGTGGACGAGGACGACGAGGACGAGGCGTACGGCCGCAAGTCGTACCCGAAGGAGATGGTCGTCCTGGTCGTCGTGGCGCTCGCCTTGGCGTTGATCATGAAGGCGGTGCTGGTCCAGGCGTTCTTCATCCCGTCCGGGTCGATGGAGAAGACCCTCCACGGCTGCGAGGGCTGCCGGGGCGACCGGGTGCTCGTCAACAAGGTCGTGTACAAGTTCCGCGACATCCACCGCGGCGAGATCGTGGTCTTCAACGGCAAGGGGACGCCGTTCAACGCGGAGTTCACCCCCAAGCCGGCGAAGAACTTCGTGGAGAAGGTCCGGCGCGAGCTACAGAGCGCCGTGGGCTTCGGCGGCCCGGGTGACAAGGACTTCATCAAGCGGGTGATCGGCGTCCCCGGTGACGTGGTCGCCTGCTGCACCAACGACCACGTCACCGTCAACGGCCAGGAGCTGGACGAGCCGTACGTCTACCTCGAGGACCCGGCCACGCCGCAGATGGCGTTCCCCCCGGTGACCGTGCCGAAGGGGCAGCTCTTCCTCATGGGCGACCACAGGGACGGCTCCGCCGACTCCAGGTTCCACGGCCCCGTTCCCGAGTCCAAGGTGGTCGGGCGGGCGTTCGCCGTGTTCTTCCCGGCCAAGCGGGCGAAGGTGCTCCGGGTGCCGGGTACGTTCGACAGCACGAAGCACCAGGCGCAGGGGCCGTTGCCGGGCTCCGTTGCCGCACCACCCGTGCTCGCACTGGCCCTCGCGATGCCCGTTACCGCCTTCCGCCTACGTCGCCGCCGGTCCGGACGGGCGACGGCGGACTAGTCACGACATAGTCAGAAGATGGCCCGCACGGGCCATATCGGACATCGCGGGCAACGGCGACGATCTGTACAGCGAGCGACACACCGCTCCCCGCGAAAGGAACCACCATCATGAGCAGCCGCACTCCAGAGGCCGAGCCCCTCCTGACTCCCGCGGAGGTGGCGACCATGTTCCGCGTGGACCCGAAGACCGTCACCCGGTGGGCGAAGTCGGGCAAGCTGACGTCGATCCGCACCCTCGGCGGTCACCGCAGGTACCGCGAGTCGGAGGTCCGGGGTCTCCTCAACGGGATCCCGACCCAGCGCGCCGACTAGCAGCGTTCCGCGAACGTTCCGGTCGGACCGGGACCGTTTGAGACCACTCGATCGGACACCGTGACCCGGGCGTCAGCCCTGTCACCGGGTCACACGTAACGGGCCTCGTCCCGGCTGTGTAGGGCAGCCGCGACGAGGCCCGTTGCCGTGCCCGGGAGGTTTACCTGCCGCGCCCTTGGATCATGCCTAGGGGGACGGCCCCGCGATGGCGCGGGGCTCGCCCGCGTGCAGCGGGCAGGGGCGGAGGTTCCGTTGGCGCGGGTAGCGCTCGAGGGGATCGGCAAGGTCTACGCCGACGGCACGCGGGCCGTCACGGACCTGACCCTGGCCGCGGAGGACGGTGAGTTCCTCGTCCTGGTCGGCCCCTCCGGGTGCGGCAAGACCACCGCACTGCGGATGATCGCCGGGCTCGAGGACATCAGCGAGGGCCGGCTGCTCATCGGGGACCGGGAGATGAACGACGTCCCGTCCCGCGACCGCGACGTCGCGATGGTGTTCCAGAGCTACGCGCTCTACCCCCACCTCACCGTTCGGGAGAACATCGGCTTCGGCTTGACGCTGCGCAAGGTGCCGAAGGCCGAGATCGCCAAGCGGGTCGCGAGCGCGGCGGAGTCGCTCGGCCTGACGCCGAACCTCGACCGCAAGCCGCGCAACCTCTCCGGCGGCCAGCGCCAGCGCGTGGCGATGGGGCGCGCGATCGTGCGCGAGCCGCGGGCGTTCCTCATGGACGAGCCGCTGTCCAACCTCGACGCCAAACTCCGCGTCCAGACCCGCGCCGAGATCGCCCGGATCCAGCGCGACCTGCGGACCACGACGATCTACGTCACCCACGACCAGACCGAGGCGATGACGCTCGGCCACCGGGTCGCCGTGATGCGCGGGGGCACGCTCCAGCAGGTCGCCGCCCCGCAGGTCCTCTACGACCACCCGGTGAACGTGTTCGTCGGCGGCTTCATCGGCTCGCCGTCGATGAACATGGTCGTCAGCCACGTCGAGCGCACGCCCGCGGGGCTGACCGTGTCGGTCGGGTCGCAGACCCTCGCCGTGCCGACCGGGCTGCTCAACCGCCGCCCGGCGCTGGAGTCCTACGCCGGCCGGGAGATCGTGCTCGGCATCCGGCCGGAGGACATGGACGACGCCGAGGTCGCGGGCACCCCGCCCCCGGGCGCCGCCCTGACCGCGACCGCGGACCTGGTCGAGGCGATGGGCTCCGACGTGCTCGTCCACTTCCGCGCGGACGCGCCGCCCGTCGTCACCGACGACACGCGCGAGCTGGCGGCCGACAGCGGTGGCGAGCTCACCGAGGACCACGGCGGCGTCAGCGACCTGCTGGCGCGGGTCAGCCCGCGCAGCACGGTCAAGGAGGGCCGCCCGATCACGTTCCGCGTCGAGACCGACCGGATGCACGTCTTCGACCCCGACACCGGGCTGTCGATCTGGGGGGACTAGCGATGAAGGGACCCACCATGCACAGAAGGCTCTCCACGGTCGGGCTGGTCGCCGTCCTGGCGCTCGGCGCCACCGCCTGCAACTCCTCCTCTCCGAAGGCCGGGCCGTCCGCGTCGGCGAGCACCAGCGCCTCCCCCACCGCCGTCAACCTCACCGGGGTGACCCTCGAGGTCGCCGCCGAGTGGCAGAAGGACGAGCAGAAGAGCTTCCAGGCGGTGCTCACGGCGTTCGAGCAGAAGACCGGCGCCAAGATCAAGTACACGTCGACGGGCAACGACACCGCGACCATCCTCGGGACCCGCGTCGCCGGAGGTAACCCGCCCGACGTCGCGCTCATCCCGCAGCCTGGCCTGATCCAGCAGTTCGTCGACAAGAGCGCCGCGAAGCCGTTGCCGCAGAGCGTCCAGGACATCGTCAAGGCGAACTACGCGCAGACCTGGCAGGACCTCGGGACGTTCAACGGCTCGATGTACGCGGTGTGGTTCAAGGCCGCGAACAAGTCCACGGTCTGGTACCGGCCCGAGACGTTCACGACCGCGGGCGTCACCGAGCCGAAGACGTGGGACGAGTTCGTCAAGACCCTCGGCACGCTGCGCGACGCGGGCGTGACGCCGCTGTCCGTCGGCGGCGCGGACGGGTGGACGTTGACCGACTGGTTCGAGAACGTCTACGTCCGCAGTGCGGGCGCGGACATGTACGACAAGCTGACCAAGCACGAGATCCCGTGGACCGACCCGTCGGTCACCCAGGCGCTGACGCTGCTGGCCGACGTCTGGAAGGTCAAGTCGCTGCTCGCCCCGAACGCGCTGCAGACCACGTTCCCCGACTCGGTGACGCAGGTGTTCGGCACCAAGAAGGCCGCCGTCGTCTACGAGGGTGACTTCGTCGCCGGCGTCATCTCGGGCAGCACCAAGGCGAAGGTCGGCACCGACGCGAAGTTCTTCGCGTTCCCGAACGTCGGCACGTCGCCGGCCTCGGTCATCGGCGGCGGCGACGCGGCCGTGATGATGAAGGACTCGCCCGGCGCCGTCGCGCTGATGGAGTTCCTCGCCGGCCCCGAGGCCGCGGACATCTGGGTCAAGCTCGGCGGCTTCACCTCGCCGAACAAGTCCGTGCCCGCCGCGGACTACCCGGACGACACGTCCAGGGCGATCGCCGACCTGCTCGTCAACGCCGCGGTGTTCAAGTTCGACATGAGCGACCTGGCGCCGTCGCAGTTCGGCGGCACGCCCGGCCAGGGTGAGTGGAAGGACCTGCAGACCTTCCTCGGCAACCCGACCGCGGTGACGGCCACGGCCGCGAAGCTCGAGGCCGACGCGAAGGCCGCGTACAAGAAGTGACGGCTCCCGGGGCGGCGACGGGTGGCGGCGCCGCCGCCGTCGCCGTCCCGCGCGGGCCGCGCAAGGGGCGCCGGCGCGGCTCGTGGCGCGCGCTGGCGTTCCTGCTGCCGGCGCTGGTGTTCCTCGGAGCGCTCGTCGTCTACCCGACCGTGGAGACGTTCGTGCGGAGCCTCTGGTCCGACTCCGGCGACCGCTTCGTCGGGCTCGGCAACTACAAGCACATGTTCGAGCTGGACGAGACGATCCAGGCGATCAAGAACAACGCCATCTGGGTCGTCGTCGCGCCCAGCGTCGTCACCATCCTGGGCCTGATCTTCGCCGTGCTGGCCGAGCGGATCAGCTGGGCGACGGCGTTCAAGATCGTGGTGTTCATGCCCATGGCGATCTCGTTCCTCGCCGCGGGCGTCATCTTCCGGCTCGTCTACGAGGCCGACCCCGACCAGGGCCTGGCCAACGCCGTCGCGGTCGGGCTGCACGACGCGTTCTCGCCCGCGTCGCCGTACTCCAAGGCGCTGCCGCGCCAGGACGCCGGCCTGGTCGCGACGGGTGGCACGGTCGCGACCACGGCGACGTTCACCCCGGGGTCGGTCGTCCTCGTCCCGCTGATCGGGCTGCCGCCGGACCAGGTGCCGTCGTCCGCGGTGGCCGCTGTCGCGGCCGCGCCGGCGGGCAGCGACGCGATCGCGGGCGTCGTGTGGTTCGACTTCACGCGCGGCGGCGGCGGCAAGCCGGGCGCCGTCGACCCCACCGAGAAGGGGCTGCCCGGCATGGCCGTCGAGGCGGTCCGCGCCTCCGACGGCAAGGTCGTCGGGAAGGCGAAGTCCGGTCCGGACGGCGGGTTCGTCCTGCGCCGGCTCGGGGCCGGCGACTACCGGCTGCGGCTCGCGGCGTCGAACTTCGCCGCGCCGTTCCGCGGCCTCACCTGGCTCGGCCCGTCGCTCGTCACGCCCGCGATCATCGGCGCGTACGTCTGGATGTGGGCAGGGTTCGCGATGGTGCTGATCGCGGCCGGCCTCGCGGCGATCCCGCGCGACGCGCTGGAGGCCGCGCGGGTCGACGGCGCGACCGAGTGGCAGGTGTTCCGCAAGGTCACCGTGCCGCTGCTCTCGCCGGTCCTCGTCGTCGTGTTCGTGACGTTGGTGATCAACGTCCTCAAGGTGTTCGACCTCGTCCTGATCATCGCGCCCGGCTCGTCGCAGGCGTCCGCAAACGTGCTCGCGCTGGAGATGTGGCGGGTGTCGTTCGGCGCGCAGCCGCTGGCCGGGCTCGGCAGCGCCATCGCGATCTTCCTGTTCCTGCTCGTCGTCCCGGCGATGCTGTTCAACATCCGCCGCTTCCGGAGGGAGCAGCTGTGAAGGCGCTCGGCGCCCGCGCGGTCGGCTGGCTGTCGCACGGCCTCGGCCAGGCGCTGCTCGCGCTCGTGGCGGTGCTCTGGCTGGTGCCGGCGTTCGGCCTCCTGCTCGCGTCGTTGCGGCCCGAGTCCGCGAACACCGCGAACGGCTGGTGGAACGCCCTCGCCAAGCCGTCGCAGCTCACGTTCGGCAACTACTCGGAGCTGCTCCACAACGGCACGCTGACCGCGTCGTTCAAGAACACCGTCGCGATCACCGTGCCGTCGGTGCTGCTCGTCGTTGCCATCGCGGCGCTCGCGGCGTACGCGTTCGCGTGGCTGGAGTTCCCCGGACGCGACTGGCTGTTCCTGCTCGTCGTCGGTCTGCTCGTGGTGCCGTTGCAGGTCGGGCTGATCCCTGTCGCCAAGCTGTACAACCGGCTGGGCATCTTCGGCACCGTCGAGGCCGTCGTCTTCTACCACGTGGCGTTCGGGCTGCCGTTCGCCATCTTCCTGCTGCGCAACTTCTTCGCGGGCATCCCGCGCGACCTGCTGGAAGCCGCGCGGATGGACGGGGCGGGGGAGTTCACCGTCTTTCGTCGCGTCGTGCTGCCGCTCGGGCTGCCGGCCATCGCGTCGCTGGCGATCTTCCAGTTCCTCTGGGTGTGGAACGACCTGCTGGTCGCGCTGATCTTCGCCGGGCCGCAGTCGCAGCCGCTGACGGTCGCGATCCAGCAGCAGACGCGAACGTTCGGCGACAACATCGACGTCATCTCGTCGGCGGCGTTCCTGTCGATGATCGTGCCGCTCTGCGTGTTCTTCGCGTTCCAGCGGTACTTCGTCCAGGGCGTGCTGGCCGGCTCGGTGAAGTGAGCCTCGGGGACGTCCAGGACGCGTCGTTCGCTTCGGCGTCGCGCGCGACGGTGACGTCGTACCCGCCGGAGCGCCGGCTGTCCGGTCCCGTTCTCGATGCGGTGCTGCGCGCGCGTCGCTACGCGACCGTCGCGACGACGCGGCCCGACGGGCGGCCGCACGCGACGCCCACGTCGTTCGTCCTCGTCGGCGACGAGCTCTGGCTGCCGACGGTGGGCGGCGCCGTTCGGGCCCGGAACGTCCGCGCGCAGCCGTGGCTCGTACTCGTCGTGACGGAGGGCGAGGGTGACGCGCACCTGGCGGTCGTCGCGGAGGGCGCCGTGACCGTCGTGCCGGACGCGGACCTCCCCGCGGACGTCGTGGCGGCGGCCTCGGAACGGCTCGACGGACGGCCCGGGTGGGCGGACGCGTGGCTCGTGCTGCGGCCGGCCCGGCTGCTGTCCTACGCGGCGCCGGGCTGGCCTGGCGTCTGAGCGCCGGTCGCGCAAAAGCGTCCTGTGGACAGCGGTTTCAGCCTGGTCGCGCGTCCTACCATCGGCCGATGACACCGAACGCGATGCTCAGCCGGGGCGAGGTACTGCGCCTGCGGGTGATCGGCGAGCGGGTCGGCAGCATCGAGGTGCTCGACGCCGCCGTCAGCCTCGATGACGACGTCTCTGGCAAGCTGTCGGTCTTCCTCGCCCTCACGCTGACGGACCCGCGGCCGGACGACGAGACCTGGCCGATCGACGACCTGATGGCCCTCGATCGACGCGTTCATCTGATGGCCCTGGAAGCGCTGCCCGAGCAGTACTGCCACGTCCGCTTCCGGGTGCTGAACGACGAGGCGCTTGACGACGACGACCCGGATGAGGAGGACGACTAGCTGGTGCAGCCGATTCAACCCCGCCGCCTCGTACGACATGCCGGGCTGCTCGCGCGGCACCGGCCGGGTGCGATCGGCTCACGCACGACGTCCTTGCGCCGTTCGACGTCGGCCTCCTACTACGCCGTGTTCCACGCCCTCGCGCTCGCCTTGGCCGAGCAGCTTGTCCCGCTCGCGACTGCCGACGACCGCTACCGGCTCGCGCGGTCCGTCGACCACGCGCGGGTCGCGGACGTTTGTCGGTGGGTCGTCGGCGAGGGCGAAGGAAAGCAGCACGTACGGCCGATCGTGCGGCGCCTACGGGACAGCACCGACCTGGTGGATCTTGCGCGCGTCTTCCTCGAGTTGCAGCAGGCCAGGCACGACGCCGACTACGACCACCTCGCCGAGGTCTTGGAGGTCGCGACGATGGCTCACCATCGGCAGGCCGTCCAGGCGCTCGGCATCGTCGAGCGGGTCCGACAGACGAGTGACGGTCAGGAGTTCCTGGCGCTGGTGGCGTTGCACACAGCGCTGCGCTGATTCGTTCGCCGAGGGCGTACGGGTGGTGGGCAGGGGCGGGGTCGAACCGCCGACCTTCCGCTTTTCAGGCGGACGCTCGTACCGACTGAGCTACCTGCCCCCTGACGGGGTCGAGCGGTCCCGACGGGATTTGAACCCGCGACCTCCGCCTTGACAGGGCGGCGTGCACTCCAAACTGCACTACGGGACCTCGGTGGTGCGCGTACCCCCAACGGGATTCGAACCCGTGTCGC
>JAVEEC010000051.1 GCA_030840645.1 Frankiaceae bacterium
GCGGGATTCGCGGGCTCTAGCCCGGCGAATCCCGCACACAACGGGGGGAGAGGGGGGCGGGGGGCGGGTCAGGCGTGGGGCTGCAGGGTGGGGCAGCGGGAGCCTTTCGCGGCGGCGAGGCGTTCGAAGTGCCAGGGCTCGTTGGCGTAGCGGCGGCAGAGGCCGAAGCGGACGCCGTTCGTCTCCAGCCAGCTCGCGCCGGACGGCGGCCCGACGTCGACGGCCTCGCCGCGGACGTGCGCGGACTCCGACGGCGGCAGCACCCACTGGCGCGCGACGGTCCGCGACCCGTACTTGCGAACGGCGTCGTCGAAGAGCCGCTGCTGGTGCTCCGCGCTCCGCCACCCCGACGTGACGGCGAGCGCGACGCCCTCGGCGCGGGCCGCCTCGATCGCGCGGTCGACGGAACGCTTCAACGCCGGCGTCAGGTGCTCGACGTCGCCGACGCCCGTGGGCGCGACCGGCGACGCCTCGACGGGCGGCGGCGGGGATGCGTGACGGACGCCGCCGACCGCGCGCGGCACGACCAGCGCGACCACGACCAGCGCGGGCGCGACGGCGACCAGGATGCGCCTCACGCGAGCCGCCGTTCGAGCGGCAGCCGGGACCGGGTGAACAGCCCGACGACCAACGCCGCCAGCAACGGCACGCCGGCGGCGGTCACCGCAAGGGTCGCCCACGGCAGGACGAGCCGCAGCTCGGCGCGGGCCGCGATCACGGCGATGACAGGGACCAGCCCGGCGAGGATGCCGAGCGCGCTGCCGAGGGCGGCGACCGTCGCGGCCTGCGCCATCGCGAGGCGGCGGCGTACCCGGGGCGCCGCGCCGACGGCGGCGAGGGTCGCGAGGTCCGGCCTGCTGTCGGCCGCGGCGAGGCCGGTCGCGATGCCGGTCGCGCCGACGGTGACGACCGCGCTCGCGGCGACCAGCGCGAGCAGCGCGAGGGCGTTGTCGGCGGCGAAGCCGCGCTCGACGTAGACGTCGAACGTGTCCCCCGCGGGCGCCGCGGCCGCGGCCGCCTCGGCCTGCTCGGTCTTCGTCGGCATCCGCGTCGTCGTGAGGATCGTCGACGTCGGCTTGCCGACCGGCAGGTGAACGCGCCCCGCGGTCGCCTCGGTGAGCACGCCGGACGGCGCTTCGAGGAACGTCCGTCCCTTCGCGACCACCGCCGGCAGGCGGACGCCGGTGGCGGTCCGGCCGTCGCTGAAGTCGCGGGTGAGCAGGACGGTGCCGTGCTCCACGAACCGTTCGTCGAACACCACGACCGCGCCGCGCGCGAGCGCCTCGGCGACGGCCGGGTCGTCGTTGCCGGTCACCCACGACGCGACGGCCGGGCCGCCGATCAGGAGGTCGCCGCGCGGCTCGTGCACGCACCGCGGGTCGGCGGCCCGCAGGCCGGGTGCGCACTGCCTGGCGGGCGGGATCGCCAGCGACCAGACCTCGCAGGCGCCCTCCTGCCGGCAGGCGTCCGTGGGCCGGACGATGTCGAACTGCTCGCGCACCGGCAACCGCGCGGCCGCGGCGCGGACATTGGCGTCGAACGACTCCCCGACCGCGCGGCTGATGCGGACGCTGCCCGCGGGCATGAGCGGCTCGTACGCCCGCCGCTGGCGGTCGACGTCGCTCGCGAGGTACAGCGACACGGCGACGCTGCCCGCGACAGCCGCGACGACCGCGCCGACGGCGGGTCCCGACCGGGCGCGGTGCCGCGCCGCGTCCCGCGCGGCGAGCCGGAACGACAGCGGGAGCCGCGCCCCGAGCCGGCCGACCAGGCCGACCAGGCTGGGCGCGCAGGCGACGAAGCCGAGCTCGGCGAGCGCCGCGCCGACCAGGACGAGGGTGAAGTTCGCGGGCCGGCCGCTGCCGACCTGGCCGGCGGGGACGCGGCCGTCACCCGCCGCCCAGAACGCCAGCACGCACCCCGCCGCCACCGCCAGCAGCGCGACGACGGGGACGCGCTTGCGGGTCACGGTCTCCGCCCGCCGCCCCGTCAGTGCCGCGACGAGCGGCTGCCTGGCCGCCGACCGCGCGGGCAGCAGCGACGCGAGCAGCGCGGTCCCGGCACCGATGCCCACGATCGCCAGCAGGTCGCGCGCGCGGAGGTCGAGTGGCCCCCACAGCGGGCCGCTGAGCCGGCCCTCGTCGTACGACCTCAGCCCCATCGCGACCACCACGCCGCCGGCGATCCCCAGCACAGCGGCGACGGCGCCGAGCACGACGCCGGTCGAGAGCACCACCCGGCGGACGTCCTTGCGGTCGCCACCCGTCGCGGCGACGAGCGCGAGCGCGCGGCGCTGCCGCCGCGCCCCGACGGCGAACGCCGTACCGGCCAGCAGCACGACCTCCAGCGTCGCGAGCCCGACGACGAGGACGATGATCCCGACCGACTGCTCGTCGGGACCGCCGCCGCCGAACCGGCTCGGCGGCGGCGAGAAGAACCAGGTCCTGGGCTGGCCCATGTACCCGTTGTCGTTGAGTCTCGCGAGCGCGTCGGTGTCGACGGATCCCGGGGGCAGGTCGACGGCGTACCTGCGCTGCGCGCGCGCCCCGAGTGGTGCCGCGGGCGGCACCCAGACGACCTCCATGCTCAACGACTCCGGGTCGACGGCCAGCCCGGTGACGACGAACGTCCGCGCCGGCTCGCCCATCGTCACGCTCGCGCCGGGGCGCACGCCGAGCGTCTGGGCGACCTTTGCGGACAGCACGGCCTCGCCGGCCGCGCGGGCGTACCGCCCCGCCCGCAGGCGCACCGTCCCCCGCGCCAGCCCCGTGGCGTCGAGCCGGCGCTCCTCGACGTTCGCGGCGCGCCCGGGGACCCGCACCCGCACGCCCGCGCCGGTGTCCCACGCCTCGACCCGAGAACCCGGCGGCAGCAACGCGAGGACGTCGCGCTCGCTTGGCGGCGGGTCGTTCTCGCCGACGGGCGGCGCGTCGCTGTTGTAGTCGTAGATCGCGTACTGGGTGAGCCGGCCGTTGACGGCCTTGCTCACGACGATGTCCGCTGTGCCGATCGTGCGCCTGGCCTGCTCGCCGGGCGGCTGGTGGTCGGTCCGCGCGACCACGTCGGCGAACGCGATCGCGAGCATCGGCAGCCCGATCATCACGAGGACGAGCGCGCTGCGGCCCTTGGCGCGCAACGCATCCCGCCGGGCGATCCGGACGGCCGCCCAACGGCCGGCAGCGCTCACCGCGACGACCCCTCGGCGAGCAGCGCCTCGGGCGGCGCGGCCGGACCGGCCTGGTCGACGACGACGCCGTCGCGGAGGAACAACACCCGGTCGGCCCAGGCCGCGTGCCGCGCCTCGTGCGTCACCAGGACGCCGGCCGCGCCCGCGTCGCAGCGCGCGCGCAGCAGCCGCAGCACCGCCTCGCCAGTCTCCGAGTCGAGCGCGCCGGTCGGCTCGTCGGCGAGGACCAGCCGGCGGTCGCCGACGAGCGCGCGGGCGATCGCGACGCGCTGCTGCTGGCCGCCGGACAGCTCGTCGGGGAACCGGTCGCCGACGCCGTCGAGCCCGACCTCCGCGAGCGCCGCCGCGGCGTCGCGGCGCGCGGTCCGCACCGCGACGCCGTCGAGCTCGCGCGGGAGGGAGACGTTCTCCGAGGCGGTCAACGCCGGGATGAGGTTGAAGTCCTGGAACACGTAGCCGAGCGAACGCCGCCGCAGCCGCGCCAGCGCCGCGCGCGACAGCGACCCGAGGTCGGTCCCCTCGACGGCGACGACGCCGGACGTCGGCGCGTCCAGCCCGCCCGCGAGGTGCAGCAGCGTCGACTTGCCCGACCCGCTCGGGCCCATCACCGCGACCAGCTCGCCGACCTCGACGGTGAGCGAGACGCCGCGCAGCGCGTGCACCTCGGCCGCCCCCTTGCCGTGCACCCGGGTCACGGTGCGCAGGTCGAGCACGGCGGTCATCGGACGACGCTCTCGTCCGTCACGGGTGCCGGAGCCGCTGCGGGAACGGGCGGCGGGCGGTGCCGCGCCAACCGGGACTCGCAGTGGTCCAGCCACCGGACCTCGGCCTCCGCCTGGAACACCAGCGAGTCGAGCACGAGCAGCCAGGCGAGGTCCTCGTCGGTCCCGCGCGACTTCAGCCGGACGTACTCCTGCAGTGCCCGGACGGTGTCGGTGCGCTGCGCCTGGATCACCCCGCGCACGTCGACGCCGGGAACGGTGACGGCGATCGCGAGCTTGATGGCCAGCTCGTCACGCGGCGGGGTCTGCCGGTCGACCGGCGTCGCGAACCACGCCTGGACCTCGGCGTGGCCCGCGTCCGTCACGCGGTACACGGCGTGCCCGTCGTCGTCGCCACCCGCGCGCTCGACCAGCCCGTCGCGCTCCAGCCGGGTGAGCGTCGTGTAGACCTGCCCGACGTTCAGCGGCCAGGTCGCGCCGGTCCGCGCCTCGAACTCCGACCGGAGCTGGTAGCCGTACATCGGCTGGTTCGCGAGCAGGGACAGCAGCGCCTGACGGATCGACATACTGCGTATGTATACCCGGTATGCAGAGGGCTCGCAAGGACCCTCCGCGAACCGGTCAGGCGGCCCGGCGCAGTGCGAGCACCGGGATGACGCGCACGCCCGTGGTCTTCTCCTCGTACTCGGCGAAGCCCGGGTAGCGGCGGGCCTGCTCGGCGTAGACGCGGTCCCGCTCGGGGCCCTTGAGGTCGGTGACGGTGACCGGGTACGACTCCGTCCCGACCTCGACGACGCCCTCGCCCGCGGCGACCAGGTTGCGGTACCACTGCGGGTCGTCGGGCGCGCCGCCCTTCGAGGCGAACACGTAGATGACGTCGTCGTCGCCGTCGGCCGGCAGGTACATCACCGGGGCGATGTACTCCGTGCCACTGCGCCGGCCGCGGTGGTGCAGCAGGGTCAGCGGCGCGCCTTCGAACTGTCCGCCCACGCGGCCCTCGTTGGCGCGGAACTCTTCGATGATCTGGGTGTTCCAGTCGGTCATGGTGTCCTCCGCTCGTGGATCATTCATGCCCTGAGGCGAGCTCCCGCGAACGGTCGCGGGCCGCCTCGATCGCCGCGATCAGCGCGGCGCGGACCGAGTGCCTCTCCAGCTCGCGGACGGCGTTGATCGTCGTGCCCGCGGGGGACGTGACGGCCTCGCGCAGCCGGACCGGATGCTCGCCGGTGTCGCGCAGCATCACCGCGGCGCCGACGGCGGTCTGCACGATCAGCTCAGCCGCAACGGCGCGCGGCAGGCCGAGCAGGATGCCCGCGTCGATCATCGCCTCGACCAGGTAGAAGAAATACGCGGGCCCGCTGCCGGACAGCGCGGTCACCGCGTCCTGCTGCGACTCGGGGACGCGGATGGTCCGGCCCACGTGGCCGAGCAGCTCCTCGGTGCGAACGAGGTGCGCCTCGGTCGCGTACGCACCCGCCGACAGCGCGCTCATCGCCTCGTCGACGAGGACCGGTGTGTTGCTCATGACGCGGACGACGGGGACGCCGTCGGCGAGGCGGCGTTCGAGGAACGCCGTGGGGATGCCCGCGGCCATCGACACGACGAGCTGGTCGGGCGTAACGACCGGGGCGATCTCTTCGAGCAGCGCGGCCATGTCCTGCGGCTTCACCGCGATCAGGACGGTGCCGGCGCGGGCGGCGTCGGAGTTCGGGACGACGGTGACGCCGTACCGTCCGGCCAGGTCCTTCGCGCGCTCCGGCCTGCGCGCTGTGACGGTCACCGAGCCGGGGTCGGTGCCGGCCCGGAGGAGGCCGGAGAGCAGCGCCTCGCCCATCTTCCCGGCGCCGAGGATCGCGAGCGTCGTCACGACGTCGTCGCCAGCGCGCGCAGGAAGAACGCGAGGTTGGCCGGGCGCTCGGCGAGGCGGCGCATGAGGTAGCCGTACCACTCCTGGCCGTACGGCGTGTAGACGCGGACGCGGTTGCCCGCGGCGGCGAGGCGGCGCTGCTCGTCGGGGCGGATGCCGTAGAGCATCTGGAACTCGTACGTCCCCTGCTCGCGCTGCCGCGCCAGCGACGACGCGATCGCGACGAGCCGCGGGTCGTGGGTCGCGACCATGGGGTAGGCGCCGTCGCGCATCAGCCGGACGAGGAGGCGGACGTAGGAGAGGTCGACCTCCTTGCGCTTCTGGTACGCGACCGACTCCGGCTCCTTGTACGCGCCCTTGCAGAGCCGCACCCGCGCCTTCGCGCGGATCAGGTCCTCGACGTCCCCGGCGCTGCGCCGCAGGTAGGACTGGATCACGGCGCCGGTGCCGGGGAAGTCCGCGCGCAGCTCGGCGAGGATGCCGAGCGTCGAGTCGGTGGTGGTGTGGTCCTCCATGTCGAGCGTCACCGTCGTCCCGGCCACGGTCGCGGCCTCGACGATGCGGCGCGCGTTGTCGACGCACATCGACCGGTCCAGCGCCTGGCCGATCGCGGAGAGCTTGACCGACACCTCGGCGCCGTGGGTCAGCCCCTCGTCGTCGAGGGTGGTGAGGAGGGTGACGTAGGCCTTGGTCACGGCGTCGGCCTGGCCGGGCTCGACGGTGTCCTCGCCGAGGTGGTCGAGGCTGACCAGCAGCCCGCCGTCGACCAGGGTCCTGGTCGCGCGGACGGCGTCCTCGGTCGTCTCGCCCGCGACGAAGCGCGCGACGACCTCGCGCGAGACGGGCAGCGTGCTGACCGCCTCGCGGATCTTCGGCGAGCGCGACGCGGCGAGGATGGTTCGGCGCAGCATGGCGCGAAGGTTACCTGCCGACCCAGAGCCGCGTGACGAACGCCTCCTCCACCACCCCGCCGGGGAACGCCTCCCCGAGCAGTTCGCGCTGCGCCGTGAGGAACGCGGGGAGCGCGTCGCCGAGCGCGGCGACGTAGGACTTCGAGGCGAGGTACGTCAGGTACGCGTCGATGCCGAGGTGCCGTGTCCAGGGCACGGTCGCTGTCGTCACGTCGCCGAACGCCACGGCGAGGTCCCGCGCCGGGTCGTACTCGCGGTAGCGGCGCCCGTAGCTTTCGTTGAGCGACTCCAGCAGGTCCTGCTGCGCGCGCCACCATCGTTCGTCGCGCGCGTCGCTGTTGTTCCACCAGATCGCCATCGCGCCGCCGGGCCGCAGCACCCGGCGCGCCTCGCGCACCGCGTCGTCGGGGCGCATCCAGTGGAACGCCTGGGCGTATGTCACGAGGTCCGCCGACGCGTCGCGCAACGGCAGCGCGTGGCCGTCCGCGACGGCGACGCCGCGCAGGGTGCCCGGTCCCGGGGAACCGTTGGCGCGCAGGCGTCCCAGCATCTTCGGACCGATGTCGAACGCCGTCACGTCCGCGCCGCGGGCGAGCAGGCCGCGGGTCGAGATGCCGGTGCCCGCGCCGACCTCGACGACGCGGGCGCCGGCCAACGGCGGCAGGGCGTCGTAGAGGCCGTCGGGGTACGCCGGCCGCGCGGCGTCGTACTTGTCGACCAGCGCGTCGAACGGACTCCCGGGCGCGACCACTAACAGAGGGTATAGCCGGGCGATGCGCTCACCGAGTTGCCTTCGACCGAGACGACGAGCTTGGCGAAGCAGACGGCGACGCTCGCGAGCGGCGCGGTGAGCGACCGGCTCGTCTCGCCCGCGTGCGTCTCCACCAGCGTCGCGTCGCGGCTCACGAACCTGCCGCCCTGCTCGCCGCACGGGTTGGTCGTCACGCCGCCCTTCGTCAGGACGACGCACGCGACCCGCACCGGAGCGCCGGTCGGCAGCGTGAACTCGTACGTGTCGACGTAGCCGAGGATCCAGATCCAGTTGGTCAGCGGCAGGTACGCGGTCGCGCGGTACACCAGCGACGCCGGCCGGTACGACGCGCAGGCCGTGAGGCCGAGCCGCGTGGCGCAGCCGCTCGGGTCCTCGCTGATGCCGAGCGGCGTGGCGCAGTCGGTGTCCTGCGGGAAGTCCACGAGCCCGTCGCCGTCGTTGTCGACGCCGTCGCTGCACGCCAGCGACGTCCGCGGCACCGGCTGCTCGCTCGGGTCGAGCGCGTCGAGGCAGCCGGGGTCGTCGCGGTCGACGAGACCGTCGCCGTCGTTGTCCTCGCCGTCGTTGCACTGGATCGGCGCCGGCTTCTCGCTGGGGTCGAGCTCGTCGGTGCAGCCGGGGTCGGCCGGGTAGTCGGCGAGGCCGTCGTCGTCGTTGTCCTTGCCGTCGTTGCACGCGACCGTGACGGGCGGCATGCCGTCGGCGAGCGCGCGGGCGGCGCCGTAGGTCTGGTCGGCGGAGCCGCCGAACGCCGGGCCGCAGCGGGCGTCCGCGCCGGCGGACCAGTGCGAGTCGAGGCCGGTCTCGGTCCCGTCGTCGTCCCAGTAGAGCGTCGCGCCGTCTATGACGACCTCGGTGCAGAGGCGGACGTCGGGCGCGGTCGTGAACGACGCGCGCGCGGTCAGGCCGATGACGCGCGCGGTATCGGGTCCGGTGACGGCGAACGTGTCCGCGTCGTTGTGCCGGTCGCCGCCGAGCTGCACGGTGCAGGTCACGTGACCGGTGTGCTCCGCGGCCGGGTCGGCGTCGTCGACGAGCGCGATCGGTCCCGCCGTGATCGTGGCGGTCCCGCCGTCGGTCGAGGGGGCGAGTGCGTCGAGCGCGCAGAGGGGTCCGCGGGCCGGGCCCTCGACGGCGTACGTCGTCCGGGCGGCGGGAGCCACGGCGCTGGCCGCCGGCCCCAACGGCACGAACGTGCCGAGCAGGAGCGCCGCGACGGCGGTCTTCTTCATCTGTCCTCGCACTCGGTATCACCTACGCCGGGCTGGGGGCGGCGTACGGCTGGGCTGACCCCGGGAGGTCGACGTGCCAGGTGGCGGGCGCGGCGTTCGCCGGACCCTCGAGCGACCACCCCCCTTCCGTTCCGGTGCGTGGCGATCAAGGTACGAGGCGTCACAAACCTCGTCAATGCCGCAATTCGCCCCGGGACCTGGCGCTCAGTGCGGGAGCGGCGCCGACGCGAGGTGGAGGC
This sequence comes from Frankiaceae bacterium, assembly GCA_030840645.1. GTDB lineage: Bacteria > Actinomycetota > Actinomycetes > BP-191 > BP-191 > BP-191. The sequence goes on from JAVEEC010000051.1 coordinate 8,931, forward strand.
GGGTGTACGCGAGCGCCTCGGCCAGGTCGGACTCGCGCTCCGCGCGCGACTCGGCGCGGCGGGTGTTGACCTCGACCACGACCACGCCGTCGAACGAGCGGCGCGCCAGCAGCTCCAGCACGTCGGCGCAACGTTGCGAGCCCCGCCCCGGCACGAGGTGCTCGTCGCGGGGCGTGCCGAGGCCGTCGGCGAGGTGGACGTGCGCGAGCCGGTCGCCGAGCTCGACGGCCATGTCGTACGCGTCGGACTGCGAGACGGCGGTGTGCGACAGGTCCAGCGTCGTGTGCCGGTAGTCCTCCGTGACGACCCCGAAGTCGGGGGCGTAGGGCACCACCTCGCGGCCCCGGGCGCGCAACGGGAACATGTTCTCGACGGCGAAGCGCACGTCGGTCTCGCCGGCCATCCGGTCGATGCCCGCGACGAACTCGCGCGCGTACTCGCGCTGCCAGCGGAACGGCGGGTGCACGACGACCGTCCCCGCTCCGAGCGTCTCGGCCGCGGCCCGCGCGCGCTGCAGCTTGGCCCAGGGGTCGGTACCCCAGACGCGTTGCGTGATCAGCAGGCAGGGCGCGTGGACCGCGAGAACGGGGATGCCGTGGTAGTCGGAGAGGCGGCGCAGCGCGTCGACGTCCTGCGACACCGGGTCGGTCCAGACCATGACCTCGACGCCGTCGTACCCGAGCCGGACCGCGATCTCGAACGCGGCCGCCGTACTCTCGGGGTAGGTCGACGCCGTCGACAGCGCGACCTGCGCGCTGGGCACGTTGACGACCATGCCTTCACTCTAAGGTGACGCCATGCCCGAGCCGGTCTCCCTCGACTTCCCGCGCGAGTGGTTCACGTTCTTCAACCCGAACGACGCGGAGGAGATGTTCCGCTGCGACGTCACGTGGCTGATGTCGTCGTGGACCTGCATCTTCGGCAGCGGCTGCCACGGCATCGAGCGGACACGCCCCGACGACGGCTGCTGCACGCACGGCGCGTTCTTCTCCGACAAGGACGACGAGAAGCGCGTCCGCGCGATGACCAAGGAGCTGACCAAGGAGGACTGGCAGCACCGCAAGGAGGGGCGCAAGAACGGCATCACCGAGCAGGAGGACGGGCGCACCAAGACGCGGGTCCTCGACGGCGCGTGCATCTACCTGAACCGCCCGGGGTTCGAGGGCGGCGCCGGGTGCGCGCTGCACCGGATGGCGTGGCGGACCGAACGCCACCCGCTGGAGACCAAGCCGGACGTCTGCTGGCAGCTGCCGATCCTGCGTTCGCAGGAGTGGGAGGAACGCCTCGACGAGACCAAGGTGCTGGTCACGACGATCGGCGAGTTCGACCGGCGGGGCTGGGGCGAGGGCGGGCACGACCTGGACTGGTACTGCTCGGGGGCGTCCGAGGCGCACGTCGGCGCGCAGCTGCTCTACGAGTCCTACGCCGCCGAGCTCGCCGCGATGATGGGCGAGGCGCCGTACGCCGTCCTGAAGACCCACTGCGACACCCGCCGCCGGGCCGGTCTCGTCGCGCGCCACCCCGCGTCGGTCCGCTGAGGCCTGGCGGGATGGACGTCGTCGAGGCCGGGCCGCAGGGTCGCGGCGGACCGCGGCGCTGGGTGGGCGTCCTCGCGGGCGCGGTCCTGGTGGCGCTGGTCGGCGGCGCGATCGCGCGCAACGCGACCCACCACGAGCCCGCGGCCCGGCCGTCATCCAGCGCGTCACCCTCGGACGACGGCCTCGCGGACGTGATCGTGCCGTCACCGGCGGCGGCCGAGTGGGACCTCCCTCCCCTGACCGAACGCACCGGGCTGTACGCCGCCGGCGTGAACGAGGGGCTCGCCGTCGCCAACCTCGACACCGGTCGCCGGGTCGCCAACGGCCGCAGCCCGGCGATCGGCGAAGGCGCCGTGCAGCCGATCGCGCGCGTCGCCGGCGGCTGGCTCGTCTATCAGGGGCGCGAGTGCGGCGAGTACCCGTGCGAGCCGGCCCGCCTGTTCCTGTACCGCGACGGCAGGCCGGTGGCCGTCGGCGTCGCCGAGGAGGCGAAGGCCGACCCGGACGGGCAGACGTTCTGGGCCACCGGGCTCACCGACCTCACGAGCACCGCGACGCCGGAGCGGAACGTCCCCTGGCTGGAGCACCGCACGGCCACCGGCCGGCTGATCGGCCGGCGTACCCTCCTGCGGCCGAAGGAGCAGCTCCTCGGCGTGACGCCCGAGGGCCCGGTGGTGGGCGCGGGGTACTCCGGCGACTCGCCCACGACGCTGGTCCGGTCCGCGAGCCGTTCGCGGCGGGTCGTTCTGCCGAAAGGCGTCGCGTACGGCGCCGCGGGCCACGCCGTCGTGTCGGGGGACCTGAGCTGCCAGGCCGACGACTTCCCGTTCCCGTGCGTGCTGCGCATCGCCGACGTCCGGGGCGGGGCGCCGCGCACCGTCGAGACGCGGCTGGACGGTGCGGTGATGTTCAGCGCCGTCGACCCCACCGGCCGGTACCTCGCCGTCTCCGCCTCCGTGACCGGCAAGCCGACCTTCCGCGTCGTCGACCTCGGGACGGGGCGTTCGGTGCCGTTGCTCGGCATCGTCGATTCCTCCTGGGTCGGCGCGATGACCTGGTCCCCGGACGGCCGGTGGCTGGTGCTGACACACGAGTTCACGGACCCGGAGCGCGACTTCGCCGGGCACCATGTCGCCGTCTGGCGGCCAGGTTGGGACCGGCCGCGCGCCGCGCCCGACTACCCGTCGGCCTTCGGCGACGACTTCGTGGTGTCGTACGCGCGCTAAGTACTTCTGGTCACGCCTCTTGTCAACACCGGGGCGCGGGTGTAGTAAGTCGGCATTCAATTCCTGACTAACGGGGGCAATATGCGCATCCGGTCCGTACTCGTCGGCCTCGCCACGCTCGCCACGAGCATGTTCGCTGCCCAGCCGCCTGCCCGAGCCGCGACGTTGAACGCAACCGTCACGATCACGTTCCACGTCAACTGCTTCGGCTGCGGATCGTCCTCAGCCACGTCCGAGGGCACGTGCTACGGCGTCTGCTACATCAACGGCAACCTCTGCGTGGGCGTCTGCCACTTCACCAACAGCGAGACCACCAACAGTGAGCCGGCGACCTGCCCGGTCGCCGGCTCCATGGCCGGGACGATCAACTCCTGGGGCGGGTCGGTCAACTTCGTCCTGACCTGGGTCGGCGCGACCGCCGTCATCACGACGAGCGGCGGCGTGGGCATCGGCGTGTTCGCCGTGACCTCACCGATCGGCATCCCGTGCGGCGGACCCGCGACGATGACGTTCGCCGGTCACATCAGCGGCCTGTAGCCACGACGCGCGTGGCCGGGTGGCCACTAGGCTGCCCGGCCATGAGCACGCTGGTCCTGCTGCGCCACGGCGAGAGCACCTGGAACCGCGAGAACCGCTTCACCGGCTGGGTCGACGTCGACCTCTCGCCGAAGGGCGAGGACGAGGCGCGGCGCAGCGGCCGGCTGCTGCGCGAGGCGGGTGTCGCGCCCGACGTGCTGCACACGTCGTTGCAGCGCCGCGCGATCCGCACCGCCGACCTGGCGCTGAACGAAGCCGACCGGCTCTGGGTCCCCGTCCGCCGTTCGTGGCGGCTGAACGAGCGCCACTACGGCGCCCTCCAGGGCAAGGACAAGACGCAGGTGCGGGAGGAGTTCGGCGACGAGCAGTTCCTGCTGTGGCGGCGTTCGTACGACGTCCCGCCGCCGCCGGTCACGCGCGACGACCCGAACCACCCGGCCAACGACCCCCGCTACGCCGACCTGCCGCCCGACGTCCTCCCGGCCAGCGAGTGCCTGAAGGACGTGCTGCTGCGGATGCTGCCGTACTGGGCGGACGCGATCGTGCCCGACCTGCGGGCGGGCCGGACCGTTCTCGTCGCGGCCCACGGCAACAGCCTGCGCGCGCTGGTTAAGCACCTCGACGGCATCGGCGACGACGAGGTCGTCGCGCTGAACGTCCCCACCGGCATCCCGCTGCGCTACGACCTCGGGCCGGACCTGCGGCCGTTGCGCGAGGTCGACCCGGCGTTCGGCGTCAGCGGCGCGTACCTCGACCCCGACGCGGCCCGCGCCGCCATCGCGGGCGTCGCGAGCCAGGGGCACTAGCCGGAACGCGACCCGGTTGCGTCTCGACGCGGGTCAGGGCTCGCGGCCGAAGATCGGGCGCGCGGGCACGTCGGTCGCGGCGGCCTGCTTCGCGCGCCACGCCTCCTCGCGCGCGATCGAGGCGGCGAAGCCGAGCCGCAGCGCCGCGTCGAACGTCCCGTCGCTGTACTCGAGGACGCAGCCGAGCAGCCGGTCCACCTCCGCTGCGTTGATCGATGACAAGGGCATGTGCCCGACCAGGTAGATGTCGCCGAGGCGGTCGCAGGAGAAGTGCACGCCGTACGTGCGCGCGTTGCGCTGCAGCAGGAAGCCGTATGTGCCGTCGAGGTTCGACTCGGGCCGGCGCATGAAGAACGCCTCGACCAGCAGCGTGTGGTCGCCGACGACCAGCCAGGTCATCGTCGCGAGCTTGTGGGTCCCGGCGAGCTTGACGAGGAACGCGCCCTCCTCGACCCGCTCGTACTCCAGGCCCAGGCCGTCGAGGGCCGAGCGGATGACGGCGTCGAGCCGCGCGACCTCGGCCGGGTCGCGGCCGATGACGTGACCGAGGCTCACCGCGATGCCGCGAGCGGGGTCGCGCGCACGGCCTCGGCCGCGTCGCGGTACACGTCCAGGACGCCGGCGGCCGTTGCGGCCCAGCCGAAGCGCGCCGCGTGCGCCGCCGCGCCGGCCGCGAGCCGGTCGCGTTCGGCGGGCGTCCTGATGATGCGGTCGAGGACCCGGGCGTAGTCGCCGGGCGCGTGGCCCGTCACGAGGACGCCGCTCTCGCCGTCACGCACCGCGGTCCGCAGGCCGCCCACCGACGCGGCGACGACCGGCGTGCCACACGCCTGGGCTTCGAGGGCGACCAGGCCGAACGACTCGTTGTACGACGGCACGACGACGGCCTCGGCCGCGCGGTAGTAGGCGACCAGCCGGTCGGGCGAGACCGGCGGCTCGCGGCGGACGACATCGGTGATGCCGAGCTCGCGGGCCAGCGCGTCGAGGCGTTCCGGGTCGCGGGTGCCGGTGCCGGACGGGCCGCCGACGACGGCGACGACCAGGCGGCTGCGCAACGACGGGTCGCGCGCGACCAGCTCGGCGGCCGCGCGGACCAGCACGTCCGGCGCCTTCAACGGCTGGATGCGGCCGACGAACAGCAGCAGCACGTCGTCAAGCGCGAGGCCTAGCAGCGCCTTCGCCGCGGCGCGCGAGCCGGGGCGGTAGCGGTCGAGGTCGACGCCGGGCGCGACGGTCGCGATCCGCGCGGGGTCGGCGCCGTACAGCGAGACCAGCTCGCCGGCCTCGGCGGAGGTCGAGGCGATCAGCCGGTCGGCCGCCTCGACGACCTGCGCCTCGCCGATCTCGCGCGCCGTCGGCTCGGGGTCGTCGTCCTCGGCGAGGGCGGCGTTCTTGACCTTCGCCAGGGTGTGGAACGAGTGCACCAGCGGCGCCCCCCACCGCTCCTTGGCGAGCCAGCCGACCTGGCCGGAGAGCCAGTAGTGCGAGTGCACGATGTCGTACCAGCCGGGCTCGTGCACGGCCTCGGCCCGCAGGACACCCGACGCGAACGCGCAGAGCTGGGCCGGGAGGTCGTTCTTGGACAGCCCCTCGAACGGCCCCGCGGTGATGTGCCGCACGGTGACGCCCGGCTCCATCTCGACGACGGGGTCGAGGCTGCTGCTCGTGGTCCTGGTGAAGATGTCGACCTCGATGCCCATGGCGGCGAGGCGGCGGGACAGCTCTACGATGTAGACGTTCATGCCACCGGCGTCGCCGGTGCCCGGCTGGTCGAGCGGCGAGGTGTGCACCGAGATCGTTGCGACCCGGCGCGGGAGGTCGCGCGAACACGGCGTGACTCCCACGGCACCTCCCCCGGGTCGGCTCGGGCGTACGGCCATTCTGACCCTGCTGAACCGCTCTCTATTCCCGCGTACCCTCTTTGCATGCATATCCCCCGTCGCCGCCTCGTCGCGTCCGCCGCACCCCTGGTGCTGGCCACCTGCCTCCTGCCCACGCTCGCCGGTGTCGCGGCGACGACGACGCTGACGTTCGGCAAGAACGTCACCGTCTACAGCGGCGACTACGGCGAGCCCGGCCTGTCCATCCACGGCCAGCAGGTCTACGTCACGACGCCCGGCGACGGCGGCGCGGTGTGGGGCGTGAGCGCCAACGGCGGCAAGACGTTCGAGAAGCTGCCCACCGTCAAGCCGCCGGCCGGCCAGACGCAGGGCGTCGCCGCGGGCTCCGACTCCGACGTGGCGGTCGGCACCGACGGCACGGTGTACGTCGGCGACCTCACCATCGACGGCATCGAGGTGTCGCGCTCGACCGACGGCGGCACGACGTTCCCGCAGCAGGTGTTCGTCAACACCGACGCCGCCGCGGACCGCGAGTGGCTCGCCGTCGACGGCACCGGCGACGAGGCGATCGTCTACGTCGCCTGGCACGAGCTCGCGAGCGGCACGATGTTCCTCAAGCGGTCGGTCGACGGCGGCAAGACGTTCGACAACGTCGCGCACCTGCTCTACAGCCAGGGCACGACGGCCGGCGAGAGCGCGCACAACGGCACGTCGATCGGCCAGGTCTCGACCGACGGCAAGGGCCACGTCTACGTGGTGTACGGCGTCACGCGGCTCGACACCGCGCCGGGCTCCGCGATCATCCCGACCATCAGCAAGATCGTGGTCGCGGTGAGCAGCGACTACGGCGTGACGTGGAAGGACGTCGTCGCCAACCCCGGGTACGCCGACGCCAACTACGGCAACTTCTGGATGGCCGCCGCGGTCGACCAGGGCGGGATCGCGTACGTCACCTACTCGGGGCGCGACCACGATGCGACCGACCCGATGCGCGTGTACCTCCAGGCGTCGAGCGACTTCGGGGACACGTGGACCGAGCCGATGGTCGTCAGCCCGGAGGGCGGCAACTCGCTGTTCGGCTGGGTCGCGGGCGGCGGTCCGGGCGTCGCGGTGGCCGCGTGGTACCACACCGACGCGACCGACAAGAACCAGGCCGACATCGAGTGGGTCACCCAGGTCGCGCAGGTCCGCGGCCTCGCGGGGACGACCGCGGGTGCCACCAAGGCGGCGGCGGCGAAGGGCAAGGCCGTGGCCAAGCCCGCCGCCCTCGCGGCCGGCACGGTCGTCTACCGCGGCACGGCGAGCGACCACGTCATGCACACCGGCGGCATCTGCACGTTCGGCATCCTCTGCGGCGTCGTCCCGAACACCTCGGACGACCGCACGCTGCTCGACTTCTTCAAGGTCACGGTCGCCCCGGACGGGATGGCCGCGGTGGTGTTCAGCGACAACGGCGACGGCCGGAGGGACGTGACGTTCGCCAAGCAGGTCGGCGGGCCGAGCGCGTTCCCGCCGCCGGTCAAGCCGCCCGCGGGCGGTGGCGGCTCCGGGTCCGGCGGCGGGTCCGGCGGCGGCTCCGGCTCCGGTGGCGGCTCCGGGTCCGGCGGCGGCGGGTCGATGCCGGCGACCGGCCTCGACGTCGCGACGCTCGCCGGCGCGGCCGGCGCGCTGCTCGTCACGGCGGCGGTGCTACGCCGCCGGGCCGCGCGGCGCTGACGTGGAGGACGCCAAGGCACCGCACGGCGACCTCGACCCGATCGCGTTCCTCATCGGCCGCTGGCGCGGCGAGGGCGTGGGCGGGTACCCGACGATGGCGGACTTCCGGTACGGCGAGGAGGTCGTCTTCGCGCAGAACGGCAAGCCGTTCCTCTCGTACACGCAGCGGACCTGGGCCCTGGACGACGGCCGCCCGCTGCACTCGGAGACCGGCTACTGGCGGCCGCGGCCCGAGGGCGCGCTCGAGGTCGTCCTCGCGCACCCGACCGGCGTCGCGGAGATCTACTACGGGACGGTGGCGTTCTCGAAGATCGAGCTCGCGACCGACGTCGTCGTGCGGACGACCAGCGCCAAGGAGGTCACCGCGCTGAAGCGCCTGTACGGCCTGGTCGACGGCAAGCTGCTCTACGCCGTGGACATGGCTGCCGTCGGGCACCCGCTGTCTCCGCACCTGTCCGCGACGCTGGAGCGGGTCGAGGAGTAGGCAGGGTTCGGGTCGGCCGCGGCGAACTCCGAGGGAATGCGCCCCCTCCGTTCCCTCGCCGTCGCCGGTCTCGCCGTCCTGCTGGCGACGACCGCCGCGGCCGCGGTCCCGCGCGCGAAGGGCACCCACGCGACCAACACGTTCAACGCCGCGACGCCGCCGCAGACCCCGGGCCTGCCCGACCTCGACCGGCTCGACCCGGTGAAGTACAAGTACACCGACGCGATCGTCGAGCACGTCCAGGTGAAGAGCCGCGACGGCGTGAACCTGGTCTGGGTCGACCTGATCCGCCCCCGTACCGCCAAGGGCGTCCGGGTCCCGACGATCATGATGGCGTCGCCGTACTTCAACACCCTCGGCCGCGGCTACACGGAGGAGTGCAAGAAGCCGCACCAGTCACCGCCCGGCGGCCTGCCGGGCTCGCCAGGCGCGCCCGCGCTGTCCAACTGCGCCGACCACCAGACGGCGTTCCCGGAGTGGTACGACGAGTACTTCGTGCCGCGCGGATACGCGTTCGCGGCGATGGACCTGCGCGGCACCCGCAACACCAGCGGATGCCAGGCGTACGGCGACCGCGACGAGGTGTTCGACGCCGTCGACACCGCCGACTGGATCGCCGACCAGGCGTGGAGCAACGGCCGGGTCGGCATGACCGGCGGCTCGTACGACGGCACCATCGCGATGGGCGCCGCCGCCGAGGCGCCGCTGTCCGCGCGGCACAAGGACGCGATCGCCGCGGTCATCCCGATCCGCGCGATCGACGCCTGGTACGACTACCACTTCATCAACGGCGTCGAGCTCGACTCGCACCGGGCGACACCGGCGCTGTTCACCGCCGCGCTCGCCGCCGCGGACACGCCGAACTCCGGGACCGACGACCCGCTCTACGCCGCCCACCTCGCCGAGCGGAAGGCGTGCATCGCGTCGTTCGGCGCGGCGACCGACGCGCAGTACGCGCCGCCGTACCAGAGCGCGGACACGGCGTTCTGGGCCGAGCGGAACTTCCGCAAGGACGCGAAGACGGTGCGCGCCGCGACGTTCTTCATCCACGGCCTGTTCGACTTCAACGTCAAGACGATCAACGTCGGCAACATGTGGCTCTCGTTGCCGAAGGCACTGCCCAAGAAGCTCTGGCTGATGAACGCCGACCACGTCGACCCGCGCTGCCCGACCGAGGACGCGTGCGTCAAGAGCGGGCACCTGATCCCGCACCCGTTCGCCGACCGGTTCATCGAGGCGACGCACCGGTGGTGGCTCCAGTACCTCAAGAAGGTCCCGGCGGGCGCGCTCGCGGACGGACCGGTCTCCGTGCAGCGGTCGAACGGCGCGTGGTCGCGGTCGACGGCGTTCCCGGCGTCGCGGTCCGACCTGGTGCTCTACCCGAGCAAGTCCGGCAGCCTCGGCACCAAGACGACCGGCGAGGGCGACAGCGTGCAGTGGACGGACAACGAGGCCGGGGCGGGCGCGCCCGTCTCGCAGTCGTTCGTGACCGCGCCGTTCTCCTCGGCGACCCGGCTCTCCGGCCAGATCCAGCTCGACCTCAAGTACGCCGCCGCCGGTCCTGACACGAACATCGCCGTCCGCATCGACGACCTCGCCCCCGGCGTCGGCGCCGGCGACAAGCCGGACGACGCGCTGTACGACGGCGACGAGGGCGGCGCGCTGACGGTGACGTACGCGTGGCTGCAGGCGCTGGTCCGCGCGTCGGTGAAGCCGCGCGGCCCGTCGACGCCGGTGCCGGGCACGCCGTTGACGCCGGGCACCGCGGTCGTGTCGAGGTTCCCCTCGCTCTACACCGACTACGTCGTCGCGAAGGGGCACCGGCTGCGCTTCACGTTCTCGAACGCGGACGGCGGCTCGCTCGCGTCCGACGCCGGCAACGTCGTGACCCTCTACACCGGCCCCGGCGCGAGCAGCGTCCGCCTCCCCGTCGTCCGCTAGCCGCGGCCGGTCGCGGCCGGCCGCGGTTCGGGGTGCGCGCGGGGCGTGGTTGGGTGGGCGGCATGGACGTGGGGTTCGTGGGGCTCGGGGTCATGGGGCTGCCGATGGCGCGGCACCTAGTGGAGGCGGGGCACCGGGTGACGGTGGCGTCGCGCTCGCCGGGACCGGTCGCCCGCGCAGTGGCGTTCGGGGCGGTCGACGGCGGGTCCGCTCGCGGAGTCGCGGAGGCGGCGTCGGTCGTGGTGCTCTGCGTGCCGTCCTCGCCCGACGTGGTCGACGTGGTCGACGCGATGCTGCCCGCGCTGCGTCCCGGTGTGACCGTCGTGGACTGCTCGACCATCGACCCGGACGTCGAACGCGCGCAGCATCTGCGGGTCGCCGAGGCCGGGGCCGCGTACCTCGACGCGCCGGTGAGCGGCGGCTCGGTCGGCGCGGAGAACGGCACGTTGACGCTGATGGTCGGCGGCGCCGCTGACGTGCTGGACGGGGCGCGGCCCGCGCTGGAGCCGTTCAGCAAGATGGTCGTGCACGTCGGCGGGCCCGGCATGGGGCAGGTCGTGAAGCTCTGCAACAACCTGCTCTACGCCGCCCAGATGCAGGCGACGGCGGAGGCGTTCACGCTGGCATCGCGCAGCGGCGCGGACCTCGGCCGGACGCTGGAGGTGCTGCTGCACTCCACCGGCGACTGCACGGCGGTCCGCACGCGAGTGCCGTTCGAGGGCGTGCAGCCGGAGGCGCCGCCGAGCAACGGCTGGCGGCCCGGCTTCATGACCGACCTGATGGCGAAGGACCTGGACCTGGCGCTCGCGTACGCCGCGCGGGTCGGCTCGCCGCTGGACACGACGCGGCTGGTGCGGGAGACGTTGCGGCAAGCGGTCGACGCCGGGTACGGCTGCGAGGACTTCTCCGCGATCGGGAAGGTCGTCCGCAAGCGGTGACGTACCTCGCCCTCGACCTCGGCGTCTCCTCGGTGACCGCCGCCGTGTGGTCGGTCGACGGTCTCGTGTCGGTGTCGCGGGCGCCGCTGGCGGTCGCGACGCCGGAGCCGGGACGGGCCGAGCAGGACCCGCGCGACTGGTGGAGCGCCGTCGAGGCGGCCGTCGGCGGCCTGTCCGCGGACCTCGTCGCCGTCGAGGCGGTGGGCTGCGCGGGAACGGCGGGGACGTACCTGCTGCTCGCCCGCGACGGCGAGCCGCTGGGCCCCGCCGTCCTCGCGACCGACCGGCGCGGCGACCCGGCCGTCGCGGAGCGGGCGGGCGGCGCGGAGGACGTACGGCAGCGGACCGGCGTGCTGCTGGACGCGTCGTCGGTCCCGGCCAAGCTGGCCGCGTCGTCGCTGGACGGCGCCGGGTGGGTCGTCGGCGGGCGGGACTTCCTGGGGTCGCTGCTGACCGGGCGGCTCGCGTCCGACCCGACGGTCGCGTCGGCGACCGGGTTCTTCAAGACCGACGGGACGCTGGACTCCTCCGTGTGCGACGCGGCGGGGGTGGACCCGGAGTGGCTGCCGCCGCAGCGCGGGTCGACCGAGGTGCTCGGCGACCTGCTGCCGCCGGCGGCGCGGCGGCTCGGGCTGCGGTCGGGCATCCCGGTCGTGACCGGGGCGACGTCGGAGACGTGCGCCGTCGAGGGCGCCGGGGCGCTGCCGGTCGCGCCGCTGGTGACGTGGGGCTCACCGGTCGTCGTGTCGGTGCCGGTCGAGCCGCCCGCGGGGCCGCTGCCGGACGGGGTCGGGCTGCGGGCCGGCGGGCGTTCGTACCAGGTGTACGAGGCGGTGTTGTGCGGCGGCACCGACGCGCTGGACGGGCTGGTCCTGCGGACCGGCCGCGACCGCGCCTCCCTCGCGGCGGTGGCCGCGGCGGCGGCGCCGGGGAGCGACCCGGTCCGGATGGTGTACGAGTCGGTGGCCGCCGAGGCGGCGCGGATGGTGTCGATGCTCGCGCCGGGGGCGTCGTTCGCGTACGCCGCGGGTCCGGCCGACCGCGCGTGGTCGGTCGTGCTGCCCGCCGCGCTCGGGCTCCCGGTCGCGCACCGCAGGCACGGTGAGCCGGCGACACTCGGCCTCGCGATGCTGACCGCGACCGGCGCCGGCGGGCACCTCGACCGCGACGCCGTCGACCCGGTGGCGTACGTGGACGAGCCGCGGTTCGCGTGAGCGGGAGGCGGTGCGTTCGTACGGCGCGGCGCCGGCCCACTGGGGCGCCGACCTGATCGCGGCTGCGTACAACACGCCCGCGGACGACGAACGGGTGGCGACGGCGCTCGACAAAAGTGGGAGATTCTCCGCATGACGGACATCAACCAGCCCAGCGATCCCACGCCCCCGACCGAGCGGGGCCTCGGCGAGCCCGACCTGTGGCTGGGCGAGGTGGGGGGCGACGAGGTCGACGCGGGCCCGTGGCAGGGAGAGCCGGGCGGGGGCCGGTGGGGCCGGGACCGCTGGGGCGGTGGCGCCGGGGAGGGCGGGCCCTGGCCGGTCCTGGCCGGGCTGATCGTGCTCGCCGTGTTCGTCCACGTCGGGGCGATCTGGCACGACATCGGCGGGGAGTTCGGCCCCAGCGACGGGCGCCTGACATTCGTGCTCCAGGCGTTCGCCGGCTACGGCCAGGTCGCGCTGCTGGCGCAGGTGGCCTGCGCGAGCGTGGCGCGCGGTACCGCCCGCGCAGCGACGGCGATCATCTGTCTCGGTACCGCGACGCTCATCACCGTCACCTCCGTCGTCGGCCTGGTGGTCGGGGAGACCCGCGTCGGGCTCGGCGGGAGCGGCAGCTGGAGCACCCGCGCGGGGTTCCTCACGGCGGGCGTGCTCGCCGTCTCGATCGGCCTGGTCGCGCAACGGCTGATGCGCGAGCGGTGAGCAGGGTCCGCGGCAGGGTCGTCGTCCTCACCGGCGCGAGCGCCGGCATCGGGCGCGACACCGCGGTCCGGCTCGCCCGCAAGGGCGCGACGGTCGTGGGCGCGGCCCGCGACCTGGTCCGGCTGGAGGCGCTGGCGGCCGAGGTCCCGGGCGTCGAGCCGGTGCGCTGCGACGTCGGCGTGGCGGCGGACCGGGCGGCGTTGATCGGCGGTGTCCTCGAACGCCACGGCCGCGTCGACGCGCTGGTCAACAACGCGGGGCTCGGCTGGCAGAGCCTGGTCGAGGACATGCCGTTGGCGCGCATCCAGTACCTGTACGACGTCAACGTCGTCGGCCTGATCGACCTCTGCCGCCTCGTGCTGCCGTCGATGCTCGAACGGCGCTCCGGCGACATCGTGAACGTCTCGTCGATGGCCGGGTGGGTCGCGACGCCGCCGTTCGCGGTGTACGCGTCGACCAAGTCGGCGGTGAACGGCTTCACCGACGCGCTGCGCCGCGAGATCGGGCTGCGCGGCGTCCGCGCGCACCTGATCATGCCGGGGCCGATCAGGACGGAGTGGCTGCCGCGGTCGCAGGGATTCGAGCCGCTGCCCGGCGCCGAGGAGAACCGCTTCGGCGGGTTCCCGGCGTGGTGCGTCGCCGCCGCGATCGAACGCTGCCTGACCCGGCCGTGGCCGCGTACCGCGGCGGTGCCGCGCATCCTCGGCGCCGGGCGGCTGGTCCACATGACCGGCATCCGGCAGGCGCTGGACCTGGCGTCGGCGCGGGGCGCGCGGGCGACGGCCGCGCGCCGGGGCTGAGTTGCCCGGGCGGGCGAGGCGGCCGGTCGGCGAGGAGACCCGGGGCACCACGCACCCGAACCGGCTGCGGCGGGTGGACCGCTGGCTCGTGGCGTTGCACGGCGCCCGGCTGCGGCGCGCGGCCGACCCGCTCGTGGTCGACCTCGGGTACGGGCGGCACCCGGTCACGACGCTGGAGCTGGCCGACCGGCTCGCGGCGGTCCGGCCCGACGTCGACGTCGTCGGCGTCGAGATCGCGCGAGAGCGCGTGGACGCCGCGCTGCCGTACGCGCGGGAGCGGCTGGCGTTCGTCCGCGGCGGCTTCGACCTGCCGCTCGGCGGGCGGCGCCCTGTCGTCGTCCGCGCGATGAACGTGCTCCGCCAGTACGACCCCGGCGCCGCGGCCGCCGCGTGGGACCTGCTGCGGTCGCGGCTCGACGACGACGGCGTGCTGATTGAGGGCACGTGTGACGAGGTCGGCCGCCGCGCCGCGTGGGTCGCGCTGGACCGCGAGGGGCCGCGGACGCTGACGTTCGCCGCGCGGACCGAGGACCTGGCCCGCCCGTCGGACCTGGCCGAACGCCTCCCCAAGGCGCTGATCCACCGCAACGTGCCCGGCGAGCCGGTCCACGCGTTCCTCCGCGCGTGGGACCTGGCCTGGCGGAACGCGGGCGGCGCGGCCCCGCGCGACCGATGGGTCGCGGCCGCGGCGGCGCTCGCCGAGCAGGGGTGGCGGGTCGCCCGCAACCCGGCCCGCTGGCGGCTCGGCGAGCTGACCGTGGCATGGCGCGACGTCGGCCCGGGTACCTAGACTCGGCAACGGCCGATCCCTACTCGCCCCGGAGACCACGTTGAAGCGTCGACTCAGCCTGAACACCGAGCACCTGACCGAGCTCACGCCCGCCGACCTGACCGAGGTCGTCGGCGCGGGCGCCAGCCGCGTCAACGGCTGCCCACTGTCTGCCGTGCTGCCGCGCTGCGTCACCGACCTCTGCGTCTGATCGTTCCGCGAGAGACGGCTCAGGCGGCGGGGAAAGCCCACGTCACCTCGATCCCGACTCCGCAGGTCACGCAGACCAGCTCGAAGCATTCGTCGGGGTGGTCCGCGCAGTCGAACCGCTCGAACGCGGTCTCGGCGGCGCAGCCGCTGCACCAACGGGTGGGGTTCATCGCTGCCTCCTCCTGAGGTCGTTCTCCGGTCACCACCCACTCTGGAACGGGGGTGTGACAGAAAAGGGGAGGCGGCTGCTGTTCGCTGCGCCTGGGGCGGCCGAATACGCTCATCGGCCATGGAGGACGCGGACCGGATCGTGGTCGACAACGGCAAGCGGACCATGACGCTGAACGAGCTGGCCCACAGCCAGCCCGGCATGGACCGGCTGATGGCCGAGATCGCCGAGCGCGCCCGCCGCCTGCACTACGCCGGCATGGCGGGCAACTGGCCGCTCGCGGCGTACTTCGCGCGCAGCCTCGGGAAACGCCTGCGGGAGAGCGCGTTCAGCCGTCCGAAGTACACCGAGGCGATGGAGGAGTTCCTCGAGGTCGACTACGCGCCGCTGCGCAACGCCGTGGCCAACGGCGACCGGGCGGCGTTCGCGGCGGCGTGGGACCACGTCGTGGCGCGGGTGAACCACTGGCACGAGGAGTTCGGCAAGGGGTACATCGTCTACAAGACGCCGGACACGCCGCCGCCCGACCTGGACCTGACGCCCAGGCCGTAGCTACGCCGGGAGCTGCGCCTCGATCGCCGCGCGCAGCGCGGGGTCCTCGGGGGTGACGGTCGGGCGGAACCGCCCGACGACCTCGCCGGCCGGCGAGACGAGGAACTTCTCGAAGTTCCAGACCACGTCCCGGCCCTTGTCGTCGTCGGCCGGGAACGCCGTCAGCTCGGTGTACAGCGGGTGCCGCTCGTCGCCGTTGACGTCGATCTTGGCGAACAGCGGGAACGTCACGCCGTACGTCGTCGAGCAGAACTCCTGGATCTCCTCCGCCGTGCCGGGCTCCTGCCCCCGGAACTGGTTGCAGGGGAAGCCGAGGACCGTGAAGCCGCGCGGGCCGAGCTCCTCCTGCAGCGCTTCGAGGCCGGTGTACTGCGGGGTGAGGCCGCACTTGGAGGCGACGTTGACGATCAGCAGCGCCTTGCCGCCGTACTCGCCGAGGGTGGTGATCTCGCCGGTGATCGTCTCGACTTTGATGTCATGTAGGGACACGGTGCGCGCCTCTCGTCGGGGTTCGTGGTGAAGTGTGCCGGTTCGCCGCGGGGACGGCCAGCCGGGATGCTGTCGGCATGCCCACGATCGACGACCTGCACGCCGCCGCGGAACGCATCCGGGGCCTGGTCCACCGCACCCCCACGATGTCGGCGACCGGCCTCGGCGAGCTGTTCGGCGTCCGGCTGTATGTCAAGGCGGAGACGTTGCAGCGCACCGGGTCGTTCAAGCTGCGCGGCGCGCTGAACGCCGTCCTGAGCCTGCCCGACGCCGACCGCGCCCGCGGCCTGGTCGCGATCTCGGCCGGCAACCACGCAGCCGCCCTCGCCTACGCCGCGCGCGCCGCCGGGACGACGGCGACGATCGTGATGCCGGCGACGGCGAACCCGGCGAAGATCGCCGCCACCGAGTCGTACGGCGGCACGGTCGTCCTGACCGAGGACGTGATGCTCGACGCGATGGAGTCGATCCGCGCGGAGCGGGGGCTGACGCTGGTCCACCCGTTCGACGACCCGAACGTCGTCGCCGGCGCGGGGACCGTCGGTCTGGAGATCCTCGAAGACGTACCCGAGCCCGACGTCGTCATCGTGCAGGTCGGCGGCGGCGGGCTGATCTCCGGGGTCGCGACGGCCGTGAAGTCGTTGCGCCGCAACGCGTTGGTGTACGGCGTCGAGCCGGAGGGCGCGGACATCGTGAGCCGGTCGCTGGCGTCAGGCACGATCGAGACGATGCGGCCGGCCAGCGTCGCCGACGGGCTCTGCGCGCCGATCTCCGGCGTCGTGACGATGCCGATCATCCGGTCGCTGGTGACGTCGGTCGCGCGGGTCTCCGACGACGACATCCGCCGCGCGCTGCGGCTGGTCCTCGAACGCACCAAGCTGGTCGTCGAGGGTGCCGGCGCGACGGGCGTCGCCGCGCTGGTGGCGGGCGCGTTCGACATCCCGAAGGGCTCGACCGTCGTCGTCGTCGCGACCGGCGGCAACGTCGACGCGCCGACTCTCGCCCGCCTCCTGGGCTGACGCTCGCCGCCGACTGACTGGGCCGTTCGGCCCAGCGGCGGTCCGGCAACGTGCCTGACCCTTTCGGGCTCGCTCGTCCGTGGCTCTCCCAATTCCGCCCCGGCCCCGATGCAGTACCCATGACCGAAGCCTGCCCGCACCTCCGCGAGCTCGACGCGTGGTTCGCCCTCGCGCTCGACGTCCTCGCCGGCAACCCGACCGTCCGCCGCGACGTACTCCTCCTCCTCGGCGGCGCGGGCACCCCCGCGACCGTCGCGTCCGTGACGCGGGAGGACTGCGTCATGCAGGACGGGCTGCTGTTCGTGTACCCACCCGCCGCGGCCGGTGGCTGCCTGCCGCTGACGCCGGCGTTCGCCGACGCGGCCGGCCTGACGCCGGACGCGTGGCCGCTCGCGCGCACCGACGCCGCGGCCGACGAGGCGGACGTGATCACCGCCGTCCGCGCCGTCGACGCCGCGGTCGTGCGGATCACCGACCTCGCGCGGATCGGCGGCCCGGCCCGGCTACGCGCGTTGCGCATGCACGCCTGGAAGCACGAGCTCGGCCAGCACATCGACGTCCTCGCCCGCTGCTACGGCCCCGAGCTGCCCCGGCTGCTCGCGGAGGCGGGCGACTGCGCGCAGACCCGGCCCGCCGACCGCGCGCCGGTGCCCGCGCAGCGCGCGCTGTACGCGGTACCCGTCGCGAGCTAGCCCGTCCGCGGGCCGCGCTCCGACCCGCGTTCTGTGCAGGATCTCCGCCCCCCTCGAGCGTGGTGATCTTCACAGAACGAGGGCGGGGGCGGGGGCTAGGGGCTGGTCCGCTCGCTGGCCGGCTCCGCCTGCGTTGCCTGCGGGCCGCTGTCCGGCTCCGGCGCCAGGCCGAGGTCCGGCAGCACCAGGTCGGGGACGTCGGCCAGCAGCGCGCGGACCCCGCGCCGGGTGACCGCCGTACCCGCGAGCCGGACCGAACGCAGCCGCGGGTGCGCCGCCAGCCGCGCGAGCCCGTCGTCGGTCAGCGCCGTTCCGGTGAGATCGACCTCGGTCAACGTCTCGATCGCGAGCAGCGCGTCGACCACGTCGTCCCCGAGCGCCGTCCGCGCGACGTCGAGCCGGGCCAGCGTGGGGTGCCCGGCGAGGGCACGCAGCCCGTCCGCGGTGACGCCCGTTCCGTCGATGACCAGCTCCCGCAGCCGCCGCAACGCCGCGAGCGACGCCAGCCCGGTGTCGCCGACGTCGGTGTCGTCCACCCAGACCGACTCCAGCGTCTGGACCGGCTCCAGCCACGGCATCGCCACGTCGTCGGCGGCCGTACCGGACAGCCGCAGCTTCACCAGCGCGGCGGCGCGCGAGAGCGGGACGAGGGCGGCGCCGGACAGCTCCGTTCCGCTGAGGTCGAGCAGCCGCAGCGCGGCGAGACCGGCGAGCGCGGCCGTCACCGTCGAGTCGACGGCGAGGCCGTTGAGGAACGCCTCCTTGAGACCCGCCACCCGCCCGAGCGCGGTCAGCCCCTCGGGCGCGACGCCGGCGTACGCGAGCGCCACCCAGTGCAGCTTCGGCAACGTCGCGAGCGCGTCCACGGACGCCTGGCTCAGCGACGTACCCGCGAGGTCGAGCATCTCCAGCCGCGGCAGCCTGGCCAGGTGCCCGATGCCGTGCTCGACCGCCGAGTGGTCCAGGTCGAGGCGGCGCAGCAGCGGCAGGTCCAGCGCCGCGAGCATGTCGTCGCCGGCCTTCGCCCCGCCGAGCCGCAGCTCCGCGAGGTTGACCAGCGGCCGCAGCGCCGCGACGTCGTCGTCGCTCGCCGCGCTGCCGTCGAGGTCCAGCTCGGCCACCCAGCAGAACCGCGCGAGCCGCCGCGCGTCGCCTTCGCGCAGCGCCACGCCGCCCAGTCCCAGGCGGACGAACGGCTCCACCGGCAGCGCGTCGAGGTACGCGATCGACGCGGCGCGGCGGCGTTCCGCCGTGAACGAGAGGCGCGCGTCCGCCGGCACCGCGACGTCGCCCTGGGCCCGGGCGAACGCGCGCCAGCGACCGGCGTCCGCGTCGTACCGCTGCAGGTCGCCGGCCGAACGGTCGGCCGGGAACGGCAGCGTGATCTGTTCGGCCACAGCGCAAACCCCCTCCGCGTCTAACTCTGAGTGTGAGGCGGCGCGGGCGTTCGCGAGGGCGTTTGCCGAAGGTTCAGCCCAGCCGTGCGGCAAGTTCCGCGTGGCCGGCGGCGCTCGCGAGGTCCGCCGCGCTGCGGCCGTCGTCGGTCCGCGCTGCACGGTCGGCGCCGTGCGCGAGCAGCAGGTCGACGGCCGCGCCGTCGCCGTGCTGCGCGACCGCCTGCAGCGCGGTGAACCCGCCGTGCTGCACGGCGTTCACGTCGGCGCCCGCCCCGACGAGCATCCGGAGCGTCGCCAGGTCGCCGCCGGCCGCCGCGCTGTGCAACGGCCGGACCCGCGAGTCGTTCGCGGCGACGGCGTTCACGTCCGCACCGCGGTCGACCAGCAGCGCCGCCGCGTCCGGGTGCCGGAAGAACGCCGCGAGGTGCAGCGGGGTGAACCCGTCCACCGCCACGGCCCCGACCAGCGCGTGGCCGTAGCCCGCCCCGACGCCGCCGTCGCCCTCGTCCAGCAGCGCCGCCAGCACGGCCACGTCCCCCACCGCCGCCGCCTCGAACACGTCCGCCGGATCGCGTTCGGCGAGGACCGCGTCGCGCGCCGCGTCGTCGCCCCGGTACAGCGCGTTCAGCAGGTCGGATATTTGCATGTGCTAACTAAACTCTTGCGCATGCCACAAGCCAAGCCCCGGCCCGACCCGGAACACGTCGCCGACCGGCTCCACTCGTCGGCGATCCACCTGCTCAGGCGGCTCCGCCGCGAGGACCCGGCGACCGGGCTGAGCGCGGCGCGGCTGTCGGCGCTGAGCGTGGTGGCGTTCAGCGGCATGCCGACGCTCGGCGAGCTGGCCGCGGCCGAACAGGTGTCGGCGCCGACGATCAGCCGGATCGTGGCGGGCCTGGAGGCGGACGGTCTCGTCAGGCGGGTGCCGGTGGCGGGCGACGCCCGGTCGTACCGCGTCCGCGCGACGCCGAAGGGCGCCCGCGTGATGCGGCAGGGGCGGCGGCGCCGGGTGAAGGCGCTGGCCGCGAGCCTGCGCGCGCTCCCAGCCGCGGACCTGGCGACGCTGGACGCGGCGGCCGACGTACTGCAGCGGGTGTTGGACGAAGGCCGGTAGAGGGCGGGGCTCAGAGCCGGAACGCGCACCACTCGGTGTGCGCGGCGTCGGTCACCCAGACCGCGCGCACGTCGCGGTACGGCACCGGCAGCGGACCGCCCGCCGCGCCGCGCCCGCCGGTCAGGCGGATCGGCACGACGGCGACGTGGCTACCGTCGCCGCGGATGACCTCGACGACGTAGTCCCCGTCGCGGCCCCAGTGGTCGAGGGCGACGTAGACGTACGCGGGCGTGGCGCCGGAGCCCCCCGAGACGGCCGCGCGGCCGACGGCGACGCGGGCGGTGTCGTACATCCGCCCGGCCGCGAGCGGCGCGGGCCGCGTCCGGGCGGACCCGGCAACGACGCCCGCCGCGACGAGGAGTACGGCCGCCGCGGCGAGCAGGAGGCGGCGCGGCCAGCGGGACCGGAACCGGGACGGGCGGCGGGCGGCGCGCAGGACCCGGCTCTCGAAGCCGGCCGGCGGCTCGGCCTGCGGCGCGACCAGCCAGAGCGCGTCCGTCACCCGGGTCAGCTCCTCGACCTCGCGGCGGCAGGCGGCACAGGACACGAGGTGGGCGGCGGTGGCGGCGCGGCGTTCGCCGTCGAGGGTGCCGAGCACCAGCTCGGGCAGCGCGTCGCGGACGTCGGCGCACGTCATGTCGTCCGCCCCTCGGTCGCGAGGGCCTCGCGGACCTTGAGCATCGCCGTACGGATCCGCGTCTTGGCGGTACCGAGCGGGATCGACTCGTACGCGCCGATCTCCCGCGCCGTCTGCCCGAGGTACGCCGCCCGCACCAGTGCCCGGCGCTGCTCGTCAGGCAGCGTCGCGAGGGCGGCGCGGACCCGGCGGACGTCGTCGCCGGCGACCGCGGCGTCCTCAGGCCCGCGCGAGCCGTCGACGAGGTGCAGCGACAGCAGCACCGCCGGGTCGGTCGGCTCGGCGCGGCGCAGCCGGAGCGCGTCGATCGAGAGGTTACGAGTGATGGTCAGCAACCAGGTGGCGACGGACGCGCGGCGCGGGTCGAACGCCTCCGCGTGCCGCCACATCCGCACGAACGCCTCCTGGGCCACGTCCTCGGCCGCCGTCGCGTCGCCGAGGACGGACCGGGCCAGGCCGTAGACGCGGCGCTGGTACCGGCGGACCAGCGCGGTCGCCGCGTCGGCGTCGCCCGCGGCGACACCGGCGAGCAGGCTCTCGTCGCTCGCGGTCCACACGCCGGGAGTACGGCCAGGGCCGCTCACCGGATTGCCAATCCCCGCGCGGCTCCGCGCCGTATCACCACGAAACGACATACGGAGGTCATCGCATGCGCTCTCTGGTCGCCGCCGGCACCGCCCTGGTCTGCCTCGCCGCCGTCGGGTGCGCGAAGAAGGACAACGCCGCGCCCGCGGCGGGTTCCCCGACCAGCGCGTCCGCCACCGCTCCCGTCACCCTCTCCGGCACCGTCAACGACCATGGCGCCAAGGACATCGGGTCGAAGGCGGAGTTCGAGCTCGAGCTCGACGACTTCTACTTCAACCCCACGTTCATCAAGGCCGCGCCCGGCACGACAGTCAAGGTCGAGCTGCGCAACGAGAGCAAGACGGTGCACACGTTCACGATCGACACGCTCAAGATCGACAAGACGCTCCAGCCCGGCGCGGAGATCGACGTGCCCGTCGCGCTGCCGGCGTCCGGCGCGCTCACGTTCTACTGCCGGTTCCACAGGGGGCAGGGCATGCAGGGCGCGCTCTACGGCGCCGCCGGCGACACGGTCGCGCCCGGTGCGTCCTCGTCGTCGTCCGACGACAGCGGCGGCGCGTACGGCGGCTGAGGTACGACCCGGCGCCCCTATGACGTCGGTGACGCGGACGCCGCGGAGGCGGCCGCCTTCTCGTCGTACGCGCGCGCCTGGTCGAGCGTGGCGCCGTTGTCGCACCGGGTCCCCTGCTCGCCGCCCTGGGTGCCACCCGCGTACGCCTTGACGAACTCGGCGAGCCGCGGGTCGTCCACCTTGTCGACCTTGAGCTGCAACCCCCAGGCGGAGGCGACGACCGGGTTGGTCAGCCCGGGGAACGGCGAGATGAGGATGAACGCCGGCTTCAGCAGCTGCAGCTTCTTCACGACGTCGACGTCGGCGGGCGAGAGGTCCGGGCGGTAGGTGATCCAGACGGCGCCGTGCTCCATGGAGTGGACCGCGTTGACGTTCGGGATGGCCTCGCCGTAGACGCCGCAGCGCAGCCAGACCTGGCTGTGCGGGCCGCCCGCGGGCGGCGTCTGCGGGTACTGCACGTCGGTCAGGACGTGCGTGTGCGCCAGTCCGTCGAACCGTTCGACGCCGGTGATCGAGGTCGGCGCCGGCTTCGGCGAGGAGTGCGTGCAGGCCACCAGCGCGAGGCCGACGGCGAGTAGGGGGAGTCGCCTCATGGGAGGACAGCCTAGGTCACGCGCTGCGGACCGCGCGCAGCCCGAGCCCGATGCCGCCCGCGACGAGCGCCACGCCGGCGACGCCGTCGACGGCGCGCAGCGTCCGGTCGCCGGCGCGGCGGCGCAGCAGCCGCATGCCCCCGACCAGGACGGCGTGCCAGGCCAGGCTGCCCAGCCCGACCCCGAGGACGAGAGCGACCGGTCCGGCGACGCCGCGGACGGCGTTCCCCGCGGACGCGGCGCCGAAGATCGCCGCCCACGAGGCGATCGTCGCGGGGTTCGAGGCCGTGGCGAGCAGGCCCGTCCGCAACGCCGCCCGCGGCGCCAGCGTCTCCTCCGGCAGCTCGGCGCCGAGCCGGACGCGCAGCGCCGTCCGCAGCGTCCGCGCCCCGAGCACCACGATCACGGCCGCCCCGGCCAGGCCGAGGACGAGGCGCAGCGCGGGCACCGCCAGCAGCGGCGCGATACCGGCCGCGCCGAGCGCGGCGTACGCGAGGTCGACCGTCGCCGCGCCGAGGCCGATCGCGAACCCGCTCGCCGCCCCGACGCGCAACGTCGTCCGCGCGCAGAGCAGCCAGATCGGCCCGACCTGCGCCGCGACGACGAACCCGAGCGCGATGCCGGTCCAGAACGCCGCGATCATGCGGTGGACTGTCCCGCGCCGGATCCGTTGCGCGCCAGCGGGTTTACGGAGTGTCGAGAAATCTCGACACCAGCGAACGCAGCGCGGCCCGGTGCACCCAGAGCCCGCCGGGCGCGTCGAACACGTGGAGGCTGGCGTTCGGCAGCGCGGCCGCCAGCGCCCGCGCGACACCGGCCGGGTGCACGTCGTCGCCCTCCTGCCCGATCACCAGGCTCGGCGCGGCGACGGCCGCGAGCGCGGCGCGGTCGCGCACCGGCCGGGTCTCGGCGAGCGAGCGGACCAGCCCGGCGACGGCCTTGGCGGACAGCGTGGCGGCGCGGTCGCGAACGTACGCCGCGACGCCCGGCGCGTCCCGCAGCGCGGCGGGAACCTCGGCGAGCAGCAGCTCGGCGACGGCCTCGGTGTCCCCCGCCTCGATCCGGGCGGCGACCCGGCCGAGGCGGCCGGACGCGACGTCGCGGCGCGGCTCGTCGAGGATCGCGGGGAGGAAGAAGACGGTGCGGGAGAAGCGGTCCGGCGTCTCGGCCACCACCCCCATGACCGCCGCCGCACCCATCGAGACGCCGACCGCGCGGGTCGCGCGGGTCGCGTCGGCGACGGCGCGCAGGTCAGCGGCGAGGGCGGCGTACGACCAGTCACCGCTCTCCGGCGAGCCGCTCGCGCCATGCCCGCGGAAGTCGAAGAACACCCGCGTGCCCGCGACGCCGGAGCCGAGCGTCCGCGTCTCCGCGATCGTCCCGCCGAGCCCGGCGGCGAACACCGTGACGGGCTCGCCGGAGCCGTACGACTCGACGTGGAGCGCAACGCCGTCGGGCGCGGCCACGGCACCGCTGTGGCGGTCGGGACGTTGGTAGGACACGATGCCCGTAGGCAACCACACCCTGGAAGGCCGTGCCGTGATCCCGATCGTCATCGTCCTCGTCCTGCTCGTCGTCGTGTTCGTCGTGCTCTACAACAAGCTGGTCCGGCTGCGGAACCGCGCCGACGAGGCGTGGGCGCAGATCGACGTGCAGCTGCGGCGGCGCTACGACCTGATCCCGAACCTCGTCGAGACCGTCAAGGGGTACGCCGCCCACGAGAAGACGACGCTCGACGCCGTGACCCAGGCGCGCGGTGCCGCGCAGAGCCTCAGCGCCGCAGGCGCTTCGCCCGCGAACATCGCGCAGGCCGAGGGCACGCTGACGACCGCGCTGCGCGGCCTGCTCGCCGTCTCCGAGGCGTACCCGGACCTCAAGGCGAACCAGAACTTCATGCAGCTCTCCGAGCAGCTGACCACGACCGAGAACCAGATCGGCTTCGCCCGCCAGCACTACAACGACAGCGTGCGGCAGCTCAACACCGCCGTCGAGACGATCCCGACGTCGTTCGTCGCAGGCATCGCGCGCGCAAGCAAGCGCGACTACTTCGAGCTCGACCCGACCGACCCGTCCCGCAACCCCGTGCAGGTCCAGTTCTAGCGCACGGCGCGGACCGGGCGGGGGGTGGCTCGTGTACGACGAGATAGCGCGTAACCGCCGCCGCTCGTGGCTGCTGGTCGCGGCGGCGTTCGCGCTGCTGATGGTCGTCGGCGAGGCGTTCAACCTCTACATCGGCGGCGGGCCCTTCGGCCTCGTCATCGCGCTCGCGATCGCGGGCACGGGAACGCTGTCGTCGTACTACTTCGCGGACCGGCTCGCGCTCGGCATCGCGGGCGCCCGGGAGGTGACCGAGGCGCAGGCGCCGCAGCTCGTCAACGTCGTCCACGAGATGGCGCTCGCGGCCGGCCTGCCGATGCCGCGCGTGATGATCGTGCGCGACGACGCGCCGAACGCGTTCGCGACCGGCCGCGACCCGGAGCACGCCGTCGTCGCGGTGACGACCGGGCTGCTGGACCGGATGGACCGCGAGGAGCTGCAGGGCGTCGTCGGGCACGAGATGAGCCACGTCCTCAACCGCGACACCCGCGTCACGACGATGGTCGTCGCGGTGTGCGGCGCGATCGTCGTGCTCTGCGATCTGGCCTGGCGGTTCTCGCTCTTCGGCGGCCGGTCACGTCGCCGCAGCGACTCCGACGGCGGCGGCCTCCAGCTGATCCTGATGGCGGTCGGGATCCTCGCGCTGATCCTCGCGCCGCTCGGCGCCGCGCTGATCCAGTCGGCGGTGTCGCGGCGGCGGGAGACGCTGGCGGACAGCACCGCGGTGTCGTTGACGCGCAACCCGGCCGGGCTGCGTTCCGCATTGGAGAAGCTGCTCGCGGACAGCACCGTCGTGTCCCACACGTCGCGCGCGATGGCGCACCTCTGGATCGAGAGCCCGCTCGACCGGGAGCACGACGGGTCGTGGCTGAACAAGATGTTCGACACCCACCCGCCGCTGACCGAACGCATCGCCGCCCTGGCGAAGCTCGAGGGCCTGGGCTGACGCGTTGGCACTGAAGGTCCCGCCGGTCGAGCCGGTGCGCGACGGGCTGTGGAGTGTTCCCGTCGTCATCCCGGACAACCCCCTCGGGTACACGCTCGTCTACCTGTTCGAGACGCCGTCCGGGCCGGTCCTCGTCGACAACGGCTGGGACGACCCGCGGTCGATGGCGGCGTTGCGCAACGGTGTCGCGGAGACCGGCCACTCCCTGGACGACGTGTACGGCGTCCTGCTCACCCACGTACACCCCGACCACCACGGCCTCTCCGGCAAGGTCCGCGACGTCTCGGGAGCGTGGATCGCGATGCACCCCGAGGACGCGTGGATCGTCTCCATGCGGCGCAACACCGACGACGGATGGCTGCTGCAGACCGCGGCGGTCATGCTGTCGGCCGGTGCGGGTGAGTCCGACCTGGCCGACCTCCCCGACCTGTCGGTCCTGCACGCGCACCGACCCGACCCGCCGGCGCTGCCGACGCGGCTGTTCGCCGACGGCGACATCGTCGACGTTCCCGGGTGGACCGTCCGCGCCATCTGGACGCCGGGTCACTCGCCCGGCCACACCTGCTTCGCCGTCGACGGGCTGCTGCTGTCCGGCGACCACGTGCTGCCGCGGATCAGCCCGCACATCGGCCTCTACGACGAGGCGTCCGACGCGGACCCGCTCGGCGACTACCTCGCGTCGCTGGACAAGCTGCGGTCCGAGTCCGTGACCGAGGTGCTGCCCGCGCACGTCTCGCGCTTCGCGCCGTTGGAGCCGCGGTTGTCGTCGCTGGCCGCCCACCACGAGGAACGGCTCGCGGCCATCGTGGCGTCGTTGGCCGGCGGAGCGTTGACGACGTGGGAGATCACCGCCGCCATGCCGTGGAACCGGCGGTGGGAGGACATCGTGCCGTTCATGAAGCGGGCGGCACTCGGCGAGGCCGTCGCGCACCTGCGGCACCTGGAGCGGCGCGGCCTGGTGGAGCGCGTCCCGGGGGCGTGGCCGACGGCGTACCGGCTGGTGCCTACGCCTGCTGGCTGAGCCGGTGGGCCAGGTCCTGGTGCGCCTTCACGTACTTCCGCCGGCGCGCCAGCAGCCGGTCCCGCCAAGCCCCCGCCGCGGCCCGCTGCTCCAGCAGCTCGGCGCGGCGGCGGCGCCGTTCGGTCTGATCGTCCGCGGTCATGGCCTGTCCCTCCCCCGCACGAATGGCACCTATGTGTGACAGATGCCTTACGCGGCGTGTGGGGCGGTGAGCGCGGCGACGGCGGTGGCGCGTTCGAACGCGAGCCGGCCGAGGTCCGAGTTCGCGACCGCGTCGACGAGCTCCATGGCGGCGGCGTCGCCGAGCTCGTCCAGGAGCGGCGAGAGGTAGTCGGCGGCCTTGATGGCGAGCAGCAGGGAGGAGTCGCCCGACTTGCGGGTGCGCGCGACCTCGGAGAGGCGGTCGTGCAGCAGGTGCTCGAGCGCGAGCGCCTCGTGCGGCGTCAGTGCCGCGAGCTCGTCGTCGCGCAGCACGATGGCGGTGAGCATCGGAGTCCCTTCCCTGGTCGCCGTGCGTAACGACCGGCGGCCCGGGGAGTCACGCGCGCTCCGGTCTCGCTCCGCCGCCGCCCCCACTCGTTCTGTGAAGATCACCACGCTCAAGAGGGGGCGGGTGGCCTGCACAGAACGCGACGGAGGCCGGGGTTTCGCAGAACCCAGCGCGGCGTTCTCCACAGCCGGGTTCCGGTTTCCACAGATCCGGCGGCGTCCTTTCCAGGGGTCCCTCGCGGCCTAGCGTTCGGTCTCGCCGACCTGGAAGGAGGTTGCCGATGCCGCCGACGAGCGCCGCCGCGCTGCTCGTACTGCTCGTCTCCGTGCTGCCGGGGTCGCTATACATGTGGGCGTTCGAACGGCAGGCGAGCGCGTACGGCGTGACGCTCGCGGACCGGGTACTCCGGTTCATCGGCGTCTCGGTGGCGTTCGACCTGCTGCTGGCGTGGCCGGCGTACGCGACCTGGCGGGCCGCGTTCGCGGGGCGGCCGTTCGGCGGCGGGCAGTTCGCGCTGGCGTGGGTCTCCGTCGCGGTGGGCTTCGCGCTGCCCGCTTCGGCAGGCACCGTCATCGGCGGGCTCTACTCGTCACGAGCAGGACCCGACGGGTGGCCGCGGGTGCGGCGACTGCTCGGTCGCACGGCCGAGCGGCGCCTGCTGCTGGTCGCCCACGGCCGGGGCCGCGAACCGCGCGCCTGGGACGACCTGTTCACGAAGCACCCCACCTGCTTCGTCAAGATCAAGACCGTCGACGGCTGGTGGCAGGCGGGCTGGTTCGGCCGGCAGTCGTCCGTGGGCCGGTTCCCACACGACTCCGACATCTGGCTCGAACGCGCCTGGCCGATCAACGCCGACGGTCACATCGGCGACCGGCCGTATCCCTACGGTGTCTACGTGCCCGCGAACCGGATCGCGTGGATCGAGGTCCTCGAGGAAACAGCCGCCCAGGAGGCGCCATGCGCAAGCGCGTGACCGAGCCCGAGCCCGACTACATCCGGGAGTACCGCGAGTACATGTGGGACAAGGATCCGCAGGGACGGGGCGGCCCGATCGACCCGAACGCCATACCACCCAACGTACCGAGCGGCGCCGTGCGGGCCCGGGACTCCTGCTGCTGTCACTGCTGCTGCCACCGGCACCAGCACACCGGGTAGCACGAGCGCGTCAGGGCGCGACGGGCTCGCCGGGGAGCGGGAACCAGCGGAGGTGCTCGAAGTCCGCGGAAAGCGGGGTCGGCGGCGTGCACGGCGGCTCCGCGGCGGCCGCGTCGAGGATGGCGCGCGCCTCGGCCAGGTAGCGGGCGAGCGCGGACTCCGGCTCGGTGCTGTGGCGGCGGGGGTACGCGAACCGGCCGGACGCGTACGACACGTCGTGCAGCGACATCGGCGCCTCGGCCGCGCCGCGCCGGTGCCGCCACTCGCCCGTCTGCGGCTCGAACGCGTAGTGCGGCAGCAGTTTCCACCCCTCGGCCGCGACCAGGTGGACAGCGTCGAGGACGTAGTCGAGGACGGTGTCGGTGATGAAGTAGTTGAAGTTCACCCGGACCCAGCCGGGCTTGATGCCCTCGCAGCCGCGGGTGATCTCGCGTTCGAACTCGTGCGACCGGTCCAGGTCGATGCCGAGCAGCCGGTGGCCGTACGGGCCGGCGCAGGAGCAGCCGCCGCGCGCCTGGATGCCGAACAGGTCGTTCAGCACCGCGACGACGAAGTTGTGGTGCAGGTACCGCCCACCCTCGTGCCGGACGACGAACGACACGATGGACAGGCGTTCCGCGTCGAGGTTGCCGAGGATCTCGATCCGCGGGTTCGCGCGCCACGACTCCACCGCGCGGCGGATGAACGACTCCTCGCGCTCGCGGATGCACGCCACCCCGACCGCGTCCTTGAGCTGGAAGACGAGCCCCGCGCGGATCGACTCGACGATCGCCGGCGTGCCGCCCTCCTCCCGGCTCTCGACGTCGTCGAGGTACCGGTGCTCCAGCGGGTTGACGTACGACACCGTCCCGCCGCCGGGCACGGTCGGCACGCGGTTCGCGAACAGCGCCCGCCGCGCGACCAGCACGCCCGGCGTCCCCGGGCCGCCGATGAACTTGTGCGGGGACAGGAAGATCGCGTCGAGGTCCCCGTCGGCCATGTCGACGTCGACGTACGGCCCGGCCGCCGCGAAGTCCCAGAACGACAGCGCCCCGTGCTCGTGCAGCAGCATCGCGACGGCGCGGGCGTCGGTGACGATGCCGGTGACGTTGCTCGCGGCCGAGAACGACCCGATCTTCAACGGCCGGTCCGCGTACTCCACCAGCCGCGCCTTGAGGTCGTCCAGGTCCACGTGCCCGTCGCGGTCCTCGTGGATGACGACCACGTCGGCGATCGACTCGCGCCACGGCAGCTCGTTCGAGTGATGCTCGAACGGCCCGATGAACACAACGGGCCGCTCGCCGGGCGGAATGCGCTCGCGCAGCGCGTAGGCGTCGTCGAGAGCGGCCGGGATCCGCAGCCCGAGCACATGCACCATCTTGTCGATCGCGGCGGTGGACCCCGACCCGCAGAACAGCACCGCGTACGTCTCCCGGTCCGCACCGACGGCCGCCGCGACGATCCCCCGCGCCTCCTCGCGGAACCGCGTCGTCTGCCGCCCGGTCCCGCTGGTCTCGGTGTGCGTGTTGGCGTAGCGCGGCAGGACCTCGTCGCGGATGTAGTCCTCGATGAACGCCAGCGCCCGCCCGCTGGCGGTGTAGTCGGCGTAGGTGACCCGACGCGGACCGTAGGGACCGTCGAGCACCTCGTCATCACCGATGACGGCAGCCCGTATCTCGTCCAGCAGCACGGGGTGACGCTACCGCCCGAAGCCGAGCGAGGTTGCGTGGGGGGCGGGGGGCACCCGGCCCGCGACTAAAGGGAGCTGGCGGAATCTAGCGGGACGGGTGCCCCCCGCCCCGCCTTTCAATCACTCGTCATCCAGGCGGAAGCCGACCTTCATGGTGACCTGGAAGTGGGCGGGCGCGCCGTCGACGACCTGACCGCGGATCTCGGCGACCTCGAACCAGTCGACGTTGCGCAGCGTGCGAGACGCGCGGGCGAGGCCGTTGCGGATTGCCTGGTCGACCCCGTCGGGGGAGGTACCGACGATCTCGACCTTCTTGTACGTGCGATCCGTCACGACGCCTCCCTACTTGCCGCTGCGGTACACGGCGCGCGCGGCGCCGTAGGCGAAGACCACCGCGAAGATCGGCAGGATGACCGTGGTCAACAACCACGTCGTCAACTTCCCCACCACGATCACCACCGTCGCCACGACGACGAACGTCACGACGGCTGGCAGCAGCCGGCTCTTGGACTCAGCCATGACGACCTCCCGGGGGAACGATGGCGTCGATCGCCGCCAGATCGTCGTCGGTCGGCTCCCAGACCCCGGCGGCGGCGTTGGCCAGGACCTGCTCGGCCCTGGTGGCGCCCGCGATGACGGACGCGACCGCGGGCTGGGCGGCGAGGCCGCCGATGGCGACGTGCAGCAGGGTGACACCGCGCTCGGCGGCGAGCTTCTCCAGCGCCTCGACACGGTCGTACGTCTCGTCGGTGAGCAGGGTCTCGGCGCGGGCGGTGTTGCGGCCGAGGCGGGAGTCGGCCGGCGGGGCGGAGCCGCGGCGGTACTTGCCGGTGAGGACGCCGTTCGCGAGCGGGAAGTACGGCAGCTGGCCGACGCCGTAGTGCTCGCAGGCGGGGATCACCTCGGCCTCGGCGGCGCGGTTCAGTAGGCTGTACTCGTTCTGCGCCGAGA
Source organism: Frankiaceae bacterium (assembly GCA_030840645.1). GTDB lineage: Bacteria > Actinomycetota > Actinomycetes > BP-191 > BP-191 > BP-191. The sequence goes on from JAVEEC010000051.1 coordinate 39,800, forward strand.
CGAACCGCTCGCGCCCGTCGACGGACGCGGCCCAGTCGGCGTCGGCGACCTGCCAGCCGGCGAAGTTGCTCGACCCGACGTAGCGGACCAGCCCTTCGCGAACGAGCTCGTCCAGCGCGGCGAGCGTCTCCTCGACCGGGGTCACGCCGTCCGGCTCGTGGTACTGGTACAGGTCGATCCAGTCGGTGCGCAGCCGCCGCAACGACGCCCGCACCGCGCTGCGGACGTACCGCCGGGAGCCGCGTGCCTCGGGGCCCGCGCCGGGCATCGCCATGCCGAACTTCGTGGCGAGCACGACCTGGTCCCTGCGCGCGCCGAGCGTCTCGCCGAGCAGCTCCTCCGAGCCGCCGCCGTTGCCGTAGATGTCGGCGGTGTCGAACAGCGTGATGCCGCACCCGATGGCGGTGTCCACCACCGCACGGGCGTCGGCGTCGGTGGTGCGGGAGCGGAAGTTGTTGCAGCCGAGGCCGACGACGGAGACGGTGAGCCCCGAGTCGCCGAGCTGGCGGTAGCGCATCGCGTCCATGACGCGACCCTACGTCCGCAGCGACCTGCGGCGCCGGTACGCGGCGGCGAGGGCGGCGTTCGCCTCGGCCGGGACGGGTACGGCGCCACCGAGCGCGAGCGCGCCCCAGATCGACTGCGCGCCGCGTTCCACGACGCCTGCAACGTGCAGCGCGTCGGCGGGCGACGTACCGACGGCGACCAGGCCGTGCGACGCGAGGAGCACCGCGCCGACCTCGCGCAGCAACTCGGATGCGTTGCGCGCCAGCGCTTCCGAGCCGCTCGGCGCGTAGGCCGCGCAGGGGACCGCGCCGCCGACGTAGATCGCGAACTCGTCCACTGCGGCCGGGATGACGGATCGCGCGCAGGCGAACATCGTGGCGTACGGCGGGTGCGCGTGGACGACGCCGCCGATCTCCGGGTACGCCCGGTAGACCGCGAGATGCAGCGCCCGCTCGCTCGACGGCTCGCGGGCCCCGGCGACGACGTCACCGGCGAGGGAGAGGACGACCACGTCGTCGGCCTCGCCCGCGGCGGTGATCGTGACGAGGTCACCGGAACGCCCCGAGACGTTGCCCGCGGTGCCGGACGCGAGGCCGAGCGCGAGCATCGAACGGGCGGCGGCGAGGACCTCGTCGCGCACGGCGCACCTCCCACGAACGCAGCGGAGGCCCCGGGGCGGGTTCGCCCGGGGCCTCCGTACGGTACTGAGGCTGCTAGCCGATCTTGCCGGCGGCGCTGTCGACGGCCTTCGCGGTCGCCTTGGCGGCCTTGGTAGCCGACGTGGTCGCGGCCTTCGCCTGCGACTTCGCGACCTTGACCTGCGCCTCGGCCTTCTTGGTCGACGGGCTGCGGCGGATGGCGCCGACCAGCTTCTCGCCGCGCTCGACGAGGTCGCCGTACGCGGTGAACGCCCGGCCGGTCAGCTGCGTCGCGAACATTTCGACGTCGCCGCGCAGGCCCTTGACCTTGGCGGGCAGCTCGGCGACGAGCGCCGTGGTCTTGGGCACGAACTGGCTGGCGACCTGCGTCGGCAGCTCCTTGATGTTCTCGACGGCGAGGTCGCCCGCGCCGACGAACGCGTACAGCGGCTTGCGGGCCTCGGTGGTGATGGCCATGGGTGGTGCCTCCTGGTCTCGGTGGTTACGCGTCCCGGTCGGTCGGCGATCCGGGCGCGGCGTGCGGGTGGTACGGCGGGAGGAGCGAGGTGTAGCCGGGTGAGGGCTCGCGTGGTGCCGCGCTCCCTCCCCCCGCCGGCTATTGGGGTACGTCGGCCTCCACGGGCCGCGCGGTGGTGGCGGTCCGCTTGCGCGCGGGCTTCGGCTCGGGCTCCGGTGCCGGCTCGGCGACCGGTGGCGGGCTCTGGCGCTCGCCGTTGTTCTCCTTGCGGAACGAGTCGTAGATCTCGAGCAGCACCTGCTTCTGCCGCTCGGTGACCCACTCGTCGCGCAGGATCGCGCCGGGGACGTCGGTGTCGGCGTCGCGCTCCTCGAGGATGCCGGCCTGGACGTACAGCGCCTCGGCCGAGATGCGCAGCGCCTTCGCGATCTGCTGGAGGATCTCGGCGCTCGGCTTGCGGAGGCCGCGTTCGATCTGGCTGAGGTACGGGTTGCTGACGCCGGCCAGGCGGGCGAGCTGGCGCAGCGAGATCGACGACGACATCCGCTGCTCGCGGATGTAGTCCCCGAGGTCGCGCACCTTCAACGTCGCCATGCAACGGACGCTAACCGATGGTGCTAGCAATTGCAAGCAGGCGTGCTAGCGCTGAGGTGAGACCTGCCTCACCGCGGGCAGCGGCACCGCCCGGACCTCGCCGACGCGGACGCCGCCGCCGAGCACCGGGGGCGACGCCAGGTCGTCCAGAACGGTGTCGTCACCCGTCGCGCCGAGCGCGCGCAGCGCCGCGACGATCACCGGCGGGCGGGCGCGGGCGGCGCCGTCCTCGATCTTCAACGCCACCGCCGTGCCGTCGGCGAGGGCCGCCGCGTAGACACCCTCGGCGCCGTCCTTGGCGATCAGCCCGGGAACGGCGCCGATCAGCCTGGTCACGTCGTGCCCGGTGCCGCCGATCAGCTCGGGATGGGCTCGCATCGCGTGCGCCACAGCGCTTTCCGGCGTACCCGAGGTTGCGCACGCCACCCGGCCGAACGCCCGCGCGAGGCCGGTGAGCGAGAGCGCGAAGATCGGCGCGCCGCAGCCGTCCACGCCCGTCGCCGTGACGTCCTCGCCGGCGAACGCCGCCACGACGGAACGCAGGTGGACCTGCAACGGGTGGTCCGCGGCGAGGTACCCGTCGAGCGGCCAGCCCTGCGCGACGCAGGCCGCGAGCATCGCCGCGTGCTTGCCCGAGCAGTTGTGCAGAACCCGCAGCGGCTCGCCGCCGCCCCCGCCCGCCGGCCGGTCCTGCGGGCAGCGGAGCGCGGACTCGGGAACGCCCGCGCGACCGAGCAGGTCGCGGACCACCTCGACGTGGACCGGCTCGCCCCAGTGGCTCGCGGTCGAGATCGCGACGTGCCTGGAGTCGAGGCCGAACGCCTCGACGATCCCGAGCCGCAGCATCCCCACCGCCTGCATCGGCTTGTTGCAGGACCTCGGGAACGTGGGCGCGGCGACCGTTCCCACGGAGAGGAGGACGTCGCCGGACGGCGACAGCGCGACGACGCTGCCGTGGTGCCGGCTCTCGACGAAGCCCGAGCGGACGACCTCCGCGACGACGGTCACGAGCGCGGGCCGAACCCCACCGCCCGGCCGTTGTCGCCCCGCAGCTCGGCGCACATGGCGACGAACGCGGTGACGACGTCCGGGTCGAACTGCGTGCCGCCGCAGCGGTCGATCTCGGCCACGGCGTCGTCGAACGGCAGCGCCCGCCGGTACGGCCGGTCCGAGGTCATCGCGTCGAACGTGTCGCACACCGAGAAGATGCGCGCGCCCAGCGGGATGCCCTCCTCGGCCAGGCCGTCGGGGTACCCCTTGCCGTCCCAGCGTTCGTGGTGGCAGCGGATGATGTCGACGGAGTCGTTGAGGAACTGGATCGGGGCGACGATCTGCACGCCGATGATCGGGTGCGTCTTCATCACCTCGTACTCCTCCTCGGTCAGCGGCCCCGGCTTGCAGAGGATCGACTCGGGGATGCCGACCTTGCCGACGTCGTGCAGGAGGAAGCCGTAGGACAGGGCCGGGCCGATCTCGACGCCGGGCATGACGACGCGGGCGAGGGCGCGGGCGTAGTCGTGGGTGCGGTCGAGGTGCTCGCGGGTCGAGGAGTCCTTCGCCTCGACGATGAACGCCAGCGTCCGCACGGTCGCGAGGTAGCTCTCCTGCAGTCGGGTCAGCGCGTCGGCCAGCTCCTCGGAGCGGGTGCGCTCCGCCTGGTACAGCGCGTTGACGTCGCGCGCGAAGACGACGAGCTGCTCCTTGGCCCTGGCGAGCTCGGCCGCGTCGTCAGGCTCCACCGATCGGCTCCTCGTCGAGGAGGCGGAACAGGTCGAGCCCGCTGAACGGCTTCACGATGTAGCCCACGGCCCCCGCCGCCTCGGCCGCGTCGCGGGCGGCCGCGTCGGCGCGGGCGGTGAGCATCACGACGCGCGGGCCCTCGTCGCCGTAGGCGTCGCGCAGCGCGCGGCAGACCGCGAACCCGTCCATCCCCGGCATCATCGCGTCGAGCAGCACGACGTCGGGGCGGACCTTGTCCGCCAGCGCCAGCGCGGTGTCTCCGTCGGACGCGTGGTGCACCTCGACGTCGTCCAGCTCGAGCATCGTGACCACGACGTCGCGGGTGATCGCCTCGTCGTCGACCACCAGGACGACCCGCCGGGGCCGCACGGCGCTCAGGCGCCCGCGGGCGGACCGGTCAGCAGGTCCGAGGGGTCGGCCTCGCCGTCCCGGTAGCGGCGGGTGATCTCCGCCGCGCAGATGTCGAGGATGGCGAAGATGCGGCGGCGCCTGCTGGAGAGGCCGGCCTCCTCGCGTTCGAAGACGGCCAGCTCGGAACGCAGCTCGTCGTCGGTGCGCGCGCTGACGTCGCTGAGGTCCACGTCGGCGACGAGCGACTCGACGTAACGCCGGTGCTCGTCGGCGCGCGACGGCTCGATGGCCGTGTGCCGGCCGAGGCCGCGCGGCGCCCGCCTGGGACCCGAGTCGCCCAGGATCTTCGGCAGCTCCGCGAGCAGCGACCCGGAGCCGTCGTCCGCGCGGTGTGCCAGCTCGGCACGCAGGATGTCGACGCGGCCCTGGACGAGCCGGCGCAGGTAGGAGACGTCGGTCTCCTCCTGCTCGGCCTCGTGGCGGTGCTCGCGGAGGTCGGCGAGCGACATCGTCTCGAGGCCGGCGAGGAAGTCGTCGTCGAGGACGCGGTCACTGCGGCGGCTGCCCCCGGTGCTGCCCTCGGTCACTGCTCTCGCCCCTCTCGTCCGGCGCTCATGCCCAGCAGGTCGCGCGCCTCGCGGGGAGAGAGCGGGGGGCGTTGGGCGAGCGTAGCCAGCGTAGCCGCTCGGTCGACAAGCTGGGCGTTGTCGCGTACGGGCTGTCGTGCCGCGAACGTCAGCGTGTCCTCCATGCCGACCCGCAGGTGCCCGCCGTGCGCCAGCGCCGCGAGCATGACCGGGATCGTCGTCCGGCCGACCCCCGTCGCCGAGAACGTCGCGCCGTCCGGCAGCGCGGCGACGCACGCGGCGAGCTGCGCGGGCGTGCCCGGCATCGCGCCGGGGACGCCCATGACCAGGTCGACGTGGACGTGGCCGCCCGGCGGCGGGCCGTAGGCGTCGACCAGCCGGGTGACGGTCGCGAGGTGGCCGGGCTCGAAGCACTCGAACTCGGGAACGATGCCGCGCTCCTGCATCCGCGTGTAGAGCGCGGCGATGAACGCCGGGCGGTTCATGAACACGTCGTCGCCGAAGTTCACCGTGCCGCAGGTCAGGCTGGCCCCGTCGGGGCGCGCGTCCAGGACCGCGAGGCGGGCCTCCTCGGGGTCGTGCACGCCGCCGCCGGTCGAGAGCTGCACGATCAGGCCGGTGGTCTCGCGCAGCGCGGTGACGGTCTCGGTGAGCGCGCCGACGTCGAGCGACGACGCGTCGTCGGCGTCGCGCAAGTGGACGTGGATCAGCGCCGCGCCCGCGGCCTCGCACTCCTTCGCCGTACGCAGCAGCTCGTCCAGCGTGGTCGGCAACGTGGGCGCGTCGGCCTTCGCGGTCTCCGCGCCCGTGGGCGCGACGGAGATCAGCGTTCCCGGCATGCCCATGATCGTCGCACGCCGCGCGGGGCTGGTCAGCCGCAGAAGCGCCGGACGTACGGGTACGGGTCGACCGGCGCGCCGCCGCCGGGGTGCACCTCGAAGTGCACGTGCGACGGGCCGCCGCGCGCGTTGCCGCTGTCACCGACGTACGCGATGACCTCGCCCGCGGCGACGCGCTGGCCGGCGTGCGAGGCGTACCGCGACATGTGCGCGTAGAAGTACTCGTTGCCGTCGTTGCCGCGCAGGTAGACCTGCAGGCCGCCGTTGCCGCTGGTCGAGGTCCGCGTGACGACGCCGTCGGTGACGGCGTACGACGGCGACCCGTACGGCGCGAACACGTCCGTCCCCTTGTGCCGCCGCCCGCCGGACCGCTGCGCTCCCCAGGTGCTGCGGTACGCGCGCGTCGGCCCGACCAGGCAGGCGTACCGGCCGTTCAGGCGGGCCCGGCTGGCGCGCGGCTTGCCGGCCGCCCGGGTGCGACCCGACGCGGCCCGCTCGGCGGCGGCGTCCGCGGCGCCGAGGCGGGCGAGCAGCCCCTTGAGGGCGGCGGAGTCGGCGGCGAGTGCCCGGTGCACGGCCGACGCGTCGCGCCGGGCCAGGTCGAGGTCGCGGCGCTGGGCGCGCATCTGGCGCGTGAGCGCCGCGCCGCGGCGGAGCAGCAGGTCGTCGCGGCGGGAGGCGGCGTTGAGGAGGTCGAGGCGTTCGATGACAGTGCCGGGGTCGGCCGTGGACATCATCACGACGATCGGGTCGGCGCCGAGACCGTGCTGGTACGCGGCCCGCGCGCGAGCGGCGAACCGCGTGCGGATCGTCCTGAGCTCGCGCTCGGTCGCGGCGAGGCGGCGGTCGAGGCCCGCCATCCGGTCGGCAAGCACGCCCTCGCGCTCCTCCGCGTCCTGGACGCGCGCCGCGAGGACGGCGAGGCGGGCGCGGGCGCTGGCCCCCGGGTCGGCGGACGCCGTCACCGGGGCATGGGTGAGCGCCAGGACAGCGGTGAGCAGGACGGCGAGGCGGCGAACGAGCACGGGCGCGACCGTAGCAGGCGACGTGCGCAGCGGGCCAACGCGGGCTCCGCGGCCCGAGGGGATTCGTTGCGCCATCTGGCTCAATGATCGCGACCCCGCTGCCGATGCCATCAGAACACGATGAACGGTGCGGGAGGCGCGCGGTGCTGAAGGGCGACTTGAGCGCCACGCCGCTGTCCGACGTGCTCACCGACCTCGCGGCGCAGGCCGCGACCGGCTGCCTCCACATCGACGACGAGTCCGGCGACGAGGCGCTCGTCCACCTCAAGAACGGCCTCGTCTACGCCGCCTACGTCCCCGGCCGGCGCCCCCAGCTCGGTGCCCGGCTGATCTCGTCCGGCGCGCTCGCGCCCGAGGCGCTCGCCGAGGCCCTCGAAGCGCAGGCGACCGAGCTGCAGGGCTGGCGGCTCGGCGAGCTGCTCGTCCACCTCGGGTACGTCGAGCGGTCCGTCGTCGAGGCGTTCGTCCTCGAACAGCTCCGCGAGTCGTGCTTCGACCTCTCCCGCTGGCCGTCCGGGCGTTACCGCTTCCGCAAGAACGAGAAGACCCGCGAGGACGTCGGCTCGCACGCCACCGTCGCCGACCTGCTCGCCGAGGTCGCCCACCGGCGCGCCGAGTGGGAGGTCATCGAGGGCGTCGTCCACGGTCCTTCCGCCGTGCCGATCCTCTCCGCGAACGGTCCTGGCTCGGCCGAGATGACGCTCGACCAGGACCAGTGGGCGCTGCTCTGCAAGGTCGACGGCGAACGCACCGTCGCTCAGCTCGCCCGCGACTGCGGGTTCACGACGTTCGAGGCCGGCCGGATCGTGTACACGCTCGTGGGCGCCGGGCTGCTCGACGTCGAGGAGACGTTCGCGATCGAGGCCGAGCCGGCGGTGGATGCCGAGGACGCCGTCGCGACGCTGCAACGGATCACCAGCGCGCTGTTCGTGCCGTTGACACCCGTGGAGCCCGAGCCGGTCGAGGAGCTCGCGCTGCCGACCCACCTGCGTTCCGAGCTCGCGTCGCTGACCGCCGCGATCGCGGACCTGCCGTCGCTGGCGATGCCCGAGACGTTGGCGCCCCCGGCGCCCGCGGAGCCGGTGGTGGAACTGCCGCCGGACCCGTTCGGCGACTCGCTCGCGCGGGTGTCCGAGGCGTTGAACGCCCTGCTCGGCGACGCCCTGCCGCCCGTTCCGCGGCGCGAGCCCCCCAAGCCCGAGGAGCCCTCCGCCGAGGAGACCGAACGAGCCCGCGAGGAAGCCGAGCGGACCGACCGGAGCCGTGCCGCCGCTGCCGCCGAGCTGGCGGAGGCGCACGCGATGGCCGAGGCCGCGCGGGCGGGGCGTTCCGGGCCGCGGCTGGGGCGGCGTTCGCGGATCCAGGCCGAGGCGGCGGAGACCGCGCGGGCCGAGGCCGAACGCGCCGAGGCCGAACGCGTCGCGGCCGAGGAGGCAGCGGCCGAGGCCGCGCGCGTTGAAGCCGAGCGCGTTGAAGCCGAGCGCGTCGCGGAGCAGGCCGAGGCCGAGCGCCTCGAAGCGGAGCGGGTCGCTGCCGAGGAAGCCGCGCGCCTCGAAGCCGAGCGCGTCGCCGCCGAGCAGGCCGCGGCCGAGGAAGCAGCGCGCGTCGAAGCCGAGCGCGTCGCCGCCGAGGAAGCAGCGCGCGTCGAAGCCGAGCGCCTCGCCGCGGAACAGGCCGAGGCCGCGCGACTCGAAGCCGAGCGACTCGAGGCAGAGCGCGTTGCTGCCGAGGAAGCGGCGCGGCTCGAAGCCGAGCGCCTCGCCGCCGAGCAGGCCGAAGCGCTGCGACTCGAAGCGGAGCGCGTCGCCGCCGAGGAAGCCGCGCGCCTCGAAGCCGAGCGCGTCGCCGCCGAGCATGCTGCCCAGACCCCGGAACCCCAGCCGGAGCCCGTCAGCGCGTTCGACGTGGCGTCGATGCTGCGCGACTTCAACGACGTTCCCGAGCAGCCCGCGGACACCGTCGAGTCGATCGAGGAGTTCGTCCCGGCGGACCGGGCGACCGGGTCAGACCCGGCGCCAGCGTTCGCGAACGGCTCGCGCTCCGGCCTCTCCGAGACCGCCGCGCTACTGCGCGAGCTCACCAGCCTCGGCCTGGACGACGACCCCGAGCCGCCCGCCAGGACGGCGAACGGCGCCGCCCCCGCCAAGCCCGCCCCACCCGCCAAGGAGCAGCCGAAGAAGCGGAAGGGCCTGTTCGGCCGCTGAGGTCGTCGAGGTCGTCGGGTGCGCTCAGACGCCGAGGTCCTTGCGGAGCTTCTCGACGTGGCCGGTCGCCTTGACTCCGTACATGGCGCGGTCGACGCGGCCCTGCTCGTCCAGCACGAACGTCGACCTGATGACGCCGACGACGTCCTTGCCGTACAGCTTCTTCGCGCCGTACGCGCCGTACGCCTCCAGCACCTCACGCGACGGGTCGGACAGCAGCGGGAACGTCAGCCCCTCGGCGTCGCGGAACTTCGCGAGCTTCTCCGGCTTGTCCGGCGAGATGCCGACGACGGCGTACCCGGCGGCTTCCCAGTCCGGCAGCGAGTCGCGGAACCCGCACGCCTGCTTGGTGCAGCCGGGCGTGGAGGCGGCCGGGTAGAAGTAGACGATCACCTTCCGGCCGCGCAGGTCGGCCAGGCTGACGGTCGACCCGTCCGCAGTCGGCAGCGTGAATGGCGGGGCAATATCGCCAGGAACGAGTCGGGTCACGGCTGGAAAGACTAGCCTCGGAGCGTGTTCAGGGGCCTGCCCGGACGCGCCGATGGAGAACCCATGAAGCCAGGTCGCCACGGGCGCCGGGCGGTCGCTGTCGCGGCCTGCTCCGGCGCGTTCGCGCTGCTCCCGTTCATCCCGCCCGCCGGGGCAGCGCCACCGGACGTGAGCGTGGTCGTCACGCTCCGCCCCGCCGACGCCCGGGCGCTCACCGCCGCGAGCAGGCTGCCGGCCGGCGCGACCCAGGCCCAGCGCCGCACCGCCATCGCCGCCGCGCGCCCCACGGCGAGCGCGGCCCGCCGGGTGACGGCGTACCTCGAACACCACGGCTTCACCGTCACGGACAACGACGGCTGGGTCGTCTCCGCGCGCGGCCCGCGCGCCACCGCGGCGACGTTGAGGAGCGCGCTGCCGAACGACGTCGACGGCGTCGTCGGCCTGGCCGGCAACGACGCGGTCTGGCGCCACCATGCGATCCCCGGCAACGGCCACACCGGCCCGACGCTGAAGTCGGCGTACGACGTCGTCCGCCCGAACAGCACCGGCGCCGGGCTGACCATCGCGACCGTGCAGTTCTCCGGGTGGAACGACTCCGACCTGACGACATACGCCACCGCGGCCGGCATCCCGTCACCTACGCCGACCGAGATCTCCGTCGGCACCGGCAACCCGAACGTCATCGCGGGCGGCGGCGACTTCGAGGTCGCCCTCGACCAGGAGGTGATCCTCGCGACCGCGCCGTCGGCCGCGCAGCGCATCTACTTCGGCGAGAACTCCGGCGCGGGGTCTGTCGCCCTGTACAGCCGGATCGCGACCGACGCCGAGGGCGGCCTGATCGACGTCGTCAGCACGTCGTGGGGCATGTGTGAGCCGTCCGCGGACGTCGACCCGAACATGCGCCCCGGCATGGAGACGCAGCTCGCGCGGATCATCGCGGCCGGCGCGACGGTGTTCGCCGCGAGCGGTGACTTCGGCGCGTACGACTGTTCGAGCGACGAGGACGGCCAGGCGGACAACCAGCTCGCCGTCGACTTCCCGGCCGCCTCGGCCTCGGTGGTCGCCGTCGGCGGTACGAGGCTGACCGGCTCGACCGGCTCCTGGACCGAGTCCGCGTGGAACGAGCCAACGGCCAGCGGCGCGTTCAAGGGGTACGGCGGTGGCGGCGGCGAGTCGAACCTCGTCGCCCGCCCGGCGTGGCAGTCCGGCATCTCGATCGCCGGAACCAAGCGGCTGGTGCCCGACATCGCGGCGATGGCCGACCCGAACCAAGGTGCCGGGCCGGGCGTCGGCTCCGGCTTCACCATGTACGTGGACTCGGCCGGCGGCTGGAACTCCGGCGGCGGCACCAGCGCGGCCGCGCCGATCGCCGCGGGGCACCTCGCGGCGGCGCTGTCATCGGCCAGCAGGACCACGGGCGTCGGTGACATCCATGACGAGCTCTACGACAACCCGACCGCGTTCCGCGACGTCACCACCGGCAACAACCTGCTCTACAGCGCGGGCACCGGCTACGACCGCGCGACCGGTCTCGGCGCACCGCAGTGGACCGGGCTCGCGGCGGCGCTGCTCAACGACCCCGTCGTCTCGACGCCCCCGTACACCAAGGTCCTGGCCATCCCACTGACCGTCACGCCGGTCACCGGCATGACGGTCACCGACTGGTTCGTCGGCGAGGGCGCCACCATCGCGTGCGGCAGCGCCGGCTCCGGCACGGCCTCGCCGCCGACCGGGTTCACGCTCACCGCGGGCGACCGCGCGACGCACGTCTCGGTCGCCGCGCTCGACGACTCCAGTGCCTGCCACGTCGGCACCGCACCCGTCCTCCTCGACACCCACGCGCCGACCGCGACCGGCACGATCAGGAGCCTGACCGGCACCGACGCGCGCACCGTCGTCGCCTGGGGCGCAACGGATGCCGGTCCTTCGAGCGGCGTCCGGTCGTTCAACGTCTGCGTCTCCACCATCGGCTCCGGCTGCGCCTGGGTCGCCAGCGGTACGACGGCGAGGTCGATGTCCCTCACGCTCGCGCAGGGCCGGACCTACGTCCTCCGGGTCGCCGGGAAGGACGCCGCGGGCAACCTCGGGCCGACGTTCGTCACCCCGGTGTACGTCGTGCCGCTCGACGGGAAGTCGTTCCAGCACTCGAACGGCTGGTCGACGCACCTCTCGACGAAGGACTGGTACGGCAGCCACACGGACGCCGCGGGTCGCGGGCTCTGGGCGCAGCGGTCGGTGACCGGACGGAAGTACGAGCTGCTCTACATCTCCCACCCGAACGGCGGCCTGGTCGACGTCTTCGTCAACGGCACCCGCGTCAAGCGGATCAACACGTACTCGTCGACAGTGCTGTTCCGCCGCATCACCGCGTTCGCGACCTACAGCACCGTCGCCGCGCGGACCGTGAAGGTCGTCGTGGTCGGCGCCCACGACTCGCGGTCGCACGGCAACGGCGTCCTCTTCGACGCGGTGCGCGTCTCGTACTGACCCGCCGGGTACCGTCACCAATGGTGAAGACAGCCGTCCCGCTCGCCGTCCTGCTCGCCGCGGCCTGCACGTCCCCGGCCGCGCCGCGCGCCGTTCCTTCGACGTCTCCACCGCCTTCGTCAGTGGCACCGACGAGCCCGCGCCCGACGCCGACGCCGTCGCTGCCGCAGTCGTTCGGCGGCGAGGACGTGCGCTGGCCGCGGACGGCGGAGTCCACGACCGCGCCGCGCGCGCTCGGCGCGGTCGTCACCCTCCGCGTCGCGCGGACCGGCGACGGCGGCACCCTCGCCGCGGGCCTCACCCTCCCCCGCACCGGCGGATCGGCCGCCGCGCCCGTCGTCATGACGCCCTGCGGGCGTTCGGTCGCCCTGGCCGCGCGAGACCTGCGGGTGATCGCGCCGAGCGGCGACGACGTCCTCGTCGTGATCGACCCGAGCCACGGCGGCCCGCAGCTCGGGGCGGTGGCGCCGAACGGCGACAGGGAGAAGGACCGCGTCCTGCAGATCGCCCTCGAGGCCCGCACGGCGCTCGCCGGACGGGTCGGGCGGGTCGTCCTCACGAGGGAGCGCGACTACGAGGAGACGCTGGGGTTCCGGGCCGCGCTCGTCGACGCGCTGCGCGCCGACGCCGCCGTCTCCGTACACCTCAACGCCTCCCCCGACGGGCCGCGTACGACGCCGGGCACGGAGACGTTCGGGTCGACGGCGGACGGCGAGGGGCGGCGGTTCTCCGGCGTCGTCTACGAGCGGATCCGGCGCTACCTGCAGACGCTGCCGGGGCCCTGGGTCGGCGACCGCGACGCGGGCGCGAAGTACCGCGTCTCCGCGGCCGGACGCGACTACTACGGCCTGCTGCGGCTGGCGCACCGGCCGTTCGTCATCGCGGAGTCGCTGTACCTGTCGTCACCGCACGAGGCGGCACTCGTCGCCCGCCCGGACGTGCGACGGGCGCTGGGCACCGCGATCGCGGACGCGCTCGTGGCGTTCACGACGACGGCGGCACCGGGGTCGGGCTGGGTGACGCCGTACGCGCGCCCGGCCGACCCGAACAGCCCCGACCGCCACGTCTGCGTCGACCCCTAGCCGACCGGCTCCGCCACCGCCACGAGCGCGGGCACGCCGCCCGCCACCAGCGGGGCGTCGTCGGGAGTGTTCCGCTTGACCAGCGCGAGGGCGATGGGGCCGAGCTCGTAGTGGCGCGCGGCCGTACCGACGAAGCCGACCTGCGCCCCTTCCCACGTCATCGGCTCGCCCCGCGCGGGCAGGGTCAGCACCGAGCCGTCGAGGTGCAGCAGGACCAGGCGGCGGGGCGGGCGGCCGAGGTTGTGCACCCGGGCGACGGTCTCCTGGCCGCGGTAGCAGCCCTTGTCCAGGTGGACGGCGTTCGCGAGCCAGCCGACCTCGTGCGGGATGGTCCGGTGGTCGGTCTCGAAGCCGAGCCGGGGGCGGCGCGCGGCGACGCGGAGCGCGTCGTACCCCCACATCCCCAACGGCGTGGCGCCGTCCGCGACCAGCCGGTCCCACGCCTGCTCGACGTCCGGTACCAGCAGGTCCTCGGCGCCGTGCGTCAGCACCGCAAGATCCGTGGGCGACACCGTGACGCGGAGCATGAACCGCATCGAGTCGAGGAACGCGCGCAGCGCGTCGCCGGTGCCCGGCTCGACGTGGATCCAGGTCGTCGTGCCGTCGTCGGTGAGGACGAGGTGGTGCTCGACGTGACCGTGGGGAGACAGGACCAGCGCCTCGGTGGCGACGTTGGGGGGCAACGCGGCGAGGTGCTGCGAGGTGAGGCTGTGCAGCCAGGTGAGGCGGTCCGCGCCGTCGACGCGGATGACGTCGCGGTTGCTGCGGTCGGTGAGGCCACGGCCGGACCCGGCGGCGAGGCGCTGCTCGCGCAACGGGTCGCCGTAGTGCGCCGCGACGCCGTCGTCCGGCGCGCCGGCCGCGACGGCGCCGGGGCGCGAGAGCAACGGCGAGGCCATGCGAGCAGCGTACGTCGCTACGCCCCCGCGCACTCCCTGCAGGTCCCGAAGATCGCCAGGTGCCCGACGTCGGCGCGGAAGCCGTCGGTCTCCAGCAGCCGCTGGACGACGCCGTCCACGAGCCCCGGCGGGCTCTCCGACACCACCCCGCAGACGCGGCAGACGAGGTGGACGTGGTCGCCGTCGTCGGCGGCGTGGTAGGTCGGCGGGCCGTGGCCGAGGTGGGTGTGCGTGACCAGGCCGAGCTCTTCGAGCAGCTCGAGGGTGCGGTAGACGGTCGAGATGTTCACGCCGTGCGCGGTCCTGCGGACGGCGGTGGCGATGTCGTCCGGAGTCGCGTGCCCGAGCTCGGTGACAGCCTCGAGGACGAGCTGGCGCTGCGGGGTCAGCCGGTACCCTCGCGCGCGCAGGTCGGCCTGCCACTGCTCACCGGGCAACGCCGCTCCCTCCGGGCCGGGGACGTGCGCCGAGTCTAGTGTCGGGCGGCGTGGAACCCGCCCTCGCCGTCCTCGGTCGCGGCGTCGTCGACGTGACCGCTCCGGCCCTGCGCGCCGACGACCTCGGCGTGCAGCGCGGCGACGGTGTCTTCGAGACGGCGCGCGTGCACGACGGCCGGGTGTTCAAGCTCGGACTGCACCTGGAACGCCTGCGCCGCAGCGCATCCGCCCTCGGCCTCGCGTGTCCGGCGGACGACGAGTGGCGCGCCCTGACCGCCGACGTGGTGGCCGCAAGCGGCGACGGCGACGGCCTGGTCAAGCTGGTCTGCACGCGCGGCCCGGTCGCCGGCGGCCCCGTCACGGCGTTCGCCCTGGCGATGCCGATGCCGGCCGAGGCGGTCCGCGCGCGGGCCGAGGGCATCGACGTGGTGACGTTGACCCTCGGGGTCTCGGCCGCGGCCAGGGCGGAGTCGCCGTGGCTGCTCGGCGGCGCCAAGACGCTGTCGTACGCCGTCAACATGGCGACGCTGCGCGAGGCCGAGTCGCGCGGCGTCGACGACGCGATCTGGCTCGCGACCGGCGGCGAGGTGCTCGAAGGCCCGACGGCGACGGTCTGCTGGGTGGCCGGGGACCGGCTGCGTACCCCGCCCACGACGACGGGCATCCTCGCGGGAACGACGCTCGCGGTGATTGCCGCACTGGCCGACCCGCTCGCGTTCGAGGTCGCGGCAGGGACCGCGGCGGACCTCGCGGCGGCGGACGAGGTGTTCCTCGCGTCGTCGGTCCGCGGGGTCGCCGGCGTACGGCGCATCGACGGCGTTCCCGTCGGCGACGGCGGGGTCGGGCCGCACACGCGACGGCTGCGGGACGCGTTCGAGGACGCGGTCGCCGGGCGGCGCGCCGTTGCGGGCGTGGACTAGTCGAGGACGCGGAGGCGCCGCGCGGCGGTCGACAGCGTCGGCCCCTGGACCAGCGTGAACACCACCACCAGCACGAACACCACGTCGAACAGCTCGGTCGCGCCGGCCAGCCCGGTCGTCAGCGGGACGGTCGCCAGCACGATGGGTACGGCGCCGCGCAGCCCCGCCCACGACACGAACGCGCGCTCCCGCCAGGACAGCGAGAACGGCAGCGTGACCAGCCCGACGGACAGCGGCCGCGCGACGAACGTCAGGACCGCGCCGATCGCGAGCGCCGGCCAGATCGCGGCGCCGAGCCGCTGCGGGCTGGCGAGCAGCCCGAGCATCACGAACAGCCCGATCTGCGCGAGCCACGCCACGCCCTCGCTGAACGCGACCGCCGCGGCCCGCTGCGGGAACTCGGTGTTGCCGAGCATCAGCGACGTGACGTAGACCGCGATGAAGCCGCTGCCGCCGAGCAGCGTGCTGCCCGCGTACGACACCCCGACGAACGCGAGCAGCGCCAGCGGGTACAGCCCCGCGGCGGGCAGCGCGACGCGGCGCAGGTACCAGCGCCCGGCCAGCCCCAGGGCCGCCCCGGCGGCCAGCCCGGCCGCGACCTCGCGGGCGAAGTCGACGACCAGGGCCGCGGGGTGGCCGTGCCCCTGCCCGGCCGCGAGCAGGATGACGAGGATCGCGGCGATGGGGTCGTTGAGCACCGACTCGGCTTCGAGCAGGCGGACTATCCGCGGGCGGATCGGCAGGCCCCGTAGCGTCGCGAACACCGCGGCCGTGTCCGTCGGGGCGAGCACGGCGGCGAGCAGCGTGGCGACCGCCCAGTCCCAGCCGAGGAACGCGTGCGCCGCCGCCGCCGTGACGGCGACGCTCACGCCGACGCCGACGGTCGCCAGCGACGCGGCGGGCACCAGCGTGCGCCGCAGGTCGTCCCAGCGGGTCGTCAGCCCGCCCTCGGTGAGGATCAGCGCCAACGCGACGAAGCCGAGCTCGCGCGACACGTGCGCGTCGTCGAACCGCACGCCGAGCCCCGACTCGCCGAGGACCAGGCCGAGGCCGAGGTAGGCCAGCAGCGTCGGCAGCCGCAGGCGGCTGGACAGCCGGACGGTGCTCACCGCCGCGAGCAGCACCAGCGCGCCGACGAGCAGCGCCACCGTCGCGCGTTCGCCGCCCATCAGCCGACGACGTTCGGCGGGATGGCGCCCGCGAGCACCGACGCGACACCGGAGACGGCCAGCGCGGTCATGGCGAGCCTGGTCGCCCGGGTGGCGCTGCCGACGTGCGGGAGGAGGACGGCGTACGGCGACGCGAGCAGCCCGGGGTGCACCGCCGGCTCGTCCTCGTACACGTCGAGCCCGGCCGCGAACAGCGTGCGCTCGTGCAGCGCCGCCGCGAGCGCGGGCTCGTCGACGACCGGCCCGCGGGAGGTGTTGACGAGAACGCCGTCCGGCCCGAGCAGAGCGAGCTCGCGCGCGCCGACCAGCCGCCGCGTCTCGCCGGTCAGAGGGACGTGCAACGACACGAAGTCGCTCGCGCGCAACAGGTCGTGGAGTGCGGAGGTCCAGCCAGGCGCGCCGGTGTCGTGGCGCGTGTGGTGCAGCACGGTCATGCCGAACCCGGTCGCGCGGGCGGCGACGGCGCGGCCGATCCGGCCGTACCCGACCAGCCCGAGCGTCGCGCCGTGGACATCGCGGCCGACGAACGCGTCCGGCGACCAGCCGGTCCAGAGGCCCTCGCGCAGCGCGGCGCCCGCCTCGGTGAACACCCGCGCCGCCGCGAGCAGCAACCCGAACGCCAGGTCGGCCGTCGGCTCGGTCAGGACGCCCGGCGTGTTCACGACGGCGACCCCGCGCGCGGCGCAGGCGGCGAGGTCGATGTGGTCGACGCCGGCGGAGACCGTGCCGAGGGCGCGCAGCCGGGGGCCGGCATCGAGCACGGACGCGTCGATCCGGTCGGTCAGCATGCAGAGCAGCGCGTCGGCGTCGGGGAGTGCCGCCCGCCAGTCCGCGGGGCCGAGAACGGTCCAGTCCGCGGGGGGTACGAGGCCCGGCAGGTCGGCGGTGACGACGACCGTGGGCACCCGGCGAGCCTAGCCGGGCGGGGCTAGAACGAATGACGCCCCTCGGACCGTGCGATGTCCTGCGAGTCGGGACCGTCCGGGGCCGCGAGGTCGAGCAGCAGCGACAGCGGCACGCCGCTGCGCAGGCAGTCGTACGCGGAGAGGGATCCCCCCATGGTGGTCTTCCTTCCGTCGGGGCCGTGCCCTCAATGCTTCGGGTCCCGGCGCAGGCGGAATGACGCCCGTACGCGTGAACGGCCCCTAGGGCCGAACGGCCCTCTAGCGGCCGGGGGCTACTCGGCGCCGCGCGGGCGGGGCATACTGCCACGAACCTGGCGCATCCCCTACAGATGACCCATGGAGTCCGACATGCCACGAATCCTCCTGGTGGCCGCGGCCTGTGCCGCTCTCGTCCTCGGCTCGGCCGGCGCCGCGTCCGCCCACCCCGGCGGGAGCTGCGAGGGCGTCGTCGACGTCTTCTGCCGCGGCCACGTCTGCCAGCCCGACGAGCTCGACTGCGGCCTGGTCCCGCCCTGCGTGCTCTGGGTCGCCGGCGTCTGCCTCTACTGAGCCGCGACCCGCGCACCCAGCCCACCGCCCAACCACCCCGACGAACGGAGCCCGTCATGCGCAAGCTCACCCTCACCCGCGAGCACCTGACCGAGCTGACCAGCGGCGAGCTGACCGGCGTCGTCGCCGCCAGCGGCGTCACCTGCGTGCAGCTCGCCTGCGTGCGCGACCTCAGCGACCGGCTGGCGGCGTGTGACAGCCTGCTGCGGCCGTGCATCAGCGCGACCACCTGTACCTGCTGACGGTCAGTAGGCGCCGCGCCCGTGCAGCACGGCGCCGACGGTCTTCCAGAGGATCATGAAGTCGAGCGCGACCGACCAGTTCTCGACGTAGTGCAGGTCGAGGCGAACGGTCTCCTCCCACGTCAGGTCGGCGCGCCCGGACACCTGCCACAGGCCGGTGAGCCCCGGCTTGACCAGCAGGCGGCGGCGCGCGTCGGAGGCGTACGCCGCCACCTCGCTCGGTAACGGCGGCCGCGGGCCGACGAGCGACATGTCGCCGCGGACGACGTTCCAGAGCTGCGGCAGCTCGTCGATGCTGAACCGCCGCAGCAGCCGCCCGACCGGTGTCGCGCGCGGGTCGCGGCGGACCTTGAACAACGCGCCCTCGGACTCGTTGCGCGCCTCCAGGTCGGGACGGCGTTCCTCGGCGTCGGCAGTCATGCTGCGGAACTTCCAGATGCGGAACGTCCGGCCGTTCTGCCCGACCCGCTCCTGGCTGAAGAACACCGGCCCGCGCGACGTCAGCCCGACCGCGGCCGCGACGGCGAGCAGCAACGGCGACGCGACGACGAGGATCGCCAGCGCGAGCGCGCGGTCGTACACCGCCTTGAACACGCGCCGGAACCCGGTGAACTCCGGCTCGTCGACGTGCAGCAGCGACAGCCCCGCGACCGGGCGGATGGTGATGCGCGGGCCGGCGACGTTCGTGAGTGACGGCGAGACCAGCAGGTCGACGCCGCTGCCCTCGAGCTGCCACGCCAGCCGCCGTACGCCGTCCGCGCCCAGCGCGCCACCGCCCGCGACGGCGACGGTGTCCGCACCGGCGTCGGCGACGTGGCGCGCGGCGTCTCCGGGAGCGCCGAGGACCGGGTACTCGACGCCGTCGACGACGAGCGGCTCGCCGGTCTCCGGCAGGCAGGCGCCCACGACGCGCATCCCGGCGTGCCGCGTCCGCGCGGCCTGGCGCACGACGTCCGTCACTGCCTCCCGGGTACCTACGACGACGACGCGGTGCGAGGCGCGACCGCGCTCGCGCAGGTGGTGCAGGACGCGGCGGGCGGCGTAGCGGCCGAGCAGCAGGAGGACCGTACCCAGGGGGAACGCGATGCCGACGAAGCCGCGCGAGAGCGGCAGCTTGAACGTGAACGCCACCGTCGCGACCGCCGCGAGCAGCCGGACCGAGGCGTCGAACACCCGGCGGAACTCCTCCGAGCCAGCGCCGACGAACCTGCTCTCGTACGCCCGGCTCACCGCGAGCACCAGCACCCAGATCGGCGCGAGGAGGAGGGCGAGCAGGGTGTACGAGACACCCTTGAGGGCAGCGGCGTCGGTGCCGAAGCGCTGCCGCAGGGCGACGTAGCCGGCGACGGTGATCAGCGCGGCGTCGAGCACGGCGAGGCAGAGCGCGTACGTCGCCTCCCACGCCGGGCGCGGGCGCGCGGGGACGGCGGGGGCGGGGACGTCACCCTGCTCGCGCGTCGTCGCCAACGGGCTCCTCAAGCTCTCGGGTGGCCCGATCCTCGCAGCACGCGACGTTCTGGGGGCGCGTGTCTAGCGCGCGGGCGTACGGCGGCGGTGCACGAGGACCGCGCCGGAGCCGGCGACGACCAGGCCGAAGCCGCCGAGCAGCGCGGGCACCGGGGTGCCTGGGGCGGCGTGGACCGCGGCGGCCGGCTCCTGCGCGAGCGCGGGCGTGGCGCAGCCGAGCAGGACGGCGGCGACGGCACCGCCGAGCAACGCGATCCTGCGCATGCGTGGCACCGCCTTCCGTCGGGTCTCGTAGTCGTTTCGGCGCGTTCGGCGGCCACCTTGACCGGGGTGGCCGGGCCGACACACCCTGCTGGCCGCGCGCCCGGGTCACGCTCGAACGGCCCGCCGGCCGGTAGCCTCGCCTCGTGCCCCGCCGAACGTCGCGTGCCCTGGCCGCCGCCCTCGCCGCCGTCGCGGCGTTCACCGTCACGCCGCACGTCGCGCTCGCCGACCCGAGCCCGCGGACCGTCGAGGCGCGCAAGCAGCTCGACCGCCTCAACACCGAGGTCTCGCTGGCCGCCGAGCACTACGACCAGGCGCAGATCGCGCTCGACACGGCCCGCCGGGAGGCCGCCCGCGCGCAGGCCCGCGTCCAGGCCAAGGAGGCCGCGGTCCGGGCCGGGCAGCGGGGGCTGGGCGAGATGGTCGCCGCGGCGTACCGCTCCGGCGGCGGCGCCGACCCGGTCCTGCAGCTACTGACCAGCGCCACCCCACAGACGTTCCTCGACCGCGCGGGCACGATCGACGCCGTCAGCCGTCACCGGACCGCGCAGCTGCGCGGCCTGCGTGCCGCCCGCCGGGCGCTGCGGTCCGAGCAGGACCTCGCCGCGGAGAAGGTCAAGGCGGCCGACGCGATCGCCGCCGACATGGAGCGGACCCGGGTCCGGATCGAGAAGGCCGTCGCCAAGCAGCAGGACCTCGTCCGGCGGCTGGAGACAGCGGACGCCAGGCGCGAACGCCTCGCCCGCGAGGCCGCGCAACGCCGCGCCGCGCAGCTCGCCGCCGCCCGCGAACGCGCCCGGCAGGCCGCCCGCGCCGAGGCCGCCCGCCGCGCCGCGCTGCGCGCGTCGCGCGGGAGCGCACGGTCGCTGTACGCGGGCCCCGCCTCGGGGCACGCGGCCGAGGCCGTCGCGGAGGCGTACCGGCAGCTCGGGAAGCCGTACCAGTGGGCCGCCGCGGGCCCCGACAGCTTCGACTGCTCGGGCCTGACGATGTGGGCCTGGGCGCGGGCCGGTGTCAGCCTGCCGCACTCGTCGCGGGCGCAATTCGACATGGGCAGCCACGTGTCGAGCAACGAGCTCCAGCCGGGTGACCTGGTGTTCTTCGGCAGCCCGATCCACCACGTCGGCATCTACGTCGGCAACGGCGACATGATCAACGCCCCGCAGACCGGCGACGTCGTCCGCATCGCCCCCGCCATGCGCGACGACTACGTCGGCGCCGTCCGCCTCTAAGCCTCCGCCACCCGCTCGGGGGCGGCCTCGCTAGCCGACGGCGGCGTCGATGGCGGCGAGGTGCGCGCGGAACCAGTCGATCGTTCGGGTGAGGCCGTCGTCCAACGGCACCTTCGGCTCCCAGCCGAGGGCGGTGCGGGCCAGCGTGATGTCCGGCTGGCGGACCGTCGGGTCGTCCTGCGGGCGCGGGATGTACACGATCTCGGACCCGCTCCCGGCCAGCGCGATGATGCGTTCGGCCAGCGCCTTCATGGTCAGCTCGTACGGGTTGCCGACGTTGACCGGGCCGGCCAGGTCGCTGAACAGCAGCCGGACCACGCCCTCGATCAGGTCGTCGACGTAGCAGACCGAACGCGTCTGCGAGCCGTCGCCCGCGACCGTCACCGGCTCGCCGTGCAGCGCCTGCCGGATGAACGTCGGGATGGCCCGGCCGTCGTTCGGCCGCATGGTGGGGCCGAAAGTATTAAAAATACGAATTATGGTGGTATCGACGTCGTGGGTGCGGCGGTATGCCATCGTCATCGCCTCGGCGAAGCGCTTCGCCTCGTCGTAGACCCCGCGCGGCCCGACCGGGTTGACGTGCCCCCAATACGACTCCGGCTGCGGGTGGATCTGCGGGTCGCCGTAGGTCTCCGAGGTCGACGCGAGGAAGTACCGCGCGCCCTTCTCGCGCGCCAGGCCGAGCGTGTGCAGCGTGCCGATCGAGCCGACCTTCAACGTCTCGATCGGCAGCTGCAGGTAGTCGATCGGCGAGGCCGGGGAGGCGAAGTGACAGACGTAGTCGACCGGGCCCGCGACGTGGACGTAGTCGGTGACGTCGGCGCGGATCAGGCGGAACGGCCCCCGCTCGCGCAGGTGCTCGACGTTGGCGGCGCCGCCGGTGACGAAGTTGTCGAGGCAGACGACCTCGAGGCCCTCGTCCAGCAGGCGCTCGCACAGGTGTGACCCGAGGAAGCCCGCGCCCCCGGTCACGACCGCGCGCTTGCGTGCCATGACGCGAAGCATGCCAGGAGATTCCCGTTGCGGGCGCCGGTGACCCGCCGTACCGTTCTGCGTACACGAGGAAGGAGGTGGTCCGACGCATGCATGATCAACGGACACGTGAGGTGGCTGTCCGCTAGCCGCCGGTCGAGACAGAGCCCCTCCGGGCGCCTCCCGGCGCACGGCGGAGTATCCGACAGACACCGCGCCCCCGGGTGCCGGCCCTCGTCCAGCCGGCCCTCTCCGTAACGACCGCAGGTCGGCACGGCGAGGCAAGCCCGGGGGTCGTCTGCGTCCCGGGCCGGGTCAGCCGTCGCCGAGCAGCGCCCGGGAGATGATCATCTTCTGGATCTCGGTGGTGCCGCCGCCGATCGAGGTCAGCTTCGCGTCGCGCAGCGACCGCTCCGCCGGGAAGTCGCGCAGGTAGCCGTACCCGCCGTGGATCTGGATCGCGTCCAGCGCGTTGCGCACCGACAGGTCGCCGACCAGCGTCTTGGCGATCGACGCCTCGACGGTGTGCGGCTCTCCCTGCTGCTTGAGGAACGCGGCCCGGTACACCGCGGTCCGGCAGACCTCGAGGTTGATCTTCATGTCGGCGAGCTTGTGCGCGATGGCCTGGAACGACGCGATCGGCTTGCCGAACTGCCTGCGCTCCTTCGCGTACGCGACCGACGCGTCCAGGGTCGCCGCCATGCCGCCGACCGAGCCCGCGATCATGACGGTCCGCTCCCAGTCGAAGCACTCGAACGCGATCCGCCAGAGCGCCTCGCCCTCCGGGCCGAGCATCGCGTCGGCCGGCACCCGGCAGTCGGTCAGCACGACCTCCGCGGTCGGCGACGAGCGGCACCCCATCTTGTCCAGCTCGGGGCCCGCGGCGTACCCCGGGTTGGTCGTCTCGACGAGGAACGCGCTGACGCCGCGCCCGGGACCGGCCGCGGGGTCGGTCACCGCGAGCACCGTGCAGAGGTCGGCGATGGGGCCGTTGGTGATGAACATCTTGGTGCCGTTGATCACCCACGTGTCACCGTCGCGAACGGCCGTGGTGCGCAGCGCGCCCGCGTCGCTGCCGGCCTCCGGCTCGGTCGACGCCCACGCGCCGATCCACTCGCCCGAGCAGAGCCGCGGGAGGTACGCCGCCTGCTGCGCGGGCGTGCCGTGCAGCCAGATCGGGACGGTGCCGATGACCCAGTGGGCGCCGAGGGAGAGGTTCAGGCCGCCGTCGTGACCGCCCTCGCCGATGGCCTCGTTGGCGAGGCAGCAGTCGATGATCGAGCCGCCGGCGCCGCCGTGCCCGACCGGGATCGGCAGCCCGGCCAGCTCCTGGCGCGCGAGCGACTCCCACACCGCCGGGTCCCAGCGGCCGGCCTTGTCGCGGTCCGCGGCGCCGGGCGCGACGACCTCGCGCGCCCACTCGAACACCGAGCGGCGGAACGCCGCCTGCTCCGCCGTGACCGAGAAGTCCACGCCCTACCGCTGGCCGTGGAACAGCTTGTCTGTCACGGAGAACCCTCTCTGACCTGCGGGAACGGCGTATCGGGATGCCTCGGTGGCAACACCGTGGCAACAATCGTCGCCCGGCCGCCGGTACGTGGCCCGACCCACGCACCCCGGCCACCGTAGCAAGGAGCACGGCCGTGACCGTCAAGAAGTGGAACAGCGACCCGAAGGACGACCGCTACTACGTCCGGCTCTACAACCCGCAGGGCGGTCAGTACAAGAAGATCATCCGCGGGAAGCGCGCGGCAGAGCTGCACCACGCGGAGATGAAGGCGAAGCTCGCCCGAGGCTCAGTCGCGCCGTCGACCGCCCGCAACAAGACGGTGGACGAGCTGATGACAGCGATTCTCGACGCGAAGCCGAACCTGCGCGTCGGCACGCGCAGCGGGTACGACAACACGATCCGGTTGCACATCAAGCCGGAGCTCGGCGACCTGAGGGTCCGCGAGCTCGGCTACCTGACGCTGACCGGGTTCTTCGAGCGGGTCGAGAAGAAGGCGGGCCGCGAAGCGGAGCGTACCGCCGAGTCGCTCGCCCGCGGTCCTCGCCTTCTCGATGGTCTCGACCACGGTAGAGGGGGTGTGACACAGGTCACGAGGGAGTTTCGGGGTTCGTCACGACCGCGCCGATCGCGCGCAGCGCCTTGGCGCGAACGAGGGCCGACGGGTGGCCGACCAGCGGGAACGCTACGAACAGCGCACTCGCTCGGCGCGTCCATCGTCGTCAGGTTGCTGACGATCGTGAACGGCGCACGGGCGCCGGGATCGGCGGCGGCGCGTTCGAGCGCAGCGTGGGCGATCAGGTCCTGTTCGCCGTCGGGACTGGCGACTCGGGCGAGGAGCGCGCTGGCGGCTGCGGACCGAACATCCGGGACGGGGTCCCGCAGCGAGTACGGCGACGTTCGTCGTGCGCGGCGTTTTACTCGCTCCGTGGCAATGCGCACCACGCGGCCGTGCCAAGGTGTTGGCGTGGAGCCGGAGCGGTTTAGCGGACCGGCCGCCGTCCGCGCGGCGGTCCTTCCGGCGCGCGCCGCGTACCTCGTAACTGTCGGCAGCCGCGCGGGCGTGCGCCGCGCTGTCCAGGAGGCATCGACGCGCTGGGCGGGCGCGACCGAGCCGATCATCCCGGTCCGCAAGGGCGGCCGCATCGATTCGCTGTGGCACCAGGTGCTCCGCGCGGCGAAGGTCGACGGCCTAGTGAACGTCGACGCCGGTGACAGCGGCGACACCTTCGCCGCCGCGTCGGGCTACACCGTCGTCCCCATCGACCAGATCGATGAGTGGGGTCCGACCGCGGCGTCACCGCACCCAGGGCACGTCGACGGCTTCCAGCAGACGCAGGCACCGGTGATCGCGAGCAGCGCCGACGCCCCGCTCTGGGAGGTCGTCGCCGCCGGCGACGTCACCGAGGAGCACCGCGCTTCGTTGTCCCGCGAGATCGACGTCGGCATGTACCGGCCTGGGCCGGACGGTGCTGCCCGCGCGCAGCTCCGTCGGGGCGACAGCCTCGTTGAGCGGACCGTCGTGCATTTCGAGGAGCACAGCGCGTTCAATCTCCCGCCGGCCGGACCGGCGGTGGTCTGGGTAACTACGCCTAACGGCGTCCGGGACTGCGTCGCGTTCTGGAACCTCCGCGCGCTGCGGTCGCTACGGTGGTCGTACGCGCCCATGCTTCTTCTCCCGGACCGCGACGTGGAGCACTGGATCCAGTTCCCCGAGCAGTTCCGCTCCCTCCTCGCCCGGCCGGCCGAGTTCGCTCCCGACGTCCTGGTCCTCAGCGCGACAGTCCCAGAGGAGAAACGGACCGCGTTGGCTGAACTGCTCGGCCTGACGCGGACATCGGACCCGGTCCGTTCCGGCCGATCGGCCTCGCCAACGCTGCGTACGGCGCCGTTCACGTCCCGAGACAACGTCCGGCCGTGGGGCTTCGTCCTCAACGACCGCGAGTACGGCCGCGATGTCACGACCGAGATGTACGTCCACAACGGACGCGCCTCCGTGCGGATCGCCTCGCCGGTCGCGTTCACCCGCGGCGGTTACGTCCTGCTGCGCATCACCAGCGACGCGTTCAGCGGCTTGCCGCGACGGTCCGCTGTCGCCAATGCGATCCTCGGCAACGCCACCTGGGCCGGCGACGCGCTCCAGATCTCGACGCACGCCCGGGACGAGTACCCGCTGAGCCTGTCCCAACCGAGCCTGGCCCAGTGCGTGACGTTTGTGCTGCGCCAGCACACGACCGAGCACGCCCTGTCGGACAAGGGGCAGATCGGCGCTGCTCTGCTCGCTGAGATCGACGTGACCCGGCTGCTGGAACCGGGCGTCACTGAGGCGATCACCGCCCTGACGACGGAGCGCGCACCCGCGCTACAGCGCGAGCTTCGCCGCGCCCGTACTGCGGGACTGCCGGAAGACGAGATCACCGCGCTCGCCGCGAAGTGGGGAGGGCGCCATGACCGCCGGCACCGGTCCGCGGCCGAGGTTGGCGACAAGCACGCCGCAACCGCACTCGAAGCGCTCTGCCGCCTTCAGTGCGCGGAGCGCGGCGTGCTGACGCAGTGCGCACGATGCGGGCTACACCACTTCGTGCCGCTCGCCAACACGAGCGACCGGCCCACATGTCCTGGCTGCCGCGCTGAGGCGCCGTACGCGACGACCGACGTTGGCGTCACGATCCGCTACCGGCTCAACTCGTTCATCGACCGCGCCAGCGACCAAGGCGTGATCCCGCACCTCCTCGCGATCGCGGCTCTGACCCGAAACCACGCGCACACGTACCTGCTCGCTGGCACCAACCTGGCCTTTCACGACGGCTATCGGCCTGAGATCGACCTGTTCGGCACCGTCGACGGCCGAATCGCGGCGGGAGAGGTCAAGACGAAGGCGTGCGACTTTAGCGACGAGCAGATCGAACGAAGCATCGACCTCGCCACCAGACTTGACGCCGACCTCTGTGTCCTCGCTGCCGTCGACGAGGTTCCCGACAGCGTGCATACCCGAGCCGTGAAGGTAGCTGGGCGCGCGGGCGTGGAGCTGATCGTCCTCGACCGGACTGATCTTCGGCCGGCGCCCACCAGCGGTTGACACACCCCAACTAGGTCGCGACATCGAAGACGCAAGGCTGCTGCGGATCTCGTACACGCGACGCAGAAATGCCGCACTGATGAGATCGTCAGCGAGTGCCGCTGCTGGACGGGGATGACCTGCCGACGTCACGTTGACCGTCCGGCTCACCGTGTGAAGCGGCGCACTCGCTAGTCAGGCCGTCGCCGTCGCCGCGTCAGG
Organism: Frankiaceae bacterium; assembly: GCA_030840645.1. Taxonomy (GTDB): domain Bacteria; phylum Actinomycetota; class Actinomycetes; order BP-191; family BP-191; genus BP-191. Next base: position 66,664 of record JAVEEC010000051.1, read on the forward strand.
CCGGTCCTGTTCGGCGCGGACCCGCGCCGCCGGCACTGTCTCGTGCGCCGTTGTCTTCCTCGGTCCGTCGTGTCTGCGCGGGTGACGGCGGCGGAGCAAGATGGTGTCGTGACACGTCCACGGGCAATGGCCGTCGCTGTCGTCGCCGCCCTCGTCGCCGTCGGGTGCGGCGGCTCGACACGAACGGCGCAGCCCGAGGCGTCGAGCGCGACGCCTAGCCCCACGCCGGTGTCGCCTTCTGCCACGCCCTGGCCCGGCATGACGGTGCGGGTATCCCCTTCCCCTACACCCTCGGCCACTTCACGAGCCCGAGCCCCCGTGTCGGATGTGCGGCGCCTGCCACGCATCGTTTTGAGCCTAGGGTCGGTGCCCAGCGGCTTCGCTTTGACCCTCGACCGGTCGTGGACGACGGACGAGCTCGTCGACCAGGGAACGTATAGCTCGTCCGAATTGCAGGGTTGGGGCTATCTGGGCGGCTACGAACGGGAGTTCGAGCGTGACAACGAGTCCGACCCCGTCAAGATCTCGTCCGACGCCGGCGCGTACGCCACGTCACAGGGAGTCGCACGCGCCTTTCAACGGAATGTGACGCTTTGCCAAAACGACGGATGGGATCTCATCGACGCCAACGTCGGGCTCGGCTCTGAGAGCATGCTGTGCGCTCGGGACGTGAGCTTCCGCGGCTACGAAGCGCGGGTGCACTTCGTGATCTGGTACCGCGGAAGGGTTAAGAACTCAATAGCGGTCACCGCCTTGCTCGGGAAGAGCACGCCCGATCTCGCGCTGAGGCTCGCCCGGCGGCAGGCCGCGAACTACTGAAGCTCCGTGAGAAGTTCCTTCAGGCGGCTGTTGTAGCCGCGGGCGTCGACGAGTCCCGGCCGCTTCATCGCGTATGCCCTGACATCCTTGCCGTTTCGATCTATGATCACGACCCAGTCAATGACCTGCACTTGGTCTAGTGTGTTAGCCGACCGCCCAGACGCCGCGTAGGCCGCCCGAAGGACGAGGCGAGCAGGGAAGTACGGCGTTGCCGGGTTCGGTTTTCCGGGCATCAGAATGAAATCCTGTGTGGCGAATGTCTGAAGTACCTGGTGCGGCTTGCTTTCGTTGCGGATGGATATCGGACTCAAGTAAACGTGGTCGTACAGCCCGCGTGCGTAGTCGTGCGGCGCTCCAGCCGGTCTGGCGACCGTACCCTCCATCGTCGGAACCCTGGTGCTCTCTGGGCTGAGGAGGGCCTGGATGTCGTAGTTGTCGTCCTCCGAGTTCCACGCGACCACGAACGGGCGCGGGAAGAGGTTCCGGTCGAGTCCAACCTCAGTCAGCGCGCCGAGGATTTCGTCGCCGGCAATGGCGTTGACGTCGTGGTACTCGATGGAGTCGAAGGTGAAGCTCTCGGGATACGCGTTGTCCGGCACCGGGCCGGCGTTGGTCTTTTTAACCGCGATCGGATCGAACGTGAACACGGGGACGAGACGACCCGATGTGTCCGGGTCATAGATGACTAACCGCCCGTGCGCTACGGGATCATGCCGGAGGACCGCGTCGATAGGCGTGGCGATCACGACCGTCGACAGCCCGCCGTCGGGGCGCAGTTGAGCCGTCTCGACCTTGGCGCCGAGGTGGTCCAGAGCCAGAAGGCGAACGATGAGCTTGCGCTGCGCTTCAGCGGTTGGCACTCGTGGGGGAACGGCAACGGACAGAGCGATTGCGGCGACGAGCAAGGTCAGGGTGAGCCACCGGTGTTGCTGTCGGCGGACAACGGGCCGCGAAGTGCGGGGTCGGTTGAGCAACCGCAGCACCAGGGTGACCAAGCGTCCGGTGGCCTCGTCAGCCCTCTTGCCGAATAGGTCGACGACGGTCAACGACAACAGCGTGCGTCCGCCGCCCAGCTCCAACGCGGGCAGCTCAACGTCTTCGAGCCGGATCGGGATCAGCCACGGCACATCAGGCCGACGCTGCCGCATCTCATCGAGCGCGAGGTTCAGTTCTTCCCAATGGTGTCCACCACTTCCCAGGCTGGCAGCAGAAAAGCAGGCCAAGAACACCAAGGTGTCCTCAGTGATGGCTTGACGGATCTTCAATCGCCAGTCCTCACCAGGCCACAGGTCCTTGGTGTTGCGCCAGACGCGGATGCCGGCGTCCTCCAGGGCTCGCTGAAGCTTGTCGACTGCCGCCGAGTCCGCGGATGCGTAGGACAGGAATGCGTGGCCAATGGGTGCCTGCGCGTCGACAGAGGTCACGGACCGAGGGTACCGATGCATCGCGTCCCCCCGCGCCGGGGACCAGACGCATCTCGAAAGGAGCAACGGGCTACGCGCCGTTCCCCGGCCCACCGACCCCCCGATTGCCTAGCAGGCGACGGACCGTCGCGACGAGTCGGGCAGTGTTCTTCTCGATGTGTTCGCCGAACAAGTCCAGCCGCTGCAACGAAGACAGCATCCGGCCGCCCCCGATATCTCGGTCGGGGATGTCGCACTCATCGAGTCTGACTGGAATCAGCCACGGCTCGTCGGGTCGGCGTAGTCGCAACTCGTCGGTCGCGAGAACCAGCTCCTCGTTCTGGTAGCTGCGGTGCCGCGCCACGCTGGCTTTGGAGAAGCAGGCAAGGAACACGAGCGCGTCAGCGCCGATCGCCTGGCGGATCTTTACTCGCCAGTCCTCACCGGGCCACAAGTCCTCGGTGTCGCGCCAGACCGGGATACCCGCGGCCGCGAGCGTCGCCTGCAGGCCGTCGATCGCGGCAGCATCCTCGCGGACGTAGGACAGGAACGCGTGCCCACGGGGCGTTGGCGTCGCGGCAGAAGTCATGTACGGAGTATTACGCCGACATCGTCGCGCTCCCACTCGTGTTCGGCGACGAACCAGTACGCCTGCTGCGACCGGTCGGCCCGACCGTTCAGGTCTGGCCTATCCCGACGTCGCGTCAGAAGCCGGACGCACGATGGTTCAAAGCACCCACGGCCTCGTGGCAACACTCATGGCACGAACGGCTCGCGTGGCACGACCCGTGGCACGCTTTTTCCGTCGCCTGCCGTCGGCTACCATCGCCAGCCGACGCATGTTTCCGCAGGTCAGAGCGGGTACACGCAGGTCAGGCTACCTCTGCCCGTGGTAGAGCTTGTAGACGACGTAGACCGAGAACCAGCCGATGACCAGGAACACCGTCACGAGCAGCACGGTGTAGACGACCTCGATGTCCATGCGGGTGAGGTTACTAGCGGCCGGACTTCGCCACGCGTTCGCCGAGCTGCCGCGCGGTCTGGACGGGCAGCTCGGGCAGCACCGGCGACGCCAGGATCGCCTCCTTGCCGTACGACGCCGCCTGGGCGATCAGGTCCCTCCGGCGCGCGCCCTCGGCCGTGCGCAGCTCGGCGAGGACGTCGTTCAACGGCGCGGGTGCCGGCGCGGGCACGGAGCGCCGCCGGCGGTTGTAGGTGACGGCGCCGACGACAGCGAGCAGCAGCGCCGCGAGCAGCAGGCCGATCAGCAGGAGCGGCGACCCGCTCCCCGCCGCCTTCTTCGCGGGCGTCGTCACGGCGACCGGCGGCGCCGACGTGCCGCTGCCGGCGGGGAACGTGATCAGCCCGGTCGCGGTGCGTTCGGTGACGCCGGAACGCAGCGTGATGGTGCCCCGCCACGGCCCCGGCGGCAGCGCCGGGTCGAGCAGCACGGTGACCGGCTCGGTGGCACCGATGGCGAGCGTGGTGCCGACCTTGACCTCGAACGGACCGGCGCTCAACCCTCCGGGCCCCTCCGTCAGCCGCAGCTCGCCGGAGAGGTCGAGCGCGCGGGCACCGGTGTTGCGCACGGTCGCCTGGACCACCGGCCGCGCGCCGGGGTCGCGTTCGGCGGTGAGGCTCTCGATCGCGAAGTCGGTCGGCGGCTCGCTGCCTGAGCCGACCGAGAGGTACACCCGCAGGCCGACGCGGTTGACGACGGCGATGCCGCCGCCCGGCGGCCGGCTCGGCGGCAGCTCCGCCCAGACCACGGCGTACCGCTCGCCGGCCGCCGCGTCGTTCGGGACGGTGACGGTGAGGCGCGGCTGGACGGACTGCCCGGGGCCGAGGTCGGCGGTGCCGGTGTCGAGGGTGATCCAGCCGCTGACGTCGTTCTGCGTCCGGCCGTCCGCGGGCACGAACTCCCCGCCGACGACGTCCGCGGCGGCGGCGTAGACGGAGATCGCGCGGCGGCCGTCGGTGGTGTTCGAGACCTCGAACCGCCTGCTGAACGACGCCCCCGGCCTGACGTGGTCGACGATCGACCGCCGGGCGCGGGGGTCCTTCTCCCGCGCGGTCGGGGCCTCCAGCAGCCGGATGCCGACGCCGCCCCCGCTCGCCTGCCAGACGTCCGCGGACGCGTCGATGGCCGGGGCGAGCGCCCCGGCCATCAGCAGCAGTGTCGCGACCGTCCGGCGCATGAGGCTGTTGTACCTCAGCCGAGGGCGGCGGGTGACGGTTCTCAGGCGCCCGTCACCGAGTGGGTGATGGTGCCGGAGTACGTCCCGGCGACGGCCTGGGCGGGGATGTTGACGACGACGGTCGGGACCCAGGAGGCCTGGTTGACGCCGACGACGCCGGTCGCGGAGTACGCCGTGCGCGAGACCGAGAGCGCCTGCTTGTTCACGACGAGCGGCTGGCCGGGGACGAACACCGCGGTGCCGCTGGTCGAGGTCGCGAGGCCGGACCAGTAGTCGATGCTGTCCTTCAGGATCGTCTCCTCGGTCGAGGCGAGCCCGGTCGTGAAGTTGGTCGACGCGACTGTCGCGGTCCAGGTGCCGGCCAGCGCGCCGCGCCCGTCGGTGACGGTGACCGTGCCGAGGGTCGCGGAGAGGGTCGCCGTGCCGGCCGCGGCCGTACCGAGAGCCTTGTCCGCGGGCTGGCTGATCGTGAGGAGGCCCGCGGTGACGTCGAACGTCACCCCCTGGCCGGCGTCGGCGGGCGCCGCGGCGAGGACGAGGCTGCCCGTCGCCGCGGCGACGGAGAGGACGAGGGCCAGGCGCTTGCGCATTGGGGGTGGTCCCTTCGGCGGTTGGGCACCGGCGGGTCTCCCGGTGACTTCCGCCTCGTACATCGTCGGGACCAAAGGCCCGGCCGATAGCCCGGAGTGACTGTTTCCCGATCTGGTCCCGCCCGAACGGCCTAGTCCCTGCTGCCGGGGCCGAATGGCGCAACGCCGCCTGCACCGGCCGGGTACGTTCACGGGGAAACCGGGGCGGATCCGGACGGATCCGTTCGGCCATTCGGAGGGACACGCGTGGGCAGGACGCTGGTCGTGAAGGTGACCTGTGGCGAGGACGCTCCGGAACGCTGCGCCCAGGCCTTCACGGTCGCCGCGGTCGGCGTCGCCTCGGGCGTCGCCGTGTCGCTCTGGCTGACCGGCGAGTCCGCGTGGTTCGCGCTGCCCGGCCGGGCGGAGGGGTTCGCGCTGGCCGAGTCGGCGCCGTTGGCCGACCTGCTGTCTGCGGTGCTCGCGGGCGGGACGGTGACGCTGTGCACGCAGTGCGCGGCGCGGCGCTCGATCGGCCCCGAGGACGTGCTCCCCGGCATCCGCATCGCGGGCGCGCAGGCGTTCCTCGAAGAGGTCATGACCGACGGGGCGCAGGGGCTCGTGTACTAGGAAGCTCCGGGGCGGCGCCCCCTACAGCTCGATCCGCGCCTCGGACACCGTGCCCAGGTCCGCCGACACCTCGGTCTGCGCCGCGCCCGCCGGCGCCAGCGCGCGCACCGTCCACGACCCCGGCGCGGCGAAGAAGCGGAACGCCCCGGTCGCCGACGTGACGACCTCGGCGGTGAACTCGCCCGCGGAGTCGAGCAGGCGCACGAACGCGCCGGGCACCGGCCGGCCGGCGTTGTGGACGACCCCCTGGATCACGGTCTCCTTGGCCACGTCGATCCCCTCCAGCGACAGACCCCCCACGGTCGATCCGCACATGTGGTTACACGTCCTTCGCGATCGGGACGCCGACGAGGGAGCCGTACTCGGTCCACGAGCCGTCGTAGTTCTTGACGTCGTCGAAGCCGAGCAGCTCCTTCAGCGCGAACCACGAGTGCGACGAACGCTCGCCGATCCGGCAGTACGCGATGACCGGCGTGCCCTCGGTGACGCCCTTCGCGGCGTAGAGCGCGCGCAGCTCGTCGTCGGACTTGAACGTGCCGTCCTCGTTCGCCGCCTGCGACCACGGGATGTTCGCGGCGCCCGGGATGTGGCCCGCGCGCTGGCTCTGCTCCTGCGGCAGGTGCGCCGGCGCGAGCAGCTTGCCGGAGAACTCGTCGGGCGAGCGGACGTCGACCAGCGTCTTCTTACCGATGGCGTCGACTACCTCGTCGCGGAACGCGCGGATGGAGAGGTCCTGCTCCTTCGCCGTGTACTGCGTGGCGGGCCGCTCGGTGACCGCGTCGGTGAGCGGGCGCGAGTCGAGCTCCCACTTCTTCCGGCCGCCGTCGAGCAGCTTCACGTCGTCGTGGCCGTAGAGCGTGAAGTACCAGTACGCGTACGCGGCGAACCAGTTGTTGTTGCCGCCGTAGAGGATCACGGTGTCGTCGTTCGCGATGCCCTTGGCGGACAGCAGCTTCTCGAACTGCGCCTTGTCCACGAAGTCGCGCTTGACCTGGTCCTGCAGCTCGGTCTGCCAGTCGAGGCGGACCGCGCCCGCGAGGTGGCCCTTGTCGTACGCGGACACGTCCTCGTCGACCTCGACGAAGACGACGCCGGGCTGGCCGATCAGGCCCTCGGCCTGCTCGGCGTCGACCAGTACGTCGTTGCGGCTCATGCGGATGCTCCCTTGGAGGTGGGTCGGGGTACGAAGCGGGTGATCTCGGCGCGGCCGAGGACGCGGCGGGCGAGCAGCAGCACCTCGCAGCCGAGGCAGAACGCGAACGCGGCGTTGAGGAACGCCGCCGCCAGCGCGAGCGCGGCGGCACCGAGGCCGACCGCGGTGCTACCGGCGAGGAGACCGAGGGTGGCGACGGCGCCGAACGCCGCGCCGACCGCCTGCGCGAACCGCGGCGGCAGCTCCGCCTCGAAGTCGCTCGGCGGGCCGAGGCGGGGGGCGACGAGTCGCCGGTAGAGGACGCCGTACGGCGCCTTCGACAGCCCGAACGCCGCGCCGGTCAGGAAGACGAGCGTCTGCGCGGCGGCGAGCCACGGGGAACGGGTCAGCAGGACGAGCGCGAGCACGACAGTCGTGACCCACGCGCCGAAGCGCGGGCCGCGCGGGTCGACGTAGCCGGGGGGTGGTGCCATGGCGGGGCTCCTGACGAGGAGAGGAACGGGGAGTGCGTCAGGGCGCCGGACAGAGGCAGCTCGACGCGTGGCCGTAGTCGACGGCGCGCCGTTTGACGAGCTGCGGGTTGGTCATCGGGTCGACCCTACGGCATCCGCGACGCCGACCGCCCGGCCGACCGCGGCGAGCACGTCGGCCTTGCGCGGCTGGCCCGACGCGCGGACGACGACCCTGCGGTCGCGGTCCAGGACCAGCACCGTGGGCGTGCGGAGCACGTGGAAGCGGCGGACCGCGTCGAGGTGCGACTCGGCGTCGACCTCGGCGTACGCGACGCCGTCGACGAGGTCCGCGACCTCGGTGAGGATGCGGCGCGTGGCGCGGCACGGCGCGCAGAACGCGGACGAGAACTGCACCAGCGTCGCCCGCGGGCCGAGGTCGACGCCGAGCAGCGCGAGGTCCGCGTCGGCGATGGCGGCCGGGTCCGCGACGTCGTGCGTGCGGCCGTTGCGCCGGGTGTAGACCAGGCCGAACGCCACGCTCGCGGCGAGCGTGGCGACCAGCAGGACGTACGGACCCATGATGCCGAGCGTAACCGGGTGGCGTTGCCGGAGATTCCCCGTCAGCCGGTGACGTCGATGACGAACCCCTCGGCGGTCGCGGTGAGCACCAGTGCGTCGGCCGTGAGCCTGGCCGAGGCGGCCTTGATGCCGAACGGCAGCTTGCCGAGCGGGATGGTGAACGACGACCGCACCCCGGCCGCCGCGGCCTGCGCCGCCGACAGCCTGGTGGCACCGTTCGCGCGGATGTCGGTCACCGTGACCCGGACGCCGCTGCCGGCGACCTTCACCTGCGGGGTGCCCTCGACGACGACCTGGCCGAAGCCGGGCACGCCGAACGTCGAGCTGACCGTGACCTTGCCGCCGGCGGACTGGATGCGGATGTTGCCCGGCCGGGTCGCGAGGAACGACGACAGGTCGGCATAGCGCACGGTCACCGTCGCCTCCCCCTTGCCGACCGGGACCGCGCGGACGCGGCCCTTGAGCGCCTCGTTGAGGTGGACGCGGACGTTCTCGAGGTGGGCGTCGATGCGGCTGATGACGACGCCGTCGCGTTCGAGGTCGCGGACGGTGACGTCGACGGCGGCGAACCGCCCGCGCAGCGCCTGCGTGACGAACGGGAAGCCGCGGAAGCGCACCGACGGGTCCTCGCGCAGCGACTCGTGCCGCTTGATCTCGGCGGCGGTGGCGTTGCCGGCGACGGTCGCGAGGGCGCGGTCGGCGAGGCAGAGGAGGCCCGCGAGGATCAGCAGGAAGATCACGAACCGCTTCAGCATCAGGTCAGCCGATCAGGAGGCGAGCGGCGGCGTACGCCACGGGAGCGGCGACGACGAGCGGGAGCAACATGCCGAGCGGGCGGAGCGCGGCGGCCCTGCGGGCGTCGAACGCGTCCGCGGCGGCCAGGTCGACGGCGAGGTCGGCGACGGCGGCGGCGAGCCCGGTGACGACACCGAGCACCGCGCCGGAGGCCCCCGAGAGCGGCGCCCAGGCGACGCCGAGGACCGCGCCGAGCCCGGCCGCGGCCGCGACGCCGGCGAGCAGCCCGAGCCAGCCGCGACGGGCGTCGGCGACGAGCAGCGGCCTGATCGAGACGAGGTCGCCCGCGCGGCCCGCCGCGACCGCGGCCGCCGGGCAGAGCAGCGCGGCCGCCGCCAGGCCCGCGCTGGTCTTGGCGCCCGCGGCGAGCAGGTGCGCGGCGAACACCACGAGGACGACGGCGGTGATCGTCCCCGTGAGCGCGTCGGTCGTCCGGGCCCGGTGCCGCCGGAAGAGCTGGAGCGCGAGCGACGCGACGAAGGCCAGGGCCACGACGCCGGCCGCCGCCTTGATCCCCTCGCCGCCGTCGCGGAAGGCCAGCAAGTCGGCCCCGGCCGCGCTCGCGAGCACCACCGCCGCCGCGCCCTCTGCGCCGTCGACCTCGGTCAGCGCCAGCCAGGCGAGCGTCACGAGCGCCTGCGCGGCGAGCACCGCGAGCCCGAACGCCGTGTGCCCGGACGCCGCGGCGGTCGCGAGCGCCCCGGCCGCGACGAGCGTGCCGGCCGCGGGGAGGAGGTCGCGCGGGCGGAGGCCGTCGGCGGGGGCGGCGTACGCGGTCTCGCCGGTCAGCGTCACGCCCCGAATCGTGCCATGCGCGCCGCCCGGCCCGGCGCGACGAGCGTGGGCAGGTAACGGCCGATGCGGTCGAGCAGCTCGGGCGTCGCGCCCGACTCGGCGTGCGCGAAGCCGGGGACCAGCCAGAGTGTCTTGGGCTCGTTCGCGGCGGCGTAGAGGGCGTTCGGGTGTTCGAGGGTGAAGTACGAGTCCCGGTCGCCGTGCACCACCAGCAACGGCGCCGGCGCGATCCGCCCCACCACGTCGAGCGGCGACTCCGGCTCGTCCGCCCAGTGCGTCGCGAGCCGCGTCTTGAGCAGGTGGCGGCCGACCGCGCGGCCGAGGCGGCGTTCGACGATCCAGTGCAGGCGGCGCATCGGCCGGGTGTCGCGCACCCGCCACCGGCTGGTCGCGCTGACGCTGATCACGGCGTCGACGCCGCCCATGAGCGCCGCGTGCCTGATCACCGACGAGCCGCCCATCGACCAGCCGCAGGTGACGACGTACGCGTAGCCGAGCTGCCGGGCCCACGCGACGGCGGCGGCGACGTCGAGGACCTCCAGGTCGCCGAGCGTCGAGACGCCGCCGCTCGCGCCGTGCCCCCGGAAGTCGAACGCCACGACCCCCGCGTGCTCGGCCAGGCCCTGCGCGACCTTGGCCTGCCACGGCTTGCGGTGGTGGCCGGAGAAGCCATGCGCGACGACCACGGCGACGTCGCTGCCGGGGTGCGGCAGGTGCGACGCGGCGAGCCGGACGCCGTCGGTGGTGGTCAGCGTCCGCGTCTGCGCGGTCGCGGCAAGCGGCGGGTACGGTCGCGGCACGGCTGCTATCGTGCCTCATGCGGGCCCACGGCGACGACGCCACCGGGGGTCCGTTCGTGTTTTCCCGGAGGTGATCCGAGTGAGCGTGATCCTCGTCCTGACGAGCGCGACCGACGCGGCGCTGCCCGCGTTGGGCCTGCTCGGCCACGCCGTGCGCCCGGTCCCCCCTGAGCCCGCCGCGCTGCTGGACGCGCCGTCCGCCGACCTGCTGCTGGTCGACGCGCGCCGCGACCTCGCGGGCGCCCGCGCGCTCTGCCGGCTGCTGCGCACCACGGGGATCGCGACGCCGTTGCTCGCCGTCGTCACCGAGGGCGGGCTCGCCGCGGTCACCGCCGACTGGGGCGTCGACGACGTCGTCCTCACCGACGCGGGCCCGGCCGAGGTGGAGGCGCGGCTGCGGCTCGCGCTCGGCCGTGCCGCGCAGCCGGTCGCCGGTCCGCGCGACGAGGTGATCCGCGGCGGCGACCTCGCGGTCGACGAGGCGACATACCAGGCCCGGATCAAGGGCCGGCCGCTCGACCTGACGTTCAAGGAGTTCGAGCTGCTGAAGTACCTCGCGCAGCACCCGGGCCGGGTGTTCAGCCGCGCGCAGCTGCTCCAGGAGGTGTGGGGCTACGACTACTACGGCGGCACGCGGACCGTCGACGTGCACGTCCGCCGGCTCCGCGCCAAGCTCGGCCCCGAGCACGAGGCGCTGGTCGGTACCGTCCGCAACGTCGGCTACAAGTTCGTGACGCCGCCGCTCACCCCGCTGACCGAGGACGCGCCCGTCTCCGTCTAGTGGTCGCGGCGGTCGCGGCGCCGCCAAGGCCCGGTGACCGCGAACGTGATGCCCGGGTCCTGGATCGAGAAGAACATCGTCCGGCCGGTCCGGTCGAACGTCACCCCGGCGAACTCGCTGTCGTTGAACGCGTTGCGTGCGAACGGGTAGAGCCGCCCGTCGTCGGTCGCGCCGACGACGTGGTTGACGCCGTCGCCGTCCTCGCAGAGGAACAGCCCGCCGTACGGCGACACGACGATGTTGTCCGGGCCGTCGAACGTCCCGCCCGGCGCGATCAGCACGACCAGCGTGAGCGTGCCGCGCTCCGGCTCGTACAGCCAGACCTGGCCCTCGTGCCGCCCGGCCGGCGGCGGGCTCATCGTCGGCTTGGCGAACGACGAGACGAAGAACACCGCGCCGTCGCCCCAGTACGCACCCTCGCACTTCGGGACGTGGGTGGCGTTCGGGACCTGCGAGCGCACCTTGACCCGCGCGGCCGGATCGGTCGCGGCCGGGTCGAAGTCCGGGAACGGCACCCGCGCCCACCGCACGTCGCGGAACGTCGTGCCCACCGTCGTCACCGCCGACAGGTCGGCGGGGCCGTCCGCGACGCGCATGACCTCGAGGACGCCGCCGGCCGCGAGGCTGCCCGGGCCGCCCAGCGGCTTCGCCGGGCGGAACCGGTAGAAGCAGCCGTGCGGCGCCGCGGCGTCCTCGGTCTCGTAGACGGTGCCGGTGCACGGGTCCACGGCGACCGCCTCGTGCGCGAACCGGCCCATCGCGCGCAACGGCACCGGGTGGCTGGTCCGCCGCTGCGGGTCGACCTCGAACACGTACCCGTGCGGCTTGCTGACGGCCGGTGTGGTCAGCGGGTGGGACTCGTTCTCCTCGCAGGTGAGCCAGGTGTTCCACGGCGTCGGCCCGCCGGCGCAGTTGCGGAACGTCCCGGCGAGATTGACGTAGTGCGTGACCAGCCGGCCGTCCTCGTCGACGACGACGTTCGCGGTGCCGCCCTTGCAGAGCGGGTCGTACGGCGTCATGCCGGGCGGCGCAACGATCGCGGTCGAGCTGTCCGGGGAGAGCTCGTGGTTGCGGACGAGGACGGTGGTGCCGCGGCGGCCGCCGAACGCCGCCATGCCGTCGTGCGCGGACGGCACCGGCGTCCCGTCGGCGAACGTCTCCCCCGCTTTCGACAGCGTGCGGTAGGAGAAGCCGCGCGGCAGGTCGAGGACACCGGCCGGGTCGGCGACCAGGTCGCCGTAGCCGGCCAGCCGCGGCTGCTTCGCGAACGCGAGCCGGGCGGGCAGCAGGTCGCCGGCCGCGCCGGCGAGGAGGACGCCGGCGCCGAGCGTTCCGGTGCGGGTCAGCAGGGCACGACGGGTGAGCGTCACCAGAGGGTTCCTTCCGGGTTCGTGCAGCGGGAGTCAGCGCGGGATGGGGGCGCAGCGGGCCTGGTGCACGGCGCCGATCATCGAGCGGACCTTGAGGCCCGCCGCGCCGCCGAGGTAGTCGAGGCAGAACACGTCCTCGATCGTCTTGAGCATCGAGTAGTGGTCGTAGGGGTCGGCGAGCTTCGCGCCGGGGGTGACGTTCGGCGAGACGAGCAGCGTGAACACCCGGCCGCCGAAGTCCGGCGCGCCGGAGTCGGCGGAGACCGGCCCGTCGTCGTCCGGGATGCCGCCCTCGTCGAACGTCAGCACGAGCAGGCCGCCGTTGCGGAACGACGGGTCGTTGAGGATCCGCGGCACGGTCCGCTTGGCGAACGAGTCGGCCTCCTTCACGCCGCCGCCCTCCTTGCACGGCGGGCCGGAGTCGTGCCCGTCGTGGCAGGTGTCGGGGGTGATGAAGTTGTAGTCGGGCACCTGCTTCTTCGCCATGTCGCGCCACAGGTCGGTCAGCGGGACGACGTGCTTGGCGCAGCGCGCGGGGTTGCCCATGATCGAGCGGTAGTAGACGAACGGGTTGTGCCGCGGCGAGTACCCGTTCTGGCTGGTCTCGACGGAGTTCTCGGCCGTGTGGGCGCACGGCTTCGGCATCGAGTCCATGTACCCCTTCCAGGTACGGCCCTTCGCCTCGAGCTGGTCGGCGATGTTGGGGACGTCCTGGATGCAGAGCGGGGAGCCGTAGAAGAAGCAGTCACTCGCGGTGGCGGGGTTCGGCGGCTGGCCGCTCGTCATCGCGAGGTAGTTGCCGAGGCTGGCGTGGCTGGTCGCGGTGTAGCTGGTCGCGAGCGCGTACTTCTTGACGAGGGAGTTCAGGTACGGCGCGTCGGGGCTGCCGATGACGTCGTTGAACGACGTGTTCTCCATCACGTAGACGAACACCCGGCGGACGTTCCCCGGCTTGGTCGGCTTGGTGGCCGCGCCGGCAGCGAAGGGCGAGACGAGCGCGATCGCGGCGGCGGCGACGGCCAGGGTGCGGGTCCTCATGGCGGGCACGGTACGGCGTCTCCGTGACCCACCGACAGACGCCGGGTGAAGTCCCGGCGAACGTCTCGTGACGAGTCGCCCGCGCCCGTCGTATCAATGTAGGTTGATGCCATGTCACCCGCCGTGCGTGCCGTCGCCGATCCCGTGCGGTGGCGGATCCTCGGCGCGCTCGCGGCCGAGGACCTCTGCGTCTGCCACCTCACCGCCGACCTCGGGCTGGCCCAGCCGCTCGTCAGCCACCACCTGCGCGTCCTGCGCGAGGCCGGTCTGGTCGAGGCCGAGCGGGCCGGGCGGTGGACGTACTACCGGCTGCGCCGGGCCGCGCTCGCGGCGGCCGCGCGCGAGGTCGCCGGACTCGGGCGCGGCACTGCGCGGGCCGGGCGGCGACCGTGCTGCTGACCGAGGACCTCACGCAGGATCGGATGCGGCGGGCGTTCGCGGAGTACGTCGGCACGGCGTTCCTCGTCGCCGCCGTCGTCGGCTCCGGCATCGCCGCGCAGCGCCTCACCGGCGACGCCGGGGTCGCGCTGCTGATCAACGCGTTCGCCACGGCTGGCGCGCTCGCCGCCGTCATCCTCGCCGTCGGGCCGCTCTCCGGCGCGCACCTCAACCCGGTCGTCAGCGTCGTCGACGCGGCGTTCGGCGACCTCGCCTGGCGCGACGTCGCGGCGTACGTCCCCGCCCAGCTGCTCGGCGGCTGCTGCGGCGCCGTCCTGGCCAACCTGATGTACGGCCGCTCCGCGGTCTCCCTCTCGCGGCACGCGCGCGGCGGCGGCGGCATGCTGCTGGCCGAGGTCGTCGCGACGGTCGGGCTGGTCGTCGTGGTGTTCGGCGTGGTGCGGTCAGGGCGGGCCGCGGCGGCGCCGTTCGCCGTCGCCGGGTACATCGCGGCGGCGTACTTCTTCACGTCGTCGACGTCGTTCGCCAACCCGGCCGTAACGGTTGCGCGGATGCTGAGCGACACGTTCGCCGGGATCGCGCCCGGCTCGGTGGCGGCGTTCGTCGGGATGCAGGTCGTGGGCGGAGGCGTGGGATGGCTGACGGTACGGACGCTGTACCCGGCGTGAGGCCGACGGTGCTGTTCGTCTGCGTGCACAACGCGGGCCGGTCGCAGATGGCGGCGGCGCTGCTGGAGAAGTACGGCGGCGACCGGGTCGACGTGCTCTCGGCGGGGAGCGCGCCTGCCGGCACGGTGAACCCGGCCGTCGTCGCGGTCATGAACGAGGTCGGCATCGACCTCGCGGCCCGCGTGCCGCGACTGCTGGACGTCGACTACGTGCGGGCCGCCGACGTCGTCGTGACGATGGGGTGCGGCGACGCCTGCCCGGTGTTCCCCGGCAAGCGGTACCTCGACTGGGTGCTGGACGACCCCGCCGGTCAGGACGTCGACGCGGTACGCGTGATCAGGGACGACATCGACGCGCGAGTCCGCGCCCTGCTGGCCGAGCTCGGCTGACGACGTACGCGAGGTCAGCGGCCGCCCGGTGCGGAGTCGGCAATTGCCGACTCCGCATTGGCCAGCCGACGGTGGAGCGCCTGCTTCGCGACGATGAACGTCCGCTGGCTCTCCTCGATCGCCGACCTCTCGTACGCGGCATCGACGGTGAACCAGACGCCGACGACGTTCGTCCGCGCCTTGCAGCGCAGGTCCGCCCGCGCTGTCGCGATGGCGAGCGCCGATGCGGGCCCGGGTCCGGTGAAACGCGGGTCGCCGGGGGTACCGAGCGGGTCGGCGTAGTGGTAGCCCGACTCCGCCATGCACGCGGACCAGGCGGCGAACACTTTGCGCACACGTGAGTCCGCCCTGGACCGGTCGAACGACGCGAACTGGAGGGACTGCGCCGCGGACGTGTCGACCCCGCTGGGGATCCCCGCGTCGAGCAGCCGGTCGGCCTCCCCCAGACAGCCGCCTTCCGGAACGGTGACCCCGCGAACGAGGGTCGGCCCCTGTCCGGTCAGTGCCGCCCGACCGTCGACCCCGAGGTCGGGTTGTGGCGGCTTGCGCCGCAGGGCCGGGTCCCGCGGTCCCAGACCGAACGCGTACTTCCCGGCCAGCGCCGCGTCGGTGATGCCGTACCGGCGATCCGTCAGGCTTCGCGGGCCGACGTCGCCGGACGCGTCACCATCGGGGAGGGACACCCGGACGCCGAAACGGGCCAGGCATCGTTCGACGAGGAGGACCCGCGCGGTCGCGACCGTCCGCAGCTGGTCCTCGCTCAGCATGTAGTCCTCTACCGGCAGGCGCAGATCGACGCTGGCCAGCAGTCGCGGCGCGGTCGCCGCTTCCGGCTGTCGTTCCGATCCCCGAGCCGGTCCCGCAACGTCGGCCGCGCCACAGCCGCTCCCGACCACGACCGCGGCGCCGACGAGCAGGCACGACGCAACGCGTACGAACAATGACCTCATGAGCTCCCCGCCTGACAGGTGGTCGAAGCGGCGCCGGGCTCGGTCGACCGGAGCCCGGCGCCGCGCGTTCGGATCGTCAGCAGCCGAACGACTGGTACTCCGCTGACGTGATCGTGTTGTGGAACGCCGGGCTCGCGTTACCGACGTAGCCCGCCGCGAGACATCCGTGCGAACCGGTGTAGCCGGCGCCCGTGTACACGTGCCACCAGAACGTGTCCCTGTTGCGGTACGACGCGGTGTTGTTGTTCGCACCGACGGTCGTCCCGGGGAAGTTGTCGTTGCTGAAGTCCGAGTCGTCGACCAACAGGTCGAGCACAGTGCCGGTGGAGCCTTGGGCGTAG
Source organism: Frankiaceae bacterium (assembly GCA_030840645.1). Classification (GTDB taxonomy): domain Bacteria; phylum Actinomycetota; class Actinomycetes; order BP-191; family BP-191; genus BP-191. The sequence continues at coordinate 82,793 of JAVEEC010000051.1, forward strand.
TAGAGACCGAACTCTCCGACGTCGACGAAACCGTCCTTGGGCGCCGCACCCGCCGGCGTCATGCCGGTGAGTGCGGTCGCCAACGCGACGGCCGCCACCCCTGACCAGGTGATGAGATGCACGGTATTTCTCCGATCGGCTGAAGATGGTCGCTCCCAAAGCACGCGGTACCACGCCCCCGTGGATTCGACCGCCCGGTGGCCCGGGCGCGCCGAATGTCATCCCATGGACGGGTTGCCGCGAGTCCCGAGTCTTCGTGACTCGACAGCCCTCGTGACGAGGGCTACGTTGCCGCGCCCCACATTCACTGTCGGCGGGCAACCCCGTAGACGACACGTCGACCGTCCCGTAATGTCACCCGTCACGCGCCACTATCCTGGGTATGAAGGAATCAGCGGGCTGGGGCGGAAGATGCGACGCACGGGGGAATCGATGAGAACGCTCGTCGCGACGGCGCTCGTCGCGGCCGCCCTGACCGCGTGCGCGACCGGAAAGTCCCCCGGCGTTGCGACAGCCAGGAGCGGCTCACCGACGCCGAGCGCCGACTCGGCCGCAACGGCGCAGCGGTACATCGAGTGCATGCGCGGCGAGGGCGTCCCGATGCTCGACGAGCTGACGCCCGACGAAGGTCTCCCGCAGATCGACAAGGAGAAGGCTCCGTTCGAGCGGGTCGGCTCGGCGATGGAGCACTGCCGCGCACTGCTGCCCGCCGGCAAGCCCGCGCCAAGACCCGCCGCGGCGGACGTCGAGAAGCTGCGGCAGTACGCGAGCTGCCTGCGCGCGCACGGGCTGCCCGACTACCCCGACCCCGATCCCGACACCGGGGTGCCGATGATGAGCGACGAGCTCAGGGTCCGTCTCAAGAACGACCCCAACCTTCCCGCGGCGATGAAGACCTGCTACGAGACCGGCCCGCACCCGACGGGCGGGGTCGTCGGCGGATGAGGATGCCCGGGCGCCGTGGCCGCGTGGCAGTCGCTTCGACCGTGGCCGTCGTCGTCGCGGTCGTTGCCGTCGTGGCCGGGACGGCGGCCGTTCGGAAGCGCCGTACCGTCGAGACCGACGCAGCGCCGGCCGCGACGGCAGCCATCGTGAGGCAGACGCTCGTGGAGTCCGCGACCGTCGTTGGTGAGGTGGGCTACGGCACCGCCGTCCCCGTCGACGTGCGCGCGACCGGAACTGTCACCTGGGTCCCCGAACAGGGCGCGACCCTCGCGCGCGGCTCGCAGGTCGCGCGCGTGGACGACGGCCCGGTCGTTCTCCTGTACGGCGCGCTCCCGATGTACCGGCCGCTCGGCGCCGGCGCCGAAGGACACGACGTAGGACAGCTGACGCAGAACCTGAAGGCGCTCGGCTACACCGGGTTCGCCGCGAACACCCGGTTCACGGCCGCCACCGCGACGGCAGTACGGCGCTGGCAGCGCGACCTGGGGCTGCCAGAGAGCGGCGTCGTGGAGGTCGGCCGCGTCGTCTTCACGGCCGGACCGGTACGGGTCGCCACGGTCTCCGTCCGGCCGGGCGCGGCCGCGCCGGCCCAGGTGCTCGCCGTCACCGCCACGACGAGGATCGTGTCGGCGAACGCGCTCGCGGGCACGGCGGCATGGGCCGGGCGTGGGGCGCGGGTGACCGTCCGGCTGCAGGACGGGAGGGTCGTGCCGGGGGTCGTGACGGCCACCGCGACGGCGACCTCGGCCGGCGCTTCCGGACAGCCCGCCGAGGGTGGCGGCGCCGCCGAGGGGGCGCGCGGGAACGGCGTGCGGATCACCGTGGAGCTCACCGGCTCCGGGACGGCCGACGTGCCCGAACAGACGGGTGTCGAAGTGACGCACGTCCTCCGACGTCGGGTGGACGTCCTCACGGTCCCGGTCGCGGCTTTGCTCGCGCTCGCCGAGGGCGGGTACGGGGTCGAGGTCGTCGAGCCGGCCGGGACCAGGGTCGTCGCCGTCAAGACCGGCCTGTTCGCCGACGGCCGGGTCGAGATCAGCGGCGACGGGCTGCGCGAGGGCCAGCACGTCGGCATGCCGGCGTGACGCCGTTGGCCGTGGGCCTCGACGAGGTCGTGAAGGAGTACCCCGGCGGCGTTCGCGCGCTCGACGGGGTGACGTTGGGCATCGGGCAGGGAGAGATCACCGCGATAGTCGGGGCGTCCGGCTCGGGGAAGTCGACGCTGCTCCACGTCGTGGGCACGCTGGACCGCCCGAGCGCGGGTCGCGTCAGCGTCTACGGCACCGACGTGTCGGCCCTCGACGACCGGGACCTCTCGGCGCTACGGGCGACGACGATCGGCTTCGTCTTCCAGCACTTCCACCTCGCGCCCGGTGTCTCCGCGGTCGACAACGTCGCCGACGGGCTCCTCTACTGCGGCGTGCCGCGGGCGCGACGCCGCGGCCGGGCGCGAGCCGCTCTCGACCGCGTCGGTCTCGCGCACCGTAGCGAGCACCGCCCGCACGAGCTCTCCGGCGGCGAACGCCAGCGAGTGGCGATCGCGCGCGCCGTCGTCGGCGACCCGCCTCTCCTGCTGGCCGACGAGCCGACCGGCAACCTCGACACCGCCTCCGGCGCGCGGGTCATGGAGGTGCTCCGCGAGCTGCATGCGAGTGGGACGACCGTCGTTCTCATCACTCATGACGCCGGCATCGCGGCGGGCCTGCCACGCCGGGTGACGATCACCGACGGCCGGATCACCGGCGACACGGGCGCCGGCGATCAGGCGTCCGGGCTGTTCGCCTCGGTCGAGTCATGACGGACGCGGAGAGCCCGGGCGGCCGTCGTGCCCGACCGGTGACGCCGCGCGGGTTGCGACCCGCGGACCTGCTGAGGGTGGGGGCCGTCGGCCTGGTCGCGCGACCGTTGCGCGTCGTCCTCTCGGCGCTGGGGATCGCCATCGGGATCGCCGCCGTCGTCGCCGTCGTCGGGGTGTCCGCGTCGAGCCGGGCCGAGGTCACCGCCGCTCTCGACCGCCTCGGCACGAACCTGCTCACGGCCTCCCCGGGCAGCACGCTGTTCGGCGAGGACGCGAAGCTGCCGGTCGAGTCGGTCGCGATGGTCGGCCGGATCGCGCCGGTGCGCTCGGCGACGGCTACCGGCAAGGTCGCGGCGAGCGTGTACCGCAACGACCACATCCCGACCGGTCGCACGAGCAGCATCGCGGTCGTCGCTGTCCGGCAGGACCTGCTCAGCACGCTCGGCGGGACGGTGGCGCGGGGGGCCTGGCTGAACGACGCGACCGCGCGCTACCCCGCCGTCGTCCTCGGTGACACGTCCGCCCGACGTCTCGGCATCAGGACGCCCGCGTCCCGCGTGTGGCTCGGCGGGCGATGGTACGGCGTCGCCGGCATCCTCGACCCCGTACCCCTCGCGCCGGAGATCGACAGCTCCGCGCTCATCGGGTGGGAGGCGGCGCAGACCTACGCCGGCTTCGACGGTCATCCGACGACGCTCTACACGCGCAGTGACCCGGCACAGGTCGAAGCGGTTCGCAGCGTGCTCGCCGCGACCGTCAACCCGCCCGCGCCGTACGAGGTGAAGGTCTCCCGCCCGTCCGACGCTCTCGCCGCCGAGCGCGCCACCAAGTCGGCCCTCAACGGCCTCCTGCTCGGGCTCGGGCTGGTCGGGCTGGTCGTGGGTGGGGTGGGCATCGCGAACACGATGGTGATCTCGGTGATCGAGCGCCGCGCCGAGATCGGCCTGCGCCGATCCCTCGGCGCGACCCGTGCCCACATTCGCGCGCAGTTCCTGACCGAGTCGCTCCTCCTGTCCGCCCTCGGCGGGATCGCGGGCACCGTCGTCGGCGCCGCCGTCACCGCGGCGTACGCGACGTCGCGCGGGTGGCCGACGGCGCTCCCGGCCTGGGCGCTCGTCGGCGCCGTCCTCGTGACCGTGCCCATCGGCGTGATCGCCGGGGTGTACCCCGCCCTGCGCGCCTCGTCCGTTGCTCCGGCTCAGGCTCTCTCGATGCAATAGGAGCGCTCGATGAGCGAGTTCGACGTAGCGGCGTCGCCGCTGGGGGGTACGTACGCTCTCTCGCCCCGGGAGGTCGAGGTTCTGCGCCACTTCGCAGCCGGTCTGACGTACGACCAGGCCGCCAGGCGGATGGGAGTCACCCGGCACACGGTCGACACGTACCTGCGGCGTGTCCGCGGGAAGACCGGCGCCGGTAGCGGCGCGCACCTCACGCGCCTTGCCGTCGCGCTGGAGGACGAGCTGCAGCGCCGCGCCGGACCCGTCGCTGAGTGACGCGGTGCTATACGCGAAGGCTCCGGCTCTTCCTGTAGGTCGTGTCTACGGGGTCAGCGCGGCGCCATAGCGACCGTCCCGGGGCGGTCAGGGGAACGTTCGGTAAACACTTCGCGCCGTGCTACGCACCACTGGGGACAGACCGGTGGATGACGACCTGCCGACGGTCAGACCCCGGCGAGCCAGTCGAGGCGGCGGAGGATGACGCCCTCCCGCAGCGCCCACGGGCAGATCGCGAACGACGCGACGCCCAACGTCTCCATCACCTGCTCGGCGACGACGGCGCCCGCCAGGAGCTGCGGCGCGCGGGCGGGGGAGACGCCGGGGAGCGTGGCGCGTTCGGCGGCCGTGGTCGGCAGCAGGTGCGCGACGATCCCGCGAACGTCGTCCAGCGCGAGCCGCCGCCGGGCCCGCGCCCCCCGGGCGTACGGCGCCGCTCCCGCGATCCGCGCCAGCGAGCGGAACGTCTTGGACGTCGCCGCCGCGAGGTCCGGCGGTGGCGTGCCGCGCTCGGCCAGCGGCGCCAGGGAAGAACGCACGTGCGAACGCAGCGCGTCCACGTCGTCAGGCCGCGCGGGGTCGTGACCGGACAGGAACTCGCGGTGCAGCCGCCCCGCCCCCAGCGGGAACGACACCGCGAGGTCCGGCTCCTCGTGGTCGCCCTCGGCGACCTCCAGCGAGCCCCCGCCGATGTCGGCGACGAGCAGCCGCCCGGCCGACCAGCCGTACCACCGCCGCACCGCGATGAACGTCAGGGCCGCCTCGTCCGCGCCCTCCAGCACGTTCAGGTCGACGCCGGTGGCGGCGCGGACGCGTTCGACGACGGCGGGGCCGTTCGGCGCGTCGCGGATCGCCGACGTGGCGAACGCGACCAGGTCCTCGACGCCGCGTTCCTCGGCCTCCCGCCGCGCCTCCGCGACCGCCGCGGTCAGGCGGCGCTCGCCGGACGGCGCCAGCGTGCCGTCCGGCGAGAGCAGCGCGGCGAGCTGGAGGTCGGTCTTGACCGACGCGGCCGGCGACGGCTGGCCGCCGCGGTGCGCGTCGACCACGAGCAGGTGCACGGTGTTCGACCCCACGTCGAGGACACCGAGCCGCACCGGCCGCTCCTACGCAGCGTCGAGGTAGTCGGCCGCGACGAGCCGCCCGGCCGAGAACGACAGTACCCACGCGCTGCCCTTCGCATCGCGCACGTCGCCTGCCGGCAGGCCGTCCGCGGCGCGCAACGCCGCCACGATCGCCGGGATGACGACACCCTGGCTGCACGCGACGGCGACGCCGTACGACGCCAGCGACCGCACGTACGCGACGGCGTCGGCCGGCGCCGCGTCCTCGCCGAGGCACGGCTCGATCGCGACGGTGCCCGCCCACGCGACCGTGTCGACGCAACGGCGCGGCGGCGCGGACACGACGTACGGCCGCTCCGACGGCAGCCAGAATGCCGGCAGCGCCGCCGCGAGGTACGCCACCTGCGCCCGCCCCGACGCATCCAGCGGGCGTTCGTCGTCGGGACCGGACCACGCCTCCCGCGAGCCCGCCCGCGCGTGCCGGACGAGCAGCACCGTCGCGGTCGCCACCGGCCGCAACGCGAACCGCGCGAGCACGCCACGGTCCGCGTCCCACGTCAGGCGTTCCGCGGCCGCGGCGGGCGCGAGCCAGGCGACCGCGTCGACCTCGCCGCCGGTACGGCCGACCTCGGTGCCGCACCGCGCGGACCAGTAGTCGACGACCTTCTCCTCGCCGCCCTCGACCCGGTGCGCCGTCCGCCCGAGCCAGCGGCCGAGCGCGGCCTCGTACCCGGTCTCCTCCGTCGCTTCGCGCCGCGCCCCGGCGACCAGTGGCTCCCCCGGCTCGATCCGGCCCTTCGGCAGCGACCAGTCGTCGTACCGGGGCCGGTGCACCACGGCGACCTCGACCGAGCCCTCGACAGAACGCCACACCACCGCGCCTCCGGCGCGGACCGTCAAGCGGGGCCCGCCAGCGCCGCGAGCTCGGCCTGGACGTCGACGTCGCCGGACGTACGCAGCCAGGTCCCGTCGGCGCCGAGCTCCCAGGCCAGCACGTCGGGCGCGGTGAGCCGGTCGAGGACCGACCCGAGCTGCGCCACGGCGGCCTCGTCGGTGACGCGGACCAGCGCCTCGACCCGGCGGTCGAGGTTGCGGTGCATGACGTCGGCGCTGCCGATCCAGAGCTCCTCGTCGCCGTCGGGTCCGAAGCCGAACACCCGCGAGTGCTCGAGGAACCGCCCGAGCACCGAGCGGACGGTGATGTTCTCCGACAACCCGGCGGCGCCGGGCCGCAGCGCGCACATGCCGCGCACCACGCACTGGACGAGGACACCTGCGTTGGACGCGTCGTACAGCGCGTCGATCACCTTCTCGTCGACGAGGCTGTTCAGCTTCAGCCGGATGCGCGAAGGCAGCCCGGCGCGGGCGCGGTCGGCCTGCGCGCCGATGCGTTCGATCAGGCCCTTCCTGATGCCGTCGGGCGCGACGAGCAGCGTGCGGTACTCGGTCTGCTGGCTGTAGCCGGTGAGCTCGTTGAACAGGTCGGTGAGGTCGGCGCCGACGTTCTCGTCGGCGGTGAGCAGGCCGAAGTCCTCGTACGTGCGCGCGGTGCGGCCGTTGTAGTTGCCGGTGCCGATGTGCGCGTACCGGCGCAGCCGGCCGCCCTCCTGGCGGACGACGAGCAGCACCTTGCAGTGCGTCTTGAGGCCGACGACGCCGTAGACGACGTGGCAGCCTGCGCGTTCCAGCTCGCGGGCCCAGCGGATGTTCGCCTGCTCGTCGAACCTCGCCTTGATCTCGACCAGCACCACGACCTGCTTGCCGGACTCGGCGGCGTCGACCAGCGCGTCCACGATCGGGGACTCACCTGACGTGCGGTACAGCGTCTGCTTGATCGCGAGCACCTGCGGGTCGGCCGCGGCCGCCTCGACGAAGCGCTGCACCGAGGTCGCGAACGAGTCGTACGGGTGGTGCACGAGCAGGTCGCCCTCGCGCAGCGCCGCGAACACGTCCGCCTGCGGGTCGTCCGCCGCGAGCCGCGGCGGCGTCGCCGGGACGAACGGCTCGTCCTTCAGGTCCGGCCGGTCCAGGCCGGTGAGCGCGAACAACGCCGTCAGGTCGAGCAGCCCGGGCAGCCGGAGCACGTCGCGTTCGTCGATCTCCATCTCGCGGACGAGCAGCGACAGCACCTCGGCGCCGATGTCCTCCTGCACCTCCAGGCGGACGGCGGGGCCGAAGCGGCGGCGGGCCAGCTCGCGTTCCAGCGCCTGGAGCAGGTCGTCGGACTCGTCGTCGTCGAGCTCCAGGTCGGCGTTGCGGGTGACGCGGAACAGGTGGTGCTCCGCGACCTCCATGCCGGGGAACAGGTCGGGCAGGTGCGCCCCGATCAGCTCCTCGATCGGCACGAACCGCGCCTCCCCGACGGCCACCAGGCGGGGCAGCACCGGCGGCACCTTGACCCGGGCGAAGTGCTCGACGCGGGTCTTGGGGTCGCGCACGACCACCGCGAGGTTGAGGGACAGGCCGCTGATGTACGGGAACGGGTGCGCGGGGTCGACGGCGAGCGGCGTGAGGACGGGGAACACGCGTTCGGCGACGTACTCCGACATCTCCTTGCGCTCGGTCTCGGTGAGGTCCGCCCAGTGCACGATGGTGATGCCGGTCGCCGCGAGCGCGGGACAGACCTCGTCCAGGAAGAGCCGCGCGTGCCGTCGCGACAGGCGGCCCGCCACGTCGTTGATGGCTTCGAGCTGCTCGCGGCTGGTCAGCCCGTCGGCGCTGCGTACGCCGATGCCCGCGGCCTGGCGACGGCGCAGGCTCGCGACGCGGACCATGAAGAACTCGTCCAGGTTGTTGGCGAAGATCGCGAGGAACTTGGCGCGTTCGAGCAACGGCGTCCGCGGGTCCTCGGCCAGCTCCAGGACGCGGGCGTTGAACTCCAGCCACGACAGCTCGCGGTTGAGGAACCTGTCGTCCTGCTCGGCCACCCGCCGAGTGTCCCACCAGCGGATGAACGCCCGGTGAACGCCTCCCGCCGCCCGCCACCATCTGCCGAAAGTTCCCCGCCGCGTCACCGGGGCGCCATCGCGGCGTCGCCCCGGCCGCCTACGGTCTGCCACCGTGACCGAGCCGCGTTCGACGGATCAGGACCGCTGGGACCTCGTCTGGCCCCACTACGACGACCTGCTGCGGGTGGCGCGCCGCCGCACGCCGTGCGCGGCCGACGCGGAGGACTGCGTGTCCGAGGCGATGCTGCGCACGGTGCTCCACCCGGGCCTCGACGTCGCCCGGGTGGGCGCGTTCCTGACCGCCGTGACGGTCCGGGTCTGCGCCGACCTGCACCGCGACCGGGCCAGGTCCGCGCGCGCGGCCGCTGTGCGCAGCGGCGACGACCGGCTGGTGCCCACCCCGGAGGCGGTCGTGTGCGACCGGGCCGAGGCGACGTGGCTGGCCGGGCTGCTCTGCCGTTCGCTGTCGGCCCGCGAGGAGGCGGCGCTGCGGGCCCGGGCGGCGGGCGTCCCGCCGCGCGAAGCGGGGGCCGCGCTCGGCGTCTCGGTGAAGGCCGCGGACGCCGCACTGACCCGCGCGCGGAGCAAGGCCAGGCCGGTCCTGACCGGCTGAGCCCTCACCGGGCACGGACGACCCGGGTCCGCCGCTGCCAGACCGCCGCGCCGGCCGCCATCGCGGTCAGCATCGACGCGGCGAGCAGCTCCTCGCCGGCCTGCGGCTGGTGCTCCTGCTCGTCCTGCGCGACGGTCGCGAGCTGGCTCTGCTGCTCCTGCTCGTCGGAGAGTCCGCCGACCGGCGCCTGCGCGCCGGGGACGGGCAGCACGAGGGGTACGGCGGGCGCGACGCCGGGCGCGGGGGGCGCGGGCGGAGCCGGTGGCACCTGGCCCGGCGGGGCGGGCACGTGCGGCAGCGGCGGCGGGGGCACGCGCGGGACCGGTGGCCGCTTCGGTGGCACGACGAACGGCACGAACGACCGCCACCCGGCGCTGCCGAGATATGGCGCCGCCCCGGGGAACGACGCCGCCACCACGTGCTCGCGCCCGGCGGCCGGCCGATCGCCGGCGCAGGCAACGCCGTCGGGTCCTGTCCTCGCCTCCCGCGGCGCGGCGCCGTCGACAGCGATGGCGAGCCGCTGCCCCGCGACCGGTGCGGCCGGGCCGGTCACGGTGAGCCGCGCGCAGGCCCGCGTCCCCGCAACGACGGTCGTGGTTGTCGGGACGTCGCACGACACGTCGTTGCCCGGGACGACGTACGGCGTCAGCGTCGCGCCCGCGCGGTGCCAGACCGCGACCGACGGCGCGAACGTCACCGGGTCGCACGCGAGCTGGGCCATCCCGCCGGAGGCCTTCGCGGCGCCGACCGCGGCGGCGCCGTACGTCCCCGCGACCGTGCAGGACGCGAGGTCGTAGTCGACGAGGCTCGCCCCGGTGCCGGTGTCCGCGTCGACGAGGAGCAGCGCGCGGCCGCCGTCGACGTCGGTCCACGACGTGACCGGCCAGCCGTACCCGTAGCCGCGGAACGGCGCCAGCAGCGCGCACGGCCCGGCGTCCGCGTCGGGCACGCCGTCCGGCGTCATCACCACGGGCCGCGCCTGCTGGCAGGCGGCGATCCGGTCGTTCTCCGGGTCCCAAGCGAGCAGCTCCATGCCCGCGCCGAGGTTGCGGTGCGGGAGGCACCGCCCGGTCGCGAACGCGAGCCTGGCCGTCGGCCGCGCCGCGTGCAGCGCGACCGAGAACACGGCGGCCGGGTTGCCCTCGGCGACGACCGCGCCCGTCACGTCGGCGAGCGAGAACCACAGGACGTCCCTCGCGGCGTCGTACGTCGCCGCGTCGATCCGCACCCGCGCGGGGTCGAGCGTCGGCGTCCCGCGCGGCCGCATGCCGGGGTCCGCGGTGTGTGTCCGCGCCGTCAGCACGGCGGCCCGGCGCAGGTCGTCGCCGTCGAACGCGATGGCGACCGAGCCGAGGTTGCGGCAGGTGCGCGGGTCGACCCGGTGCAGGACGCCGCCGTCCACGCCGCCGTAGAGCAGCGCCGCGCCGTCGAACGCCACCCCCGCGCCCGCCGGCGCGCCGGCCAGGGCACAGGGCGCGCGCGGCACCAGGTCGCACCTGCCCGCCGGCAGGCAGGCGGCGGGCCGCCCGCCCGGGTCCGCCGTCGGTGCCAGGTCCGCGCCGCGCGCAGGCGGCCGGTAGCGGACGGTCCGCCAGACGTAGCGGTGCTCGCCGGACCCGCCACCGCAACGGTCCACCGGGCCCTGCCAGGTGAACGCGTCGACGCAGTGGACCGCGTACGACACGTAGACGTCGCCGTTCGCCGTCGCCTGCGCCTCGCCGACGACGTACCCGTAGTCGGGCGGCAGCCCGGGCGCGACGGTGCGCGACGACCGGAGCGTGCGGAACGCGTCGTCGGAGAAGAACGCGCGCATCTCGTTGCCCTCGAACGACCCGCCGAAGCCGACCGCGCCGAGCGTCACGAGCCGACCGGACGGCAGCGCCGTGAGGGCCGAGCGCTCGGTCTTCCAGTACCGGCCCGCGTCGGCCCACGCGGTCGTCCCCCCGTCGGCGCTGACGCGGTCGCCGCCGGTGATGTTGTCCCGCTCGTAGAGGAGGGCTCCGCCGCGGGGACCCGCCGTGATGCCGACCTGGTCGAACAGCGTCGGCGGCGCGGACCCGGTCTTGCTGAACGTCGCGCCGCCGTCGGACGTCGTGAGGACGTCGCCCTCCTGCGCGTGCAGTGCGCCGAGGTTGACGGCGTCGTAGACGAACGGCTGCTCCGGGTGCCCGGCGCGCAGCAGCACCTTGAACACGCTGCGCGCCATGGTCTCCTGGGGGATCGCGCAACGCCGCCACGTCGCGCCGCCGTCGGCGCTGCGCCACAGCGCGACCAGGCCGACGAAGTCCTCGCCGTTGTTGACGTTGTGGTTGTCGCACGCGGGCGAGGCCGAGGCGAGGGTCCGGCAGGGCAGCGTCACGACGTAGAGGTGCCGCGCGTCCCCTGGCGCGTAGCCGATCGAGTGCGCGTGCTCGTTCTCGATGCCGCCCGTCGCGGCGCGCCAGGTCGCGCCCGCGTCGTCGCTGCGCAGGACGCCCGCGCCGACGCCGTCCTCGGTGAGCAGCACCACACCCGGCGCGGGGACGTAGAGCCGCAGCGCCGTGAACGCCGCCTCGCGGCGCAGCACCGTCGCCCACGACCGGCCGCCGTCGAGGCTGCGCTGCACGACGTTGCGGTCGGTGAAGTGCGCGGCCGGCGTGCCGATGCGGAACACCCGGCACGGCTGGTACGGGTCGACGACGAGCGCGTAGTGCGGGTGGCCGTGCAGCAGCCACGCCTCGTACGACTCCGGGTACGTCACGTCGTCGGTCGCGACGACGGTCCACGAGTCGGGCGCGGCGGCCGGCGTCACGCAGCCCGCGACGCGGGTGCCGCCGGACGCGACGGCGGACAGCAACAGCACGGCGGCGCAGGCGAGCAGCGCGGCGACCCGGCGAGACCTCATCTGGGCGAACCCTCCCTGAACGTGCCTGTGCGGCACCGGCGGGGGAGGGCCGGTGCCGCACAGGGTGGAACGAGGAACGTCGTTACGGGATCAGCCCCAGGACGGCGTCGATCGCGTCCGCCACGTCCTCCTGGTCCGCGCGGCAACCGTCGCGCGAGGTGTTGTTCCACGGGCCGGTGCTGTCGCCGCAGGCGAGCGGGAGCGGCGCCGCGATCGGGTTGTTGTTGGTGCCGTAGCAGCCGCCCGAGTTGGTGCCGGTGCCGGCCTCGTTGCCGTCGGGGGTCGCCGGGCCGCAGGGGCTCTTGGTGCCGTTCTCGTAGTTGGAGACCGCGACGTAGCCGAACGCGTCGCTCGAGCCGACGGCGTAGACCTCGGTGCCGCTCGCGCCGACCTCGGTGTAGCCGAGGCCGCTCACGCAGACGCCCGCGACCGAGTCGGTGGTCCGGCCCTGGCCCGGGCCCTCGACGACGCCGTTGCAGGCGACCGGGGTCGTGGCGTTGGCCGCGGCCGGGACGACGAGCGCGAACGCCAGGCCGAGACCGGCGGTCGCCGCCAGCTTGCTGAGGGAGTACATGTGGTTCCTCTCGCGTAGGGATCCGGCGGGGTTCCCCGCCACCCGCTCTACGCGCGGGCAGGCGGCGCGACCGCGCCGCCCGGCGAGAATTGACCGGATGTTCACGCGCCCGCCACGTCGCCGCCGACGCGAACGCACGACGGCCAGCCGACCTTGTACGTCGCGGTGCTCGTCGCCGTGTCGACGGCGTCGCCGACCACCTGACCCGTCGACGCCGCGCCCACCCAGCGCTTGGTCGTGACGGCGAAGCCGCTGACGACCGTGCCGGCCTTCAGCCCGGCGAGGCCCGCCTCCGCGAGCGGCACGGTGACGCGGATCTCGGCGGTCGCGGTGTCGACCGTGCCGGCGTCCGCGGCGGCGCCGCTGCCCCACGTGTTGCCGCGCGGGGTGAGCAGCACGGGGACCGTCGTCCTCTTCCCCGCGGCGGTGTACGCCAGGGCGAACCACCGGCCCGCCGGCGACAGCGGGTCGGTGTTGTTCAGCCCGGGCAGCCGGAACACGACGGTCGCCTGGGTCGCGTTCGTCGCGAGGTCGGCGCTGACCACGTCGAGGCCGGTGTCGCCTTGGGCGTTGGTCACCGCCCCGGCGACGCCCCTAGCGTCGCCCTGCGAGTCGGTGACCAGGCGGCAGGTCGGCTTCGGCTTCGGCGGCTTGCGGCCCGCGGCGTTCGCCACGGTGAACGGCGCCGCCGCGAGCAGCGCGGCGAGGACGAGCGGGAGGCGGCGCATCAGACCAGCGCCCCCCACCGGCGGACGAGCGGCGAGTCCGCCAGCTCGCGCCAGAACGGGTCCTCGGCCGCCATCCCCGTCGCGTCCGAGCAGAGGTGCGGCCCCGGGTCGAGGACGGCCGGCAGCCGCGGCGCGGAGCGCGGGTGCGCGAAGTCGAACGACTCGGCGAGGTTGCGCGCCGCCGCGTCGCGGGCGGTCAGCGGGTCGAGGCCGAACCGCCACTCGACCATCTTCAGGATCGACGTGTGGTCGTAGACCTCGTGGCCGACGTAGCCCCTGCGGGCGAACGGCGACACCACGACCGCCGGCACCCGGAAGCCCGCCTGCGCGTGGTCCGGGTCGCCGTCCGGCAGCACCGGCGGCACGACGTGGTCGAAGAAGCCGCCCCACTCGTCGTACGTGATGACGAGGGCGGTGCTCGACCACTGCGGCGACGACGTCAGCGCGCGGACGACGTTGCTCATCAGCGCCTGGCCGCGGCGGATGTCGGCGTGCGGGTGGTCGTCGTTCGAGCCGCCCTGGTCCTCGCCGAGGAAGAACGGGTCGAGGTACGAGTACGCCGGCAGCGTCCCGCTCGCGGCCTGCGCGAAGAACTGGCCGAACGGCTTCGCGGCCGACGCGTACCGCTCGCCGTAGAGCGCCAGGACCGGCAGGTCGCTGAAGTAGTACGTCGCCGGCACGCCCTTGGCGGCGAGGCGGTCCCAGATCGTCGGCATCGCGCTGACGTCGGTGGTGTTGGTCAGCCGGTCGGTCGCCGCGGAGTGGGTGTAGAGGCGGTTCGGGTAGGTCGGCCCGAGGATCGAGCAGAAGTACCTGTCGAACGTCGTGAACTCCCGCACCAGTGGCCCGAGCAACGCGAGGTCCGCCTCCTCGTAGTAGCCGAGCGCGAAGTCGTCGTTGGCGCCCTTCCGGAAGCCGTCGCACGCGCCGCCGGCGAGCTGGAGCCGGCCGCCCTCTACCGAGTGGTCGGGGTCGGTGAACCCGCAGCCCTGCCAGTCGGTGAGGTGGTGCGTCGCGTGCGGCTGCCCGGCGTCGTCGAGGTACGTCAGCCCAGCCTGACGGCCGTCGGCGCCGGGCAGCCAGCCGAGGTAGTGGTCGAACGACCGGTTCTCCATGCAGAGCACGACGATGTTGTCGAGGCCGCAGGTGCGCGGGTCCGGCAGCCGGCGCAGGTGCTGGCGCGGCGGCCGCGACCCGGCGGCCGAGGCGCCGGAGGCGAGCAGCGCACCGGCGGCGAGGCCGGTGCCGAGGAACGTACGACGCGAGATCGGCATGGCGGCGACGTTAGGGACCTGTGACGACGCGCACCCCAACCCCCGGTGAACTCCGGGGAAAGCCCCGGGGAACTCTCCGCACCACCTCGTTCTGTGAAGATCACCACGCGGCGGTCTCAACCGGTCAGTGCAACGAGGACCTCGTTGAGCTTTTCGGATGGTGTCATTGATCCGAGGGTTTTGCGGGGTCTGCCGTTGAGGCTGTCGGCGGC
>JAVEEC010000056.1 GCA_030840645.1 Frankiaceae bacterium
TTGTGACGGCGGGTGGGCATCGACCTGCACGCCCACAGCACGCGCAGCGACGGGACCGACCCGCCGGCGGTCGTCATGCGTACTGCTCACGCTGCGGGGCTCGACGTCGTCGCGCTGACCGACCACGACACCGTCGCCGGTCACGCCGAGGCTGCCGCTGCGTTGCCTCCCGGCCTCACCCTCGTCCCCGGGGCCGAGGTCTCGTGCGCGCTCGACGGGGTGTCGTTACATGTCCTGGGGTACCTGTTCGACCCGGCGTCGCCCGAGCTGGCGGCCGAGCTGGAGCTGCTGCGCACTGACCGTTCGCGACGCGCGGAGGCGATGGTCGCGCGGCTGTGCGGGCTCGGCGCGGACGTGACGTACCCGCGCGTCCTGGAGCTGGCTGCGGGCGGCTCGGTCGGGCGGCCGCACGTCGCGCGGGCGATGGTCGAGGCGGGCGTCGTTCCCGACGTTGCAGCGGCGTTCACCGACGAGTGGATCGGCTCGGAGGGTCGGGCGTACGTCGACAAGTACGCCCTCGACCCGTTCCGCGCGGTGTCGTTGATCTCGGGTGCGGGTGGCGTCGCGGTCTTTGCCCACCCCGGTGCCGTCAAGCGCGGCCGGGTCGTCGGCGACGACGTCATCGCGGCGCTGGCCGAGGCGGGGCTGGCCGGGGTCGAGGTGGACCACCCCGACCACCCGGCCGAGGTACGGGCCGCGCTGCGTTCGCTGGCGGGGTCGTTGGGGCTGCTGGTCACGGGGTCGAGCGACGACCACGGGGCCATCACCGGGCACCGTCTCGGCTGCGAGACGACCGCGCCCTCGGTGTGGGAGGCGTTGCTCGCGCGTGCTACGGGCGCCGTGCCGCTGGTGGCCTCGTGATCGACGCGCGGCTGTTCGGCGAGGTGTTCGTGACCCTCACCGTGATCATGGACCCGTTGGGGACGGTGCCGATCTTCCTCGGTCTGACGGCCGGACGGCCGGTCGCGGCCCGGCGGCGGCTCGCGTGGCAGGCGGTCGTCGTCGCGGGCCTGGTCATCGCGACGTTCGCGGTGTTCGGCCAGCAGATCCTCGACTATCTGGGCATCACGCTGCCAGCGCTGCAAGGCGCGGGCGGGCTGCTGCTGGTCCTCGTGGCGCTGGAGCTGCTGCGCGGCGGCGCGTCGGACCCGGAGGAGGTGCCGGACGTCAACGTCGCGCTGGTGCCGTTGGGGACGCCGTTGCTCGCCGGTCCCGGCGCGATCGCGGCGACGATCGTGTTCGTGCGCTCGGCGCAGGGCGCGTCGGAGTACGTCGCGATCGGGCTCGGGCTGGTCGCCGTGCACGTCGTGCTCTGGCTGGCGCTGCGGTACTCGGTCGGCGTGCTGCGGCTCGTGCGCGAGGCGGGCATCCACCTGATCACGCGGATCCTGGGGCTGCTGCTGTCGGCGATCGCGGTGCAGCTGCTCGCCGACTCCGTGCGGGCGTTCGTCCGGGCCGGTTAGTCCACAGGCGTCCTTCCGTATCCACAGTTCCGCGCCGCTCCCGTTTCCTGTCACCCGGGGGTGCCACGATGGCGGGCATGGACACGTTGCCGCTTGTCGGGCTGCCCCGCCGCCTGTTCGGCGTGTCCGCGTCATCGCTCGGGGCGTGGCAGGACTGCCCCCGGCGGTACCGGTTCGCCTACGTCGACCGGCCGGCGCCGCCGCGCGGGGGCGCGTTCGGGCACAGCTCGCTCGGGGCGAGCGTGCACAACGCGCTGCGCGAGTGGTGGCTGGCGCCGCGCGGGCGGCGCACGCCCGAGGCCGCCGCGACGCACGTCGACCTCACCTGGATCCCTGACGGGTACCGGGACGAGGCGCAGTCGGAGACGTGGCGTTCGCGGGCGCGCGAGTGGGTCACTCGTTACGTCACCGGCCTCGACCCCGACGACGAGCCGCGGGCGGTCGAGCGGAACTTCGCCGCCCCGTACCGCGACACCCAGCTCAAGGGCCGGGTCGACCGGCTCGACGACCGCGACGGCGAGCTGGTCGTCGTCGACTACAAGACCGGGCGCCGGGGCGTCACCGCGGACGAGGCGCGCGGCTCGTGGGCGCTCGCCATCTACGCCTACGCAGCCGAACGCACCCTGCGCCGCCCCTGCCGACGGGTCGAGCTGCACGACGTTCGGACCGGCGAGGTCGTGGCGCACGAGTTCGACGTGGAGTCGTTGCGGCGCCAGCTCGACCGGATCGACGCGGCGGCCGAGGACGTGCGGCTGGCCGTGGAGGGGGCGGCGGAGGGCGGGGTCGTGGCGTCGCTGTTCCCGGCACGGCCGTCGCCGGGGTGCGCCGGGTGCGACTTCCACCGGTCGTGCCCGGAGGGCAGGGCTGCCGCGCCGCAGGCGCGCCGGCCGTGGTACGCGCTCGAGGCGGACGTCGGGTAACGGGCCCGCCCGGCGCGGGGCGAGGACGCGCCCGGGCTCGCACGCCCGTGCGCCGGCCGGAACCAAGGTTCTTGGGGACGAGGTCCCGACACGAGGTCCGGACATGGGCCCGGAGCCGAGGTCCGGACGCGACTTTCCGGAGCCCACGTTCCGGAGCGCACGTTCCGGAGCGCACGTTCCGAAATCTTGGTCCGGAAACGCGGGTGGCGCCGTGGGTCGAGACTTGCCGGGTCGTGGCGGCTCGTCGCGTCGGGGTGCGCCGCCTCCGCGGCCCGCGCTGTCACCGGCGCCGGGTGCCCCGCTGGCGCGCCGGTCCGGCCGTCAGCCGGCAGCGTCGACGAGGCGGCGGCGCGCGCGCTGGTGGGAGTCGGGCTCCGTTCCGGCGGCGCGGGCGCGTGCGTCGCGGACGGGCGGCGCTTCGCGGACGTGCGCCGGCATGAGCAGCAGTGACCGCCGGATCGCGCGCACGGCAGCGGTCGCGCCGAGGTCCGTCGGCAGGACGGCCGGGACGCCGTAGAGGCGCCGCGCCCAGCGCGGCATCAGCGCGAACGCCGTTCCTGCCACCGACGCCCAGAGCGGCCGGGCCGGCTCCAGCCAGCGGTTCGGCATCGGCGGCAGCAGCACGAACGCCGCCGCGCGCTTCGCCTCCCGCGTCGCGCGAAGCTCGGGGCGCATGGCGGCGAAGTAGGCGGCCAGGTCGGCGACGTTCGCGGGAACGCAGCCCGGGTCGACGCCGACGAGGGCGGCGGCGCGGAGCTGCTCGGCGACGTACGCGTCCGCCTCGGCGCCGGTCAGCGGGCCGCCGGCCCGGCGGTACGTCGTCAGGAACGAGTCCACCAGGCAGCAGTGCACCCAGCGCAGCAGTTCGGGATCGTCGACCCGGTACGTGGCGCCGCTCTCCGGCTCGACGCCGTTCAGCGGCCGGTGGATGCCGCGGACGCGGGCAGCGGCACGTTCGACCTGGGAAGTCGTGCCGAACGACACCGTCGTGACGTAGTTGACCGTCCGCAGCAGCCGCCCCCACGGGTCCGCACGGAAGTCGGAGTGCTGCGCGACGCCGGCCATGGCGAGCGGGTGCAGCGCCTGCAGGTGCAGTGCCCGCAGCCCACCGATGCCCATGACCGGATCGGCGTGGATCCGCCAGGTCACGCTCCCGGGCCCGAACAGCCCGACATCACCCACGTCGTCGGCCGCGCGCTCGACCGGCCGGTCGACCGCGTCGTCGCGCAGGGTGCCACCCACGCCGTTAGCCTGGCACGCGCCATCCGTCGCCGCCCGCCGAGGAGCCCTGCATGTCCGTCGTCAAGATCAACGTCCTCACCGTGAGCCCGGAGATGCGGGAGACGCTGGAGCAGCGGTTCGCCGCGCGCGCCGGGGCGGTCGAGGGGAGCGACGGGTTCGAGTGGTTCGAGCTGCTCCGGCCGGTCGACGGCACCGACGACTACCTCGTGTACACGCGGTGGCGGGACGAGGCGGCGTTCGAGGCGTGGCGCGGGACGCAGTCGCACGCGGGCGGGCAGCCGGGCGGTACCGCGGGCGGAACGGGCGCGATCCGCCCGGATGGCGCGGGCGGTCCCGGGCCGGGCGGGCCGGCGACGGGGCCGGCGGCAAGCGGGGCGGCACTGTGGTCGTTCGAGGTGGTGCAGTCGGCGGGGCCGACCGGGTAGCGCCTCCGCGCCACGACCTAGGTACGCAGGTAAGACGCGCCGTTCACGTCGACGATGGTCCCCGTTGCGAACGCCGCCTCCGGCGATGCCAGGAACAGCACCGCATGCGCGACCTCCTCGGGCCGCGCGACCCGGCCGAACGGGCTCTGGGCGCGGATCGCGTCGCCGCGTTCGCCGTCGAGGGACGACGCCACCATGTCGGTGTCGACGAACCCGGGCGCGACGGTGGTGACGCTGATGCCGTACCGGCCGAGCGCCAGGGCGAGGGACTGGCCGAGAGCGTTAAGGCCGGCCTTGCTCGCGGCGTACGCGGGCTGGTCCGGCTCGCCGCGGAACGCGCCCCGCGACGAGACGTTCACGATCGCGCCGCCACCGCGGGCCCGCAGGTGCGGGACCGCGCAGTAGCAGACGTTGGCGGCTCCGACGAGGTTGGTCGCGAGCGTCCGCGACCACGCGGCCTGCCAGGCGTCGTACGACACCTCGGTGAGCGGATGCTCGAAGTAGACGCCGGCGTTGTTCACGAGCACGTCGAGGCCGCCGAGACCCTCGGCCGCGGCGTCGACCATGGCACGCACCGCCGCCGCGTCGGCGAGGTCGGCCTGGACGACGACGTGGCCGGTGCCGGAGAGCGCGGCCACCGTCTCCGCGGCCGCGTCTGCGCCCGTGTTGTAGTGCACGGCGACGCGTGCGCCCGCGGCGGCGAACGCAACGGCAACCGCGCGTCCGATGCCGCGCGACGCTCCGGTGACCAGCACCGCGCGACCGGTCATCCGCCGCTCACCGGCCGCGCCAGAAGTCGAGCAGGACGCGCGCGGTCTCGGCGGGGCGTTCCGCGGCGGGGGAGTGCAGCGCACCGGCGATGACAGTGAACGGCGCGCCGAGCCGCTCGGCCATCGACCGTTGCGTCGGCGGGTCCCACGCGTCGTCCTGCTCGCCGCAGGCCACCAGGATCGGGAGGCCGGTGGCGCGCAGCTCCTCGATGCGGTCTGGCTCGGCGACGACCTCGTCGCCCATGACGCGCAGCGCCGTGAGGCTGGACGCGAGGAACCGGCGGCGCAGGAACGCCGTCAGCTCGTCGTCGGGCGTGCCCGACGCGCGGCCGAGGATGGCGTCGAACAGCACCTCGGGACCGTGCGAGTCGAGCAACGGCGCCAGGGCGCGCATGCGGTCGACCCGCGCCCCCGAGAGCCCGGCGGGGCCGGAGCCGAGCAGGGTCAGCGACGCGACGGCGCCCGGCTCGGCGATCGCCGCCGCCCGGGCGACCAGGCCGCCGAAGCTGTGACCCACCAGGTGTACGGGACCCGCTCCGAGGGCGGTGAGGAACTCGTTCAGCTCGGCCGCGAGAGCCGCGATGCGGTAGGTGGCCGGGTCGTCGGGGCCGACGGACTCGAACTGTCCGCGTTGGTCGATGGCCACGAAGCGCACCCCGCCCGCCGCCACCGGCGCGGCGAGCAGCGCGAAGTCCTCCTTGCTGCCCGTATAGCCGGGAACGAACACCGCCGTCGCGGCGGCCGGTCCGCCGGCCTGACCCACCGACGAAGCTGCAGCGACGTCGAGGTAGGCGAGGTCACCGCCGCTGAGGGCGAGCCGGTGGGTCGGCAGCGGGACCAGCGTGATCCCCAGGCTCACCCCCGCGCCGACCGGAGGCGTCGCCGCGCGAGCACCGCCAGCAGCAACGGCCACGGCGCCACGAGGATCCACGCCGGCAGGCCGGTGGTCGGGAGGACGCCGCCCCCGCCGCCACCGCCGTGACCGCCGCCACCGCCGCCACCGCCGCCGCCGCCACCGCCGCTCTTGCCGGTCAGGTCGAGCACCCAGACACCGCGGCCGTGGGTGGCGGCGACCAGCTTGGTCTGCTGGGGGTTGGTGGAGATCTCGATGGCGGGAACGGCGTCGGGGATGTCGGTGCCGAACGGCACCCACGTGCCCGGGCTCTTCCGCGAGGTCGCGAAGATGCCGACGTCGGTGGCGACGAGCAGCCGGTCACCGACGACCAGCGGGTCGGAGCCGAACGTCTGCGGCAGGTTGCCGCTGATGTTCGTGAACGTGTTGCCGCCGTCGACGGACTTGAAGACGACACCGGGCTGGAACGACGCCGGGTCGTACGTCCAGTGGCGGCTGAACGTCGCCACGGCGACGTAGACGACCAGCGGGTTGTCCGGGTCGATCGTCACGCCCTGGATGAAGCGGTTCGGCAGGCCGTTGGCGGCGACCTGGTGCCAGCACTCCTCCGACGCCTTCTCGGGGGTACAGCCGACCTTGGCGTTGGTCGCGAGCCCGCGGCGGAACAGCGTCGGGTCGTAGTTGCCGTCACCGGTGGTGATGTTGCACGCGCTCGCCCCGGCGGGTGGGTTCGGTGGCAGGCCGCACCAGGCGGCGTAGGACACCGCGCCATGGGTGTCGAGTGCCGTCACGGCCGCGGCCGGGGCGATCTCGCCGTTGGTGACGTCGAACACCTTGGTCCAGTTGTCGGGGGCGAGCTGCGGAGCGTTGGTGTTCTCCCAGACCTGGCTGCCGGCGTAGACGAAGTGCTCGGGGTCGGTCGGGTCGAGCGCGAACGGCGTGGAGAACCGTTGCCCCGTGGCGTCCGTGGGGCTGACGTCGATTGACCATTGCACACCGCCGTCGACGGTGACGCGCAGGATGCCGGTGGCGTACTCCTCGTACGCGACGTCCGAGTCCGCGGGGTCAACCGCGACGTCGAAGCCGTCACCGCCGATGACCTCGTTGGCCACGCCGCTGGTGTCGATCCTCGCGGTGCCGTTGTCCTGCAGGCCGGTGTAGACGACGCCGTCGTGACCCATCGCCGCGGCATACGGCATGGTGGTGTTGACGCCGGTGTTGAGTGACGTCCACGCGTCGTTGGTGAACCCGCCGAGCGGTCCCGTGGCCGCGTCCTGGCGGTACGTGCCGCCGTCGCTGCCCGCGTAGAGCCGGTAGCCGTCGGCTGTCTTGGCGAACGCCGCCGCGTGCTGGTCGGGGTGCGTCGTCAGCCCGGTGTAGGTGGGGATTTCGAGGTCCGCGCAGTCGAACTGCTGGACCACGGCCTGGACGCAGATGTTCCAGTACCGGCCGATGGTCTTCCACGTGACGAACTTGCCGAGCGGCTCCTCGACGGTGCCCTGGTAGATCTCCTCGAGGCCGACGATGAGGTGGACCTGGTTCACCGCCGTGGGATCCGCCGGGGTCGTCGGCTCGACAATGATGTAGTTGTTGTACCAAGCCTGGACGCCGGGTCCGTAGTTGCCGTTCAGCGTCGCGTTGGTCGTGGTGAGCCCGGAGCCGGGGGCGGCGCCAAGGGTGGCGTTGTCGCCGATCGGCAGCCAGGTGTTGCCGTCGTCGGGGGAGCGGTAGATGCCGTTGAGGTTGTTGGTGTTCGCTTGCGGCGGGAGCGGCGAGTCGATCGGGAAGGGCTCGTTGTTCAGCTTCCCCGCGTCCTGGATCACGGCGTACATGTGGCTGTGCAATGACGTGTCCGGTCCGTCGTAGTACGCGAGCGAGATCCGGCCGATCGGGTCGGTCGAGACACTTTCGGCGCCAAACCCGGTCGCCGTCATCTTGACCCAGGTGGCGCCGCTGTCGGTCGAGCGGTACAGGCCGGGCGCGGGCTGGACGCCGCCGGAACGCCAGCCCACCGCGGCCGTGACCCGCTCCGGGTGGTCGGGGTGGACGCGGACGTCGGTGACGAAGTTGCCGAACGCCTTGGTCGACTCGCCCATGCCGGCGGTCGGCAGGACCGCCCGGTGCCAGGTGGTGCCCTTGTCGTTCGAGTAGTAGAGCCCCTTGTTGGTCGAGACGTAGACGCTGGCGCCGCCGATCGCGATGTGCGTCGTGACGACGCCCTCGGGGATGACGCCGGCGCCGAGCAGGCCGCTCCATGTCGCGCCATCGTCCTTGGACATGACGACGCCGGCGCCCGAGTAGTTGTCGCTGCCGGTGTTGCCCTCGCCGAGTCCGACGAACAGCCACCCGTCGTCGTTCATCGCCATGCCGCCGACCGCCTGGCTCGGCAGCGAGTCGCCGACGCTGGTCCAGGTGTCGCCGCCGGTCGTCGACTTCCAGACGCCGCCCCCGGCGAACCCCGTGTACAGCGTGTTGCCGGTCGTGTCGGCCGGGTCGGTCACGATGACGGAGACGCGGCCGGCGACCTTGTCGACGCCGTAGGCCGTGCCGCCGGGGTAGGCGGGGTTGTTGACGACCAGCGGGCTGGGGCCGATCGGCCGCCACTTCGACCCACTGTCGGGGACGGAGACGCCGTCGGCGACGTAGTCGCGCGTGCCGGAGAGCCGCCGCTCGGTCTCCGCCTCGGTGCGCAACGCCTCCGCCTTGCGGATCGCCGCGACGCGCTCGCTGCCGTCGAGGCCGGCCCGCGGGCCATCGAACACCGCACGCGCCGCCAGCATCTCGGCCGGCGGCTCCGGCTTGCGCGGGTCGACGCAGCCGACGCCTCCGTCGAGCCCGCGGCCCCGGACCGGGATCTCGTGCGGCAGGCAGGGGCTTGCCGCGAGCACCGGCGCCGCGGGGCGCGCGCCGGCGACGGCGAGCGCGGTGGCGGCGAGGAGCGGGAGGGCGAGGAGACGAGTTCGCATGACGACCTTCGGCGCAGGAGTAAGTAGCACGATCCTAGGTGGGCGTACCCACTCGAACTGGAACGGCACCGCGCTGTGGACGACGGATTTGGGCTGTGGAGCGTTCAGGCACGAGGCGGGACGGAGTGCCACTCGACGGACACGAGGCCCGCGTCGAACGTCGCCGCCACCCACGTCCCCGCCGGCTGGCGGCGCCGGTCGGTGGGGGAGCCGGGGTTGAGCAGGCGCGGGCCGCCCGGGGCGACGGTGTCCCACGGGATGTGGCTGTGGCCGAAGACCACCAGGTCGGCGTCGCCGTACGCCGCCGCCATCCGCCGCTCTCGCCCCGTGGCCGCGCCGGTCTCGTGGACGACGGCGACGCGAACGCCGCCGAGCTCGATCCGCGCGACCTCGGGCAGCAGGGCGCGGACGTCGGGGCCGTCGTTGTTGCCGTAGACGCCGACCAGGCGGCACCGGGCGGAGACGGCGGCGACGAGCGCGGCCGACACCCAGTCGCCCGCATGGACGACGACGTCGGCCGCGTCGATCGCGGCCCACAGGCATGCGGGGAGGTCACGAGCCCGCGCGGGAACGTGGGTGTCGGCGATGACGACGGCGCGCACGCGACCAGTGTCCAGCAGCGGTCAGACCCGCGCGCGGACCTCGTCCAGCGACAGGTTGGGGACGTTCATGTCGGTGAGGCCGTCGAGGCGGCCGCAACCGACGCAGCGGACGGCGACGGCGAGCCAGGTGACGGTCGTGCCCGGCTCGACGTGCAGGCCGGTCGCGACCTCGAACATCGACTGGCCGCACGTGCCGCACGCGTGCATCGGCGGGTGCGTCCACGCCGCCTCGGAGTCGAGCAGGTGCGCGACGTCCCCGCACGCGAGGCAGCGGCGCCGGGCGACGGCGTTGGCGGCGTCGGCCTCGACGTAGAACCAGGTCATCGCCTCGTCGCCGTCGTGCACCGGGCTCGTGCACCGGGCGAGCAGCGTCAGGTCGACGGTGGGGCAGCCCTGGAGGTCCTCCAGCCACTGCATGAGGTCGTCGCTGTCCTCGCCGAGGTCCGTTCCGGCGACCTTCTGCATCGTCACGGGTACAACCTTCGGCCGGGCCGAACGCCCCCTTGAGCGCTCAGCCCTCCGCGGCCGCCGCGCCCCCGCCGCCGCGCCCGCGCCCGCCGCGGCGCCGCCGCTTCCTGGCCGGCGCCTCGCCGTCCGCGGTCACGGGCGCCGCAACGCTCTCCGCGGGCGCACTCCCCGTACCCGCCCTGGTCCGGCGCCGCGCCTTGGCCCGCGCGGGCACGCGGGACAGCGGGTCGCCGTCGTCGGCGCGCGACGCGGGGGCGTGGTGCGTGCCGCCGGTCCGCGCGGGGGGCGCGGTCTTGCGCCGCCGCCCGGTCTCGCCGATGTCCTCGACGGCCTCCGCAGCGAGCCCGGCGCGGGTCCGCTGCGAACGCGGCAGCGTGCCCTTGGCCTCGCGCGGGATGTCCAGGGCGTCGTAGAACGACGGGGAGTTGGAGTACGTCTCCGGCGGCTCGGGGAACGGCAGGGACAGCGCGGTGTTGATGGCCGACCACTTCGGCAGGTCGTCCCAGTCGACGAACGTCACGGCGACGCCGCTCTCGCCCGCGCGGCCGGTCCGGCCGATGCGGTGGAGGTAGGTCTTCTCGTCGTCGGGGCACTGGTAGTTGACGACGTGGGTGACGCCGCTGATGTCGATGCCGCGGGCCGCGACGTCGGTCGCGACGAGGACGTCGATCTTGCCGGAACGGAACGCGCGCAGGACCTGCTCGCGCGCACCCTGCGCGAGGTCGCCGTGGACCGCGCCGGCCGCGAAGCCGCGGTCGACGAGGTCGGTGCCGACCTTGTCGCAGCCGCGCTTGGTCCGGCAGAACACCATCGTCAGCCCGCGCCCCTCGGCCTGGAGCAGCCGGGCGAGCAGCTCGACCTTGTCCAGCGCGTGGGCGCGGAACACGTGCTGCTGCGTCGTCGGGACGGTCTGCTCCTCGTGCGCCTCCTCGGCCCTGATGTGCACGGGCTGCTTGAGGAAGCGCCGCGCCATCGTGATGATCGGGCCCGGCATCGTCGCGGAGAACAGCAGCGTCTGCCGCTCCGGCGAGGGCGTCAGCGACAGGATCTTCTCGACGTCGGGGAGGAAGCCGAGGTCGAGCATCTCGTCGGCCTCGTCGAGGACGAGGATGCGAACGCCGCCGAGCTGCAGGTGCCCCTGGCGCGCGAGGTCCAAGAGCCGCCCCGGCGTGCCGACGACCACGTCGACGCCCTTGCGCAACGCCTCGAGCTGCGGCTCGAACGCGCGACCGCCGTAGATGGCGGTGACGCGAACGCCGCGGTCCGCGCCGGCGCGCGAGAGGTCGCCCGTGACCTGGATGCAGAGCTCGCGGGTGGGCACGACGACGAGCGACTGGACGACGCTGCCGCCGATGTCGATGCGGTCGAGCAGCGGCACGCCGAACGCCAGCGTCTTGCCGGTGCCGGTACGCGCCTGGCCGATGAGGTCCGCGCCGGTGAGCGCGATCGGGATGGTGAGCTCCTGGATCGGGAACGCGTTCTCGATCCCCATCGCGGCGAGCGCCGCGGCGGTCTGGGGCGAGGCCCCGAGTTCGCTGAACGTGGACAGGGCAGAGCCTTCCGACAGGCTCGGTGAGTCGGGCGCGCCCGGCGTCCCGGCAGTGTCCGGGGCGGCGCGCGACAGCCGAGCGGCTGGAGCGACCATCTCCAGGCCGCTCGTCACCGGTACGACGTACCGGCGCTTCTTCTCCTTCAGTGTGACACAGGACTTGCGGGCGAGGGCCGCGAACCACTGAGGCATGCGACGACTCTTGATCACCGTGACCTTCTCCCCCCGGCGTGTCCTCGCCGCCACGGCCGCGCTCGCGTGCCTCGCCCTCCCCGCCGTCGTGGCGCCCGTGCACGCCGCCGCGCCCGCCCAGCCCACCGCCGTCGTCGGCCTCGTGGACAGCGGCATCGACGCGTACCACGCGGTGTTCAGGGACCGGTCGCCGCGCGCGTACCGCCACCCGTCGACGTACCTCCCCGGCTACCCGAAGAACGCCGTCGCGCTGCGCCTGACGCTCGACACGACGGACTACTGGGCGGCGGTCCGCAAGGACTGCGCGATCTGGGCGGGCGTCAAGCCGGGCACGCTGTACTGGGTGCCGGGCACGCGCATCGTCGGCGCGATCTCGTTCAAGACGGCGTCGCAGACGAAGTGCGACGCCGACAAGCCCTCCGGCATGTCGATCCTCGACGAGGACGGCCACGGCACGATGACCGCGTCGCGCGCCGCCGGTGCCGGGTACGGCGCCTGCCGGACCTGCCTCGTCGTCTCCGTGCAGTTCGACGGCGCGATCCCGCTGCTCGACCCGGAATCCTCGAACAAGCCGACGCTCGACTCGATCCGCTGGCTCGCGAAGAACGCCGGGTGGGTCGACGCGGAGTCGAACTCGTGGGGACCGTTCGTGCCCGGGTGGGACCCGACCGGCAAGACCGGGCTGCTCACCGCCAGCCCCGAGCTGGTCCGGACGGTCGAGGACGTATCGAAGGCGCACCTGGCGTTCTGGGCCTCCGGCAACGGCGCGGCGTTCCGCGGCGGCATCGCCGGGCACCCGACGCTGCTCACGCCGCACCTCGGGCCCTCCGCGATCATCGTCGGCGGCCACGACTCGGGCATGGTCGCGACCTGGCCGGGCTTCACGGCGCACGTCGTGTCCGACGGCTGCAACTCGTGGGCCGCGAAGTGGCAGACGACCCGCGACTCCGCCGACACCATCGGGTCCGGTACGTCGGCGGCGACGCCGTTCGTCGCGGGCGGCGCGGCCGAGATCCTCATGGACGCGCGCCGGGTCCTCGGCGACACGCGGACCGGTGTCCGCGGCAACGTCGTCGCCAAGGGACGGGCGGGGGTCGTCAAGAGCGGCCCGCTCGCGGACGGCGTGCTCACCCTCGCCGAGTGGCGCGACGTGGTGTTCAAGACCGCGGTGCGCCGCCCGAAGAAGCAGTACGAGGACGGTCCCGTCTGCACCACGCTGAACGGCGGCAGCGGCCTCTACGACGCGACGCCGGTGGCGTGGAGCGAGGTGCCCGACCAGTTCCCCGAGTACCTGCTCATCGGCTACGGCGCCGTCGACCGGACGTCGATGGCGCTCGCCGGCAAGGTGCTGCGCGGCACCGCGCCGCTGCCCACGCGGACCGCCACCGACACGTACTTCGCCACCGACCGCCAGGTGCGCGAGACGACGGCAACGATCTTCCGTGGGCCGTAGCCGCCTCGCCGCCGCGCTGCTGCCGTCGACGTGACCGCGCGCGCCGCCGCGTTCCTGGTGCTGGCCGGGACGGCGCCGCTGCCGGACCGTTCCGCCGAGGACGCGTTCTTCGCCGCGGACCGGCAGGCGCGCGACGCGCTGCACGTGGCCTACGGCGGCCGGTAGCCTCCGTCCCGTGCCGCATGCCGATGCCAACCGTGCCGCCGTCGTCGAGCTGCTGGGGGCGCTCGCCTACGGCGAGCTGACGGCGTTCGAACGCCTCGCGACCGACTCCGCGCTCGCCCCGACGCTCACCGACAAGGCCGAGCTGGCCGCCATGGCGGCCGCGGAGTTCGGCCACTACGACCGCCTGGTCCGCCACCTGCGCGAGCTCGGGGTCGACCCCGAGGCCGCGATGGCGCCGTTCGTCGAGGCGCTGGACGAGTTCCACGACCTGACCGCGCCGAGCGACTGGTACGAGGGCCTGATCAAGGCGTACGTCGGCGACGGGCTCGCCGCCGACTTCTACCGCGAGGTCGCCCAGGTGCTCGACCCGGCCACCCGCGACTTCGTGCTCGACGTGCTGGCCGACACCGGGCACTCCAGCTTCGCCGTGGACCGCGTCCGCGCGGCCATCGGCGCGGACCCCGCGATCGCCGGGCGGCTGGCGCTCTGGGCCAGGCGGCTGGTCGGGGAGGCGCTCACCCAGGCCCAGAAGGTGGCCGTTCGCAACGACGCCCTGGCCGACCTGATGACCGAGAGCGGCGACCTCGCGGAGATCGGGCGGATGTTCGCCCGCATCACCGACCGGCACGGCGAACGCATGGCCGCGCTCGGTCTTTCGGGCTGAGGCCCCCGATTCGGTAGGCTCCGCCGACGGCTGGCGAGACGGAGAGGCACGCAATGGGTCGCGCGTACGACGCGTGGAAGAAGGTCCGCGAAGCGTGGGTGGAGGCTGACGCCGACGCGCTCCGCGAGGTGTACGCCGAGGACGGCGTCTACCTCGAGGCGCTGAACCCGCCTCACGAGGGCCGCGAGATGATCCGTTCCTACCTCGACGACTTCCTCGCCGCGCGCCCCAACATCGAGATCACCGAGACCCGGGTGATCGACGGCGGGGACGCCGTTGCCGTGGAGTGGTTGTTCTCCTACGACCAGCCGACGCGTCGCGCCGTGAACCTCCGCCGCGCCTCCGTGCTGACCGTCAACGACGCCGGCGAGGTCAAGTACCACCGCGACTACACGTAGCCGCGCCAGGACAAGACGAAGGCCCGGCGCCCCCTACAAGCGCCGGGCCTTCGACCTGTACCCCTTAGACGGTGCCACGCCTTGTCGTCCGGCGCAGCACCAACAGCAGAACGATCGTCGTCACGAGCGCTAGCAGGAACCCCGGCGTGGGGTCGTCGAAGATCGCCCGCCCGACGATCCCGCCGACGATCGAGCCGACGATGCCGAGCAGGATGGTGCCGCCGATGCTCATGGGGTCGGGCCCGGGTACGAGCAGCCGCGCCAGCGCGCCGATGACGAGTCCCATGACGATGAGCAGCAGGATGAATCCGAGCATCGCGCGCCTCCGAGAGTGCGGTGGGTCTCCGTTGGAGGGGTCTTGCCCAGCCTGGTGGGCGCGCTAACACCCATCCCACACCTGCCGGCCGCCGGCCTCTTACAGCCGCCCGAAGCCCACCTTGCGGTCGTCGGGCTTCGCCATCTCGACGTACGCCAGCTTGTCGACGGGCACCAGGACCCGGGTCCCCTTCTCGTCGACCAGGGAGAACACGCCGCCGTCGACGATCGCCTTGCTCAACGCCTTCTCGACGTCGTCCGGCGACTTGTCGGTCTCCACCACCAGCTCGCGGGTCGCGTACAGCACACCGATCTTGACCTCCACCAGTACCTCCGCGTCGCGTCGAGCGTCCCGGGGTCGAGGCTAGTCGATCCGGCGCGCGATTGACCGTCCAGGCGCTACGCCGTCGGCGAACCCGGCTAGGTGGTCTTCGGCCCGCGCGAGAGGCCGCGCCAGGCGAGGGAGACCAGCAGGTCGACGGCGCGGTCCTTCGAGACCTCGTCGCCGGAGGAGAGCCACCAACGGGCGGTCACTTCCGCAAGCCCTGTCAGGCCGACGGAGAGCAGGCGCGCCTCGGCGGCGTTCACGCCGGTGTCCTGGGCGATCGTGTCGGCGATCGCGCTGACGCAGGAGTCGAGCGCGGTCTCGACACGTTCCCGGACGGCGGGCTCGTTGCGGAGGTCGCTCTCGAACACCAGCCGGTACGCCGCCCCGTCGCGTTCGACGAAGTCGAAGTACGTCGTGATCGCGCCGCGGACGCGCTGCCGGTTGTCGGTCGTGCCGTCGAGGGCCGCGCGGACGCGGGCGACCAGGTCGCCGACGTGCTCGTCGAGCAGCGCGAGGTACAGGTCCAGCTTGCTCGGGAAGTGCTGGTACAGAACGGGTTTGCTCACGCCTGCGTGTTCGGCGATGTCGTCCATCAGCGCCAGGTGGTACCCCTGCGCGACGAAGATCTCCAACGCCGCCGACAGCAGCTGCGCGCGGCGCGCGGTCCTGGGCAGGCGGCCCCCGCGCGGGGTGGCCGCGCGCTTCGCGGGAACGGCCGGGCGGCGCTGCGCGCGGGCCACTGCACGCCCCTCTCCGTCGGCTGCTGGCAGCGTATGCTACTCGTCAGTAACATCATGGCACGCCCACCCCGCACCGGAGGTTCCCAGTGTCCTTCTCGCTCGCCCTTACCGAGGAGCAGGTCGCGACCCAGAAGTGGGCGCACGAGTTCTCCGAGAGGGAGATCCGGCCGGTCGCACCGGAGTACGACGAGTCCGAGGCGTTCCCCTGGCCGGTCGTCGAGAAGGCGCGCGAGGTCGGGCTCTACGGGCTGGAGTACTACCAGATGGCCGGTGCCGACGAGACCGGCCTCACCTCCGCGATCGTCTCCGAGGAGCTGACCTGGGGTTGCGCGGGCATCACCCTGTCCATCTTCGGCACGGGGCTCGCGCTCGCCGGGCTCGCGGGCTCGGGGACGCCGGAGCAGTTCGCCACCTGGGCGCCGAAGATGTTCGAGAAGGAGGACGGCTCGATCGCGCTCGGCGCGTTCGGCGTGACGGAGCCGGGCGCGGGCTCGGACGTCTCCTCGCTGCGGACCCGCGCGGAGAAGACCGAGGGCGGCTGGCTGCTCAACGGCACCAAGGTGTTCATCACCAACGGCGGCATCGCCGACGTCCACGTCATCGTCGCGACCGTCGACCCGACGCTGGGGCACAAGGGGCAGGCGACGTTCGTCGTCCCGCCTGGCACCCCCGGCATCGCCGGCGGCAAGAAGGAGCGCAAGCTCGGCATCCGCGCCTCGCACACCGCCGAGGTGATCCTCACCGATTGCTTCGTTCCCGACGAGTGCCTGCTCGGCGGCGAGGACTTGCTGCGCCGCAAGATGGAGTCGGCCAAGACCGGCACGTCGACGCGGAAGTCCGGCGCGCTGTCGACGTTCGAGGCGACCCGCCCGCTCGTCGGCGCGCAGGCGCTCGGCATCGCGCGGGCGGCGTTCGAGTTCTCCCGCGACTACGCGAAGGAGCGGATCGCGTTCGGCAAGCCGATCATCAGCAACCAGGGGATCGCGTTCAAGCTCGCCGACATGGCGATGGAGATCGACTGCGCGCGGCTGCTGGTGCACCGCGCCGCGTGGATGGGGCGCGCCGGGGTGCCGTTCACCCAGGCCGAGGGGTCCATGTCGAAGCTCAAGGCCGGCGAGGTCGCGGTGAAGGTGACCGACGAGGCGATCCAGATCCTCGGCGGGTACGGCTACATCAAGGACTACCCGGTGGAGAAGTGGCACCGCGACTCGAAGATCTACTGCATCTTCGAGGGCACGTCCGAGATCCAGCGCCTGGTCATCTCCCGTGCGGTGGCCGCGGCCGGGTCTTGAGCGGTCGGCCTCGGTCAGGCGGCCCGCCGGCGCAGGCGGCTGACCAGCCTGGACAGCAGGGGCGGTTCTTCCTTCGCGTGCTGCTGCTCGGTCGGGGTGCCCCAGAGCTCCAGGTAGACGATCTTCATCGCCCCGACGAACGGCACGGCGCAGAGCGCGCCGACGACGCCGCCCGCGGCCACGCCGATCAACGCCGCCGCCATCGTCGCAGGCGGCGAGAGCTTCACCGCCTGGCCGACGACGAGCGGCGACAGGATGTTGTTCTCGAACTGCAGGTACAGCATGAAGAACACCGCGCAGAGCACGCCCGTCAGCGCGCTGTGCGTGAACCCCATGACGACGAACGGCACCCCGCCCGCCGCCCCGCCGATCTGCGGGACGAGGTCGAACACCATGACGTTCGCCGCCAGCAACGGCGTCAGCGGCACCCGTAGCACCAGCCCCGCGATGAGCGTCGCGAGGCCCGCGACGACCGCGACCGTGATGGAGCCGGCGACGTAACGGCCGACGGCGTCGTACATCAGCCGGGCGACGCGTTCTGCGGTCGGGCGCCGTTCCTCCGGAACCAGCCGCTTGCCGTGGCGGACGAGGCGCGGGCCGTCGACGAGCAGCGTGACCCCGAACAGCAGCACGATCATCGCGGCCGCCATCCCACTGGCCGCGGAGCGCGCGACGCCGGCGACCGGCGTGAGGTCGCCGGAGAGGCGTTGCGGCAGCGTCTGCACGGTCTTGAGTACGCGGTCAGGGACGCCTGCGCGCTCCAGCCTCGGCCCGACGACCGGCAGGTCGGCGAGCTGGTGGACGACGCGCGGCAGGTCCCTGCCGAGGTTCCTCGCCTGCGAGGCGGCGGGCGGTACCAGGACGAGAGCGAGCGCTGTGGCGACGACGGCGAGCGTCGCGAACACCAGCCCCACGGACGACGCGCGGGTGAGCCGCGTCCGCCGCTGGACCGTCTCCACGAGCGGGTTCAACGCCAGCGCGAGCAGGCCGCCGACGGCGAGCGCGGTCATGGTGCGCGGCGCCTCGCGGACGGCCGCGGTCACGGCGATCAAGGCGGTGAAGCAACCGCAGAACGCCAGCATCGTCCGGACGTCCAGGTCGACGTGGCGAGTCGTCACTCCCGCTCCGCCTCGCCGCGTCGGCATGCGGCTACGGTAGCGCCATGGCGGCGGCGGACCGGCGTGAGCGGCTGCGTGTCAGCACCCGTTCGGTCGCCCTCTTCGTCGCCCTCGTCGGCCTGACGCTGGTCCTGATCCGGATGGTCGCGGCGGCCGGCCGGGTCATCGGCTGGATGCTGGTCGCGGCCGCCGCCGCCGGGCTCCTGGACGGGATCGTCCGCCGGCTCGCCATGCGCGGGTGGCCGCGCGGCCGGGCGGCGCTGCTCGTCGCCGCGGGCACGCTGCTCGTCCTCGGCTTCGTGACGTACCGCGTCATCGACGACGTCCGCGTCGGCATGCGCGCGCTGGAGACCGCCGCGCCCGCCGCCGCCAGGCGGGTCGAGGAGAGCCCGCGCTTCGGCGAGACGGCGCGCGCGGTCCGGCTCGCGGAACGCACCGACGAGTTCGTCAAGGACCTGCCGGAACGCCTCCGCGGCGGCTCGACCGCGGACGCGGTGCGCGCCGCGGCGACGCGCGGGGTGGCGTTCCTGACGACCAGCGTGCTGACGCTGTTCCTGCTGCTGCACGGGCGCCGCCTCGCGTCGGCGGCGGTCCGGCAGATCGGGGACGAACGCCGCCGCGAGCGGGTCATGCGCGTCGGCGCGGTGGCGTACGAGCGGGCGTTCGGCTATGCACGCGGCTCGCTGCTGATCGGCGGCCTGTCGGCCGCTGTGGCGTACGGCGCGGCGAGGTTCGGGCAGGTGCCGGGCGCTGCGCCGCTGGCGTTGTGGGTCGGTCTCTGGGACCTGGTGCCGATCGTCGGCGCCGCCGTCGGCGCCGCGCCGATCGTGGTCCTCGCGACGGTCATGAACCCGTGGCGCGGGGCCGCGCTGGCAGTGGTGTTCGTCGCGTACCAGGTGGTCGAGGATCTCGTGATGCAGCCGCGGCTCGAACGTTCGACGCTGCGGCTCGGACCGTTCCTCACGGTGGCCGCGGGGTTCGCCGGCCTCGAGCTGCGCGGGCTGGCCGGCGCGCTGATCGCGGTGCTCGCCGTCGCGACCGTCGTCGCCGCGTTGGACGAGCTGGCGCCTCAGCGGTAGTCGTCGTCCACGGGCACCTCGTACGCCTGCTCCAGCGCGTCGGCCTCCGGCACCCCGTCCGGGATCGACCGCAGCTCCTGCGGCGTCGCCTGCTCCACGTCGGCCTGGGCCTGCTCGACCGCGTCCGCCTCCGGCGTCTCCGGGCCGACCTCGACCGGCTCGACCAGACCCGGCACCGCGTCCATCTCGCTCATCGGACCTCCCTGGTTCGCGTGTGTCCGCAATCCTCCTCGGGTACCCACGACTTCAGGAAACCGACCGGGAGGAGCCGGCGATGCCGAGAGCGTGGAGTGCCAAGCGGGAGCGTCAGTACGAGCACATCAAGGAGGGGCTGCGCGAACGCGGCGAGCCCGTCGACAAGGCCGAGGAGATCGCCGCCCGAACGGTCAACAAGGAGCGCGCGCAGCACGGCGAGGCGAAGACCGCGTCGCGGCTGTCCAAGACCGACCTGCCCGCGTCGCGGCGCGGCGGGCTGCGGTCGCACAAGGGGCCCGGCGGCCGGACGAAGGACCAGCTCTACGAAGAGGCGAAGCGCATGAACATCGAGGGGCGCTCGTCGATGAACAAGGCGGAGCTGGAACGCGCCGTGGACCGCAAGAAGAAGTAGGCCAGGACAGCACGAGGGCGGGCACCCACCCGGTACCCGCCCTCGTCGTGTGCGGTCAGTCCCTGCCGTCGACCATCCGGCTGCCCTCGCGGGTCCGCAGGAGGTCCGGCGCGGTCTTCTGCGGGAACCTGCGGGCGTACTCCTGCTCCAGCTCCAGCATCCGCGCCGTGTGCGCTTCGAGCGCGTCGGCGGTGCCGTTGAGGAACGTCTCGTGCCGCGTCTCGTGCAGGCGTTCCAGCTCGCGCTCCAGGGTGGAGTCGTCGAGCTCCGCCGCCGGGACGCCGTGCGTCGTGGTCGCCATCCGTCCTCCTCGCCGTCGGTTCTCGTTGCGGGCGTACCCGCGACACCGCCGGGTATGCAGGACCGGTGACGCGGCCCGGAGTGCTCTTCGACGTCGACGGAACGCTGGTCGACAGCAACTACCAGCACGTCGTCGCGTGGCTGAGAGCGTTCCGCGCCAACGGCTTCCCCGACGTGAGCGCGGCCGGCGTGCACCGCTGCGTCGGGATGGGCGCGGAGCGGCTGGTGGAGACGTTGACCGGCGAACGGTCCGAGGCCGCGGTCAAGGCCCACGCGGACGAGTACCAACGGCTCTGGCCGGAGCTGCGCGCGTTCCCCGGAGCGGTGCCGTTGCTGCGCGAGATCCGCCGGCGCGGGGGAGCGACCGTCCTCGCGACGTCGGCGACCGAGGACGAGGTCGGCGCCCTGCAGCGGACGCTCGACGCGGGTGACGCGATCACCGCCGTGACGTCGTCCGCGGACGTCGAGAACGCGAAACCCTCGCCCGACATCTTCCTGACCGCGCTCACCAAGGGCGGTGTCGACCCCGAGCGCTGCGTCGTCGTCGGTGACACGCGGTGGGACGCGGAGGCCGCGGTGCGCGCCGGGCTGCGGTGCGTCGGCGTGCTCTCCGGTGGCATCGGCCGCGCGGAGCTGCTCGACGCGGGGATGACCGAGGTGTACGACGACGCGCGGGCGCTGCTCGCGGCGTTCGACGACTCGCTGCTGGGTCAGGTCTTGCCGGACTGAAGATCCTTGCGCGCCAACGGTTCTACGGCGGGTCCCTGGAGCACCGCTCCGTCGACGCCGAACCGCGAGCCGTGGCACGGGCAGTCCCACGACCGTTCCGCGGCGTTCCAGCCGACGACGCAGCCGAGGTGTGTGCAGCGCGCGGAGACGGCGTGCAGGACGCCGTCGTCGTCGCGGTACGCGGCCGTCTTGGACAGACCGGTCCGCACCACCGCGGCCTCGCCCGGCGCCAGGTCGTCGACCGACGCCACGTCGCCCGGCGACAGGTAGCCGGTGACCAGCTCCTTGGCGACGGCGACGTTCTCCTTGACGAACTCCTTCGCCTTCGTCGTGACCGGACCGATCCGGCCCGGGTCGTAGACGCCGGCCCACGGGTTCTCGACGCCGGTGACCAGGTCGGCGAGCAGCAGCCCGGACATGGTGCCGTTGGTCATGCCCCAGGCGCCGAACGCGGTCGCGACCCAGAGCCGCTTCGCGCCCGGGTGGAAGCGCCCGACGAACGGCACCCGGTCGGTCGACGTGTAGTCCTGCGTCGA
This sequence comes from Frankiaceae bacterium, assembly GCA_030840645.1. Taxonomy (GTDB): domain Bacteria; phylum Actinomycetota; class Actinomycetes; order BP-191; family BP-191; genus BP-191. The sequence continues at coordinate 21,175 of JAVEEC010000056.1, forward strand.
CCAGCGGTGGGTGAAGTCGGTGACGCCGAAGCGCTCCGTCGTCCACGCCTCGAGCCGGCGGTACCTGTCCTCGGTGTCGTCCGCCCGCCCGGTCGTGTGCCCTTCGCCGCCGACGATGAGCAGCAGCGCGTCGCCGTCCTCGGTGACGCGGACCGAGTGCGTCGGCGTCTCGGTGCTGAGGAACATCCCGTCCGGCGCGTGCGTCGGGTCGATCCGCGCGGCGACGACGTAGTCGCGCTTCGGGAACTGTCGCGCGAAGAACATGCCCCGGTCGAGGAACGGGATGTGCGTCGCGACGACGACGTCGCGCGCGCGGACCACGCCGCGGTCGGTCGTGACGACGCACGGGTCGCCCTCGTCGACGTCGAGCGCGCGGGTCGACTCCACTACCAGGCCGCCGTTCGCGACGATCCGCTCGGCGAGGTGCAGCAGGTACCTGCGCGGGTGGAACCGCGCCTGGTCGTCGTAGCGGATCGCACCCGCGACGTCGTAGGGCAGCGGCACGTCCTTCACCAGCGAGACGGGGAGGCCGAGGCGGGTTGCGGCCTCGACCTCGCGTTCCAGCGTCTCCACCTCGGCGGGGTCCTCGGAGTACACGTACGACGGCGTGCGGACCAGGTCGCAGTCGACGCCCTCGTCCGCCGTGGTTCTGACGATGTGGTCGAGCGCCGCCTGCTGCGAATCGGCGTAGAGCCTCGCCCTCTCCTCGCCGAACGCGTCGATCAGGTACGCGTAGAGGAGACCGTGTGACGCGGCCACCTTGGCGGTCGTGTGGCCGGTGACGCCCTCGACGATCCGGCCCGCCTCGACGACCGCGACGGAGCGGCCGCGCGTCTGCAACGCGGCCGCGGTACTGAGCCCCGCGATGCCGCCGCCGAGCACCGCGACGTCCACGTCGAGCTCCGCCGGCGCGGCGTCGTACCGCGTCGTCGGGGTGCTCGCGATCCAGTACGACACCGGCGCGCCGGGGAGGTCGGTCATGTACGCGCCCCTACCCACGTGCGCCGCGCGGCTACCGCAACGTCGCCGGGAGCTTCTGCTTCGTCGTGAGGACGGGCGCGAACAGGTCGCCGGCCTCGGCGACGCGGTCCAGTGCCTCGCCCGCCTCGAACGTCATCGGCCGCAGGTCGCCGCTGTCCGCGCACTCGGCGACCTCGTCCCAGGTCACCGGCATCGCGACCGTCGGCCGTTCCCGCGCGCGCAGCGAGTACACGCAGACGGTCGTCTTGGAGTCGACGTTCTGGCTCCAGTCGACCAGCACCTTCCCGACGCGGAGCTCCTTCTTCTGCTTCGACACGACGAGCGCGGGGTCATCCTTCTCCATCCGCACGGCGACCTCCTTGGCGAACGGCGTCGTCACGTCGTACGTCACGCGCGGGGCGTTCAGCGGGACGTAGACCTGGAGGCCCTTGCTGCCCGACACCTTGGCGTAGGAGTCGAGGCCGTTGTCCCGCAGCAGTTCTCTGAGCCGCAGGCCGACGACGCAGCACTGGTGCAGGTTCGCGGGCGGGCCGGGGTCGAGGTCGAACACCACCATCGTCGGCTGGTGCGGCGTCTTCGCCTTCGCCATCGTCGTGTGCAGCTCGAGGTCGGCGAGGTTGGCCAGCCAGACCAGCGTCGGCAGGTCGTTGCAGACGACGTAGTCGATATCGCGGTCGTTGCTGTCGCTGTAGATCGCCACCGTCTTGACCCACGGCGGGCGGTGGCTCGGCGCCTGCTTCTCGTAGAAGAACGGCGCGTCGACACCGTTCGGGTACCGCTTCAACGTCAGCGGCCGGTCCTTCAGGTGGGGCAGCAGGACCGGCGCGACCCGGGTGTAGTAGTCGATCACCTCGGCCTTGGTGAAGTGCGCGGCCGGGTACAGCACCTTGTCGAGGTTGCTGAGGACCAGCCGCCGGCCCTCGACCTCCACCTCGACCTTCGTCTGCGCCATCAGGCCGGCTCCTCGCGGACGACGTCGGTCGCCGGCTTGTCGTACCGGAGCCCCTTGAACGACGGGTGCCGCAGCTTCCCGTCGCGCGTCCACTCGGTGAACTCGATCTCCGCGACGAGCACCGGGTCGACGTACGTCGACTTCTTCGCGTACGACGTCGGCACCGGGTCGGCAAACGGCGAGTCCTTGCGCGCCAACGGTTTCAGCTCCTTCTCCAGGTCGAGGAGGGTCTTGCTCGTGAACCCCGTGCCGACGTGGCCCGCGTACCGCAGCCTGCCCTGCTCGTCGTAGTAGCCGATCAGCAGCGAGCCGAGGTGGCCGGCGCGCGCCCCCTCGCCCCTCGTCCAGCCGCCGACCACCATCTCCTGGCGTCGCACGTTCTTCACCTTGCGCCAGTGGTCGACACGCTTCCCCGGGTAGTAGGCCGCGTCGAGGCGCTTCGCCATGATCCCCTCGAAGCCGCGGTCGATGCTGGCCTGGCGGACCGCCGTTCCCTCGCCGGGGAAGTACGGCGGCGTCTGCCAGTGCGCGCCGTTGAGGTCGAGGCCATCGAGGATCGTCCTGCGCTCGGCGTAGGGCAGCGGCATGGTGTTGCGGCCGTCGGCGTAGAGCACGTCGAACACGAGGTACGTCACCGGGTACTGGGTCATGAGCCGGCGGACCGCGTCGCCGGTGAGCTTCATCCGCTGCTGCAACAGCCCGAAGTCGCTGCGCCCCTGCGCGTCGAAGACCACCAGCTCGCCGTCGAGGACGAGCCGCCTGCTGCCGGCTGCCTCGCCGAGCGCCCGCAGCTCGGGGTACGAGCCGGTAATGTCGAGGAGGTTCCTGCTCTGCGCTCGGGCGCGGCCGCCGTCGATGTACACGATCGCGCGGACGCCGTCCCACTTGAACTCGAAGGCCCAGTCCCGCTGCCGCGGCGGCAGGTCGCTCGCGGTCGTCGCGAGCATCGGCACGAGGTCCTCCGGCATCGGCTCGTACGCCGGGTCCTGCGGCGGGTCGACGCGGTGCATCATCCAGTTCTTGCCCTTCGTCTTGAACAGCACGTACTCGCCGGTCAGCCGCTCGCCGTGCAGCACCACCTTGACCTTGGTGTCGCTCCACTCCTCCTCGTCGTACGTTCCCCGGTCCCAGAGGATGACCTTGCCGCCGCCGTACTGGCCCTTCGGGATCTCGCCCTCGAAGTCGAAGTAGTCGAGCGGGTGGTCCTCGGTGTGCACCGCGAGGTGGTTCGTCTTCGGGTCGACCGGCGGGCCCTTCGGGACCGCCCACGACACCAGCACCCCGTCGCGTTCCAGCCGGAAGTCCCAGTGCAGCGCGGTCGCGTGGTGCTCCTGCACGACGAACCGTGGCTGGGTCTTGCGGGGTCGGCGCTTCTTCGCGCCGAACGGCTCCGGCGTCGCGCCCTTGTCGCGCATCGTCGTGTAGGTCTCGAGCTGGCCCGCCATACGCGCCTCCTACCCACTCCCGGCGCCCCGCGCCCGTGGCAGTATCCGGCGGCATGACGCGTACCGGCCTCGCCCTGCCGTTGAACCTCCTCCTCCCCGTCGCCGGCCTCGTCGACGTCGCGCGGCGGGCCGAGGCGCTCGGGTACGACACCGTCTGGGCCGCCGAGGCCGGCACCAACGACGCGTTCGGCCTGCTGACCGCGTGCGCCTGCGCGACGTCGCGGGTCGGGCTGGCGACCGGCGTGCTGCCGATCTTCACCCGGACGCCGGCGTTGATGGCGCAGTCCGCGGCGACGTTGCAGGACTACTGCGGCGGCCGTTTCTCGCTGGGCATCGGGGTGTCGTCGCAGACGATCGTGTCGCGGTGGAACGGCATGCCGTACGACCGCCTTCTCGACCGGATGCGCGACTACACGCTCGCCGTGCGCGCGCTGCTGTCGGGGGAGAAGGTGACGCGTTCCTCGGACCTGTACCCGGTCGACGGCTACCGCCTGCTGCTCTCGGTGCCGCCGCCACCACCGGTCCTCATCGGGGCGTTGAACCCCGCGATGCTGCGGCTCGCCGGAGCCGTCTCCGACGGCGCGCTGCTGAACTGGATCTCCGCCGCCGCCGTCCCTGCCGCTCTCGCGCGGGTCGCCGAGGGCGCGGGCGGCGAGCCGCGGCGCAACGCCGTCTTCGTCCGCGTCTGCGTCACCTCCGACGTCGAGGCGGCCCGGGCCTGGGCGCGGCGCGAGGTCATGGGGTACGTCACCGTCCCCGCGTACCGCCGCGCCTTCCCGACCCAGGGGTGGGGCGCGGCCTGCGACGCCGCGATGGCGCTGTGGGACGCGGGCGACCGGAAGGGCGCGGCGGCGTCGTTGCCCGACTCGTTCGTCGACTCCCTCTGCCTCGCCGGGTCCGCTGACTCCGTACGGGAGCGGTTCGACGCCTTCCGGGAGGCGGGGGTGGACGAGCCGGTGGCGTTCCTCTTCAGCGGTCAGCGCGAGGTCCCGGCGGTCGTCGCGGAGCTGGAGGCGACGATGGCGGCGCTGGCGCCCGCCTGAGCCCGTCCGCGGTCCTCGCGGTCCGCCCGCACCGCGTTGTCCACAGCCGAGACTCTCTATCCACAGTTTCGGCCGGGTCCGTATTGCGGGCTTGCGCGCTGGCAGCGTTGCCGTCATGTTCCGCCGCCGCCCGTACCTCGCCGCGCTGCTCGTCCTCGCGCTGCTCCTGGCCGTCGCGCTGCGCGTCCTCGCCGCGCGGTCGCCCGCACCCGGCCTGACCCTCGCCCGCCCGGCACCCGGCGTTGCGCAACTCCCCGCTACCCCCGCCCCGCCCGCCCCCTCCCAGCCCTCGCCTGCTCGGCCCCCACTTGCGGCCTCGCCTCCACTGCCATTGCCGGACGCGGCGGCGGTCCGCGCCGCGCTCGCGACCCTCGACCGCGCGCGGGGGGTGGCGTACGCCGATCCGCCCGGCGCCGACCCCGGCGCCTGGGCGACGCCCTCCTGCGCGTGCCGGGGGGAGGACGTACGGCGGCTGCGGTCCCTCGCCCGGTCCGGCCTGGCGCTGCGCGGCCAGGCGGTGACCGTCGTCTCCGTGACCGTCCTCGACGCGCGCGCGGGCCCGGCTGGCTCGGTTCGCGTGGACGCCGCCGTCGTGGACCGCGTCGGCGCATACACCGCCGTCGACCGCACCGGCCGCGCCGTCCGGCGCTGGCCCGCGACGGGTCCGCGCCGGTGGCGGCTCACCCTCGTCCTGGCCGCCGAACGCTGGCGGTACACGGCCGTCGCGCGGGCGCCCTGAGCACCCGGCGTGGACCAGGAGTGCCGCGGGTAGCACCATGATCGGTAACGCCGGTACGGCCCCGCGTACCGCGACCGTCGAAGGGCGCACGCGTGCGATCGATCTGGAAGGGCGCGATCTCGTTCGGGCTCGTGTCGATACCGGTCAAGCTCTACTCGGCAACCGAGGAACGCGACATCTCGTTCCGCCAGGTGCACCGCACGGATGGCGGCCGGATCCGCTACCAGCGGGTCTGCACCGTGTGCGGCGAGGAGGTGTCGTACGCCGACATCGCCAAGGGGTACGAGCAGGAGGACGGCAGCATCGTCGTCCTGACCGAGGAGGACTTCGAGTCCGTCCCGATCACGACCAACCGGATGATCGACGTCGTCGAGTTCGTGCCGCTGGAGACGATCGACCCGATCTACTACAGCAAGGCGTACTACCTCGAGCCGGAGAAGTCCGGCGTGAAGCCGTACGTCCTGCTGGCCCGCGCGCTGGAGGAGTCCGGCAAGGTCGCCATCGTCAAGGTCGCGCTGCGCCAGCGCGAGGCGCTGGCCGCCGTGCGCGTCCGCGACGGCGTGTTCGTCCTCGAGACGATGCTCTGGCCGGACGAGATCCGCGAGCCCGACTTCGGGTTCCTCGAGGAGGACATCGCCGTCCGCCCGCAGGAGCTCGCGATGGCGGGGACGCTGATCGAGAGCCTGTCGGGCGAGTTCGACCCGAACGCGTTCCACGACTCGTACCGGGAGGCGCTCGAGCAGGTCATCGAGGCAAAGGCCGCAGGCAACGAGGTCGTTCCGCCGCCGGCCCAGCCGGACACGGGCGGCGCCGTGGTCGACCTGATGTCCGCGTTGCGCGCGAGCGTGGACGCCGCCAAGAAGGGCCGGATCGGCGACGCCAAGCCCGCCAAGGCCGCGAACCCCGCTACGTCGGGCAAGGCCGCGAAGCCCGCGAAGAAGGCCGCGGCCAAGAAGGCGCCCGCCAAGAAGGCCGCGAAGCCGGCGGCGCGCAAGTCCGCGTAGCCCGCGGTCGGGTGACGTCCTACCCGCGCCGCCGGAACAACCCGCGCCGCCGCTTCGCGTGCGCGGGCGAGAGCCGGTGGCCGAGGTGGCAGTACAGGCCGTCGGCGGAGACGGGTACGCGCTCGTCGCACATCCAGCAGTACCGCGCGCCGACCGGCGCGTCGGCGGGCGCCGAGACCGGCGGCGGCTGCGCGGGAACGGGAGTCGGCACCGGCGGCGCGGACACATGCGCCGACACCGGCCGGGGCGGGACGAGCGGCAGGGGCGGGACGACCGGGGCGACCGGCGTGGCCGGGGCGACGGGTGCGGGAGCGGGAGCCTCGACCGCTGACGGCGGGTCGCCCGACTCGTCCTGGGCGGGCGGCGTCCGTACCGGGGCATCCGTGTCCAAATCCGGCGACATCGCGCCGCCGGCGGGCGCTACGGGGACGAGCGAGACCTCGACGACTGTCCGCGGGCGGCGTCGATGGGCGAAGATGCGTCCAACGAGGGTGGCCGTCGGTGGCGGCTCGATCACGGGAGGATCGATGTCGGGCGTGCTCTCTTCGTCGTACGTCGCCGCTCCTCGGGCCGGGTCGGCTGCTCAAGCCATTAGGCCGATCGGCCGACATTTGTGGGCAGGGCCGTGCCACGACCCAGCCCGGAAAGGCTTCCCGTGACGGTAACGGACTACGGCGAGATCGTCGCGGCGCTGCGCGCCGTGCCGGGCGTTGCCGACGCCGACGTCGAACCGGACGGCGAGGGTGGCGGCCTGGGGCTGCTGCGCCTCGGGCTCGCGCCGGGGTTCGACGAGGTCCAGGTGGCGACGTCGGTCGGCCGCGTGCTGAGGGAACGCTTCGGGCTCGGTGTCGACGCCGAACGCGTCCAGCTCGTCGAGGACGCCGAGGTCCCGGATGACGCCATCGGCCGCGACGGCTCCGCGCCGCAGCACCGGCCGGCGATCCAACGCATGCACCTCGTCTCCTCCGGGCTCGACATCTCGGCCAGCGTGACGCTCGGCTTCGACGACCGCAGCGCGGTCGGCGAGGCGCAAGGGACCGCGACGCAGAGCGGCGTGCAGAAGGCGGTCGCGCTCGCGACGTTGCGCGCGATCGAGTCGCTCGTCGACGGCAAGGCGCGGTTCGAGCTCGACCACCTCGAGGTCACCCAGACCGGCCGCGACCGCACCGTCGTCGCGGGCGTCACGCTGGTGACCGCCAGCGGCAGCGAGCGCCTCACCGGTGCCGCCGTGGTCCGCGAGGACGTCCGGCAGGCGGTCATCCGCGCCACGCTCGACGGTCTCAACCGCAGGCTCGGCGCGCTGCTGCACTGACCGCGTACGGTCGGCGTCATGGGCCTGATCTGCCTCCAGGGCGGCAACGAGTTCGCCCCCGAGTGCCGCGACATGGACGCCCTCCTGCTGGACCGGGCGGGCGGCGGCACGGTCGTCCTCGTCCCGCTCGCGGGCGCGCCCGGCCGGGAGTACGACACCGCAGGCGCCAACGGCGCCCGCCACTTCGCCGCGCTCGGCGCCGACGACGTCCGCGTCGCCCCCGACGCGCGCCGAGACCTCGCCGGCGCGCTCGCCGCCGTCAACGACGCGAGGCTGCTCGTCCTCCCCGGCGGCTCGCCGCGCCGGCTCCGCGACGCGATCGCCGGAACGCCGCTGCACGACGCGGTCCATGCCGCCGCGAGCGACCCCGGGCGGGTCGTGATGGGCTCCAGTGCGGGCGCGATGGTGCTCTGCCGCGTGACGGTGCTCCCGCGATGGCGCGGTACGCCGGAGACCGGCGAGGGGCTCGGCGTGGTCGGCGACTTCGCGGTGATCCCGCACTACGAAGGGCCGCGGGCGGCGTGGGAACGCGCCCTGCGCGCGGCCGCTCCCGGCACCGACCTGCTCGGCATCCCGGAGTGCTCAGGAGTGCTGCTCGACGGCGAGGCGGTGACGGCGGTCGGCGCGAAGCCCGCGACGTTGATCACGGGCGACGGCGACCGCGAGGTACTCGCGCTCGACGTCGAGCCGGAGCGCTAGGAGCGTTCTGCGAGGCTCCTGCTCGGCCCGGCTCCGTCGCGTTCTGTGCAGCCCACCCGCCCCTCTCGAGCGTGGTGATCTTCACAGAACGAGTGGGGCGGCGGCGGAGCGGGACCGTTGCGCAGATGCCCACTCGGCGCGTCGAGCACCCGCGGCGAACGGCGTGGAGTGTCGGTGCCAGCGGGTAGCCTTCGGGGCATGCCCGCCCCCCGCCCCGCGCCGCGCCTGCCGGGGCCGGGCGAGCCGCCCGTGCCGTCCTGGCCGGGCACGACGGTCACCGTTGCCGGGCAGGGCCTGTTCGTCCGCCGCGCGGGCCGGCCGGACGCGCCGCCTGCGGTGTTCGTGCACGGCCTCGGCGGTGCGTCGACCAACTGGACCGACCTGATGGCGCTGCTCGCCGACCGGGTCGACGGGCACGCGCTCGACCTCCCCGGCTTCGGCCGCTCCGACCCGCCGCCAACCGGCCGGTACGGCCTCGACACCCACGTCCGCGCCGTCGTCGCCTACATCCGTTCGCTCGACCGCGGTCCCGTGCACCTGTTCGGCAACAGCCTCGGCGGCGCGGTCGCCATCCGGCTCGCGGCCGAGCACCCGGAGCTGGTGCGCTCGCTCACGCTGGTCTCGCCGGCGCTGCCCCAGTACCGGCTGCGCCGGACCAGCGACCCGCGCCTGGCACTGCTCCTGCTGCCCGGTCTCTCGGCCCTGGTCGACCGCGAGCGGGCCCGCTCCGGCGCCGAGCGCGTCGTCGCCGACGTGCTCGCCCTCTGCGCCGTCGATCCGTCGCTGATCCCGGCCTCACGGGTCGAGGAGCTGGTCGCCGAGGCGCGGCGGCGGGGTTCGCTGCCCTGGGCGTCAGCGGCGCTGGCTGGTTCGTTGCGGGGCCTGGTCCGGTCCTACTTCGAGCCCGGGCCGCGCAACCTCTGGCGCCAGCTCGGCCTCGTCCAGGCCCCGACGCTCGTCGTCTGGGGCGACCACGACCGCCTGGTGCCGAAGGCACTCGGCCCCGCGGCCGTCCGCCGCCTCCGCAACGCCCGCCTCCTCGCCGTCCCCGACGCGGCCCACGTCGCCCAGATCGAACGTCCCGAGCTGGTCGCCGCGGAGGTACTGCGGCTGCTCGACGAGAGCGAACGCCTGCGGGCCACGGCGTGACCAACGTCCATCTCACCCGCCGCGGCCGGCTGCTGCTGCAGACGTTCCCGCTGTTCCTCCTCCTCAGCGTGGCGGCGCAGGCGGTCGTGCACCGGTCCGGCCCGCCGCCCGCCCGCGCGTCGCTGAGCGGTCCGGAGGGGACCTCCTCGCCGTCGGCGTCGCCCCCGGTCACGCGCCCGCCCGCGACCCCCAGCCGGACCGCGACGCCCCGCCCGCGCGCCACCGCCAAGCCCGCGCTGACCGGCACCGGCCGGCTTGCAGTCGTTCCCGGGCAGAGCGCCGTGCACGGCACCGGCGGGTTGCGCCGGTTCACGGTCGAGGTCGAGGTGGGGCTCCCGGACGATCCGGCGGCGTTTGCCGCGGCCGTGGAGGCGGTGCTCTTCGACGCCCGGGGCTGGTCCGGCGGGGGCCGGGTCGCGTTCCAGCGGGTGTCGTCGGGCCCTGTGTCGTTCCGCGTCACGCTCGCCAGCCCGGCGACCACGAACCGGCTCTGCGCGCCCCTCGACACCGGCGGCCTCTACTCCTGCCACAACGCCGGCCGTTCGGTCCTGAACGCCATGCGCTGGCGCGACGGGGCCGCGGCGTACCCCCACGACCTCGCCGCGTACCGGACGTACGTGATCAACCACGAGGTCGGCCACGCCCTCGGCCACGGCCACCGCTACCGGTGCGGCGCCGGCGGGCTGGCGCCGGCGATGATGCAGCAGACGAAGAGCCTGTACGGGTGCCGGCCGAACCCCTGGCCGCTCCGCGCCGAGCGGTAACGCCCTCCGCCCCGCCGGCAGTAGCCGCCGCGCCCTGTGGCGCGCCTGCCCTTCGGGCGTGCGTGCCGGGGGGATACTCGTGCCGACCTGACCCGAGCCGTACGGGAGTGTCCGTGGACGACCCCTTCGCCAGCAGCTCCGGCTCCGAGGCGCCGCCGCCGTACCTCGGCGCCGGGCAGCCGCCGGGCATCTCCGAGCGCATGCAGGCGCTGATGTCCCGGGCCGAGCAGGAGATCGCCGAGCAACGGCAGCTCCAGGCGCTCGTCGGCGAGGTACGCCAGGCCCTCGGCACGCTGCAGGACGAGATGCGCACCGTGGCGGGCGCCGAGACGCTGGAGAGCGTTCGCGAGGAGGTCAACGGCGTCGGCGCCGAGGTCCGCGCCTCCACGACCCTGATCGGCGAACGGCTCGAGGCCGTCGTCCGCGCCGTCGGCGCGAGCGCGCAGGTCATGCAGGGCGTCGGCGACCAGCTCGAGCGCATCACCGAGCTGCTCAACCAGCAGCAACAGCAGATCGGCACGCTGACTACGGCCGTCGCGCAGCAGCGCGACGAGCTCGGGGCGCTGCCGGAGACCATCGGCGACCGGACCGCGGGACCGGTCGCCGACGTCGGCGACCAGGTCGCCGCCGTGTCCGGGGCCGTGTCGTCGGTGTCGGGCGCCGTCGGGGCCGTCAACGACGACGTGGCCGCGCTGCGCGGACGTCTCGACGACGTCGCGGTCGAGATCCGTTCCGACGCGGTCGCGGCCCTGCGAACCATGGGCGAACGCATCGACGGCGCCGTGATCGCGCTGGCCGAGGCGCTGCTCCGGCCGCGCGGCGGCGGCTCCGCCGCGGCGCCCGCCGCGCCGGCCGAGCCCGCCGCCGACGCGAGCGTTGCGAGCGAGTCGGGCGACGAAGAGGACGCGCCGACCACCTCGGTGATGACCGTCCCCGTGTCGCCGCCGTGGGCCGGCGCCGCGAACGGGTCGACCGACGCCCCGGAAACGGCTGAACCCGAGGTCGAGGACGAGTCCGTCGCCGACGAGCCGGACGAGGCTCAGGCCGAGGTCGAGACGTTCGAGGTGCCTGGGGTCGTGCCGGACGAGACCGGCGACGTGGCCGACACCGCGGACGAGGACGACGACGAGCCGGCCGAGGCCGTCGAGACCGAGGTCGCCGAGACCGAGAACGAGCAGGAGTCGGTCGAGGAGGTGCCGCTCGACGCCTGGCCGGCCGACGCCGGGCCGGACGCCGCGGACGAGACACCCGAGACCGAGACGTCAGAAGCCGAGACGTCCGAGACCGAGGCCCCCGAGACCGAGGCCCCCGAGGCCGAGACCCCCGAGGCCGAGACCCCCGAGGCCGAGAGGCCGGCGGACGAGCCGCCCGCGACCTGGGGCTGGGACACGCCCGTCGAGGACGTTGCCGGCGAACGGCAGCCCGACCAGCCGGGCCTGGCCGACGACCCGGAGGAGTCGGACAACCCGGAACAGCAGAAGCGCCGTCCCTGGTGGCGGCCGGGCGGCTGAGGCACCCGGCCCCGCACACGACGAAGCCCCCGGGAGACCCGGGGGCTTCGGACGTTCGGGCGGGCTAGTTGAAGGCGTCCTTGACCTTCTCGCCGGCCTGCTTGATGTTGCCGACGACCTGGTCCTTCTTGCCCTCGGCCTGCATCGACTCGTCGCCGGTGGCCTCGCCGACCTTCTCCTTGGCGATGCCGGTGACTTCCTGCGTCTTGTCCTTGATCTTGTCGTCCAGACCCATCGAAGGTCTCCTTGTCCGGTCGCGGGTTACCTGCACTCCGGTATGCCCGCGCGCCACCCGGGTAACCTGCCGCGCGGGGAATCCACGGGTCGACGGTGGGGTTGCCCGCAGGACAGGTCCGAACGCTGAGGAGTGCTTCCGTTGTCGCTGCCCCCGCTGGTCGAGCCGGCCGCCGAGCTGACCCGTGACGAGATCCGGCGCTACTCGCGCCACCTGATCATCCCGGACGTCGGGATGGACGGGCAGAAGCGCCTGAAGAACGCCAAGGTCCTCGCGATCGGCGCGGGCGGGCTCGGCTCGCCGACGCTGATGTACCTGGCCGCGGCGGGCGTCGGGACGCTCGGGATCGTCGACTTCGACGTCGTCGACGAGACCAACCTCCAGCGCCAGATCATCCACGGCCAGTCCGACATCGGTCGGGCCAAGGCGCAGAGCGCGAAGGAGACGATCGAGGAGATCAACCCGTACGTGACGGTGAGACTCCACGAAGAGCGGCTCGACTCGAGCAACGCTCTGGACATCGTTGCCCAGTACGACCTGATCGTGGACGGGACGGACAACTTCGCGACCCGGTACCTCGTCAACGACGCGTGCGTGCTGTCCGGCAAGCCGTACGTCTGGGGGTCGATCTACCGGTTCGACGGGCAGGCGAGCGTGTTCTGGGCCGAGCACGGCCCGTGCTACCGCTGCCTGTACCCCGAGCCGCCGCCGCCGGGCATGGTCCCGAGCTGCGCCGAGGGCGGGGTCCTCGGCGTGCTCTGCGGCACCATCGGCTCGGTCCAGACCACCGAGGCGATCAAGGTGCTGACGGGCATCGGCGACCCGCTGGTCGGGACGCTGTTGATCTACGACGCCCTCGCGATGGAGTTCCGGACCGTGCGGGCCCGCAAGGACCCCGAGTGCCCGCTCTGCGGGAAGAACCCGACGATCACCGGGCTGATCGACTACGAGGAGTTCTGCGGAACGGTCTCCACCGCCGCCGAGGAGGCGGCCGCCACGTCGACCATCACCGCGGCCGAGCTGAAGGCGATGCAGGACAACGGCGACGACCTGCTGCTGGTCGACGTCCGCGAGCCGGGGGAGTACGAGATCGTCCGCATCCCGGGCTCCGTCCTCATCCCGAAGGGCGACCTCCCCGCGCACCTGGCCGAGCTGCCGCAGGACCGGCCGGTGATCGTGTACTGCAAGACCGGCGTGCGGTCGGCGGAGGCGCTGGCCCTGCTCAAGGGCGCCGGCTTCGCCAGCGCGAAGCACGTCCAGGGTGGCGTCACCGCCTGGGCGCACCAGGTCGACCCGAGCCTGCCCACGTACTAGGTAGGGACCGCGAGAACGGTCCGGCGGACCCTCAGCGGGCTCGGCCGCGAGAGGAACGCGTCCCCGCCGCGTCGAACGGTGTGCCTACACACACCACCGACAACGGGGAGTCCCTCGTGCGCCGTTCGTCCTTCCGCGTACTCGTCGCGGCGTTCCTGCTCGTCCCGGCCATTGCCGCGTCCGCCGGCGACCACGGCGGTGGCGGCGGGAACCACGGTGGCGGCCACGGCAACAGCGGCCACGGCAACGGCGGCCACGGCAACGGCGGCCACGGCCATGAGGGCGACGGCACGCACGGCGAGGGCCACGGCGACGGCGGCGGCACCGTCACGACCGCCGCACCGGTGTTCACCGGCGCCCGCGCCGCGTCGCCCGTCATCCTGACCGGCGCGAGCATCCCGGCCTGGTCGCGGCTCGCGGCGCAGGGTCTGGCGAAGCCGTACCCGAGCGGCGCCACGACGACCGGCGACGGCGTTCGGCACGCGCACAACGGCACCCTCGTCGTCCCCACCGACGCCCGCACCGGCGTCGACCCGGACCGGATCGTCGCGTACCGGTGGGACGGCGCCGCGTTCGCCGAGGTGCCGGTGCAGGTGGACCAGCGGTTCCCGTACTTCCTGGCCAACGGGCGCTCGTCGTTCTCGGTGTACTCGGGCACCGACGAGGAGCTGACGTACGCGTACGCCCCCGACGCGCACAGCGCGGGCGAGGAGGCGTGGAAGAAGGTGTTCGGCGACTGCGCGGCGCGCTACGCGACCGCGGCCGAGAACGCCGCCCTCCCGGCCTACGCCAACCCGGCGCCGGCCGGCTCGCTCGACACCAACGGCTACACCGCCGCGATGGCCGACCCGGTGCCGACGCTGGACGACGACGACGAGATCGTGGTCATGGCGCGCGACGCGGGACCGGCCGCGCCGAGCACCGCGAGCCTGCCGAACGGCGCCACCGACGGCCAGGCGATCCGCGTCACCGACCCGCTCGCGCCGCACGCGCCGGGCTTCGTCTACCTCGCGCTCAAGGCCGGTGGCTCCGCGTTCAACGCGGCCACGTCGCCCTACGTCACCATGGCCCGCGACGGCAACGCCGACGAGTGGGTCGACCGCTACGCGTACGCCCCGGACGACCCGGAGAAGATCGGCACGAGCAACACCGGGTACGGCCCGAACCTCCCCGGCACGGTCTGCCGGACCAGCGCGGCGAACGACGGCGGCATCACGACGCCCGACGGCACCTCGCGCGCGTCCACGGACCGCGTACCGAGAGACGGCATCACCGTCACGACCCCGACGTACAGGCTGACGGCGACCGGCCGCTGGATGGTCCGCAGCCTCGCGGTCACCGCGCCGAACACCACCGGGGCGTACGGCCCCGACCTGGTCAGCCGGTGGAAGGGGCGGGCGTTCCAGCAGAGTCCGGACTCGTCGGTCTCGGTCGTCGGCTTCGAGGACGAGCAGGTCAACTGGGAGGCCAACTCCGCGCTGCTCGGCTGGCGCGCCGGGCCGGTCCGCGCGATCCGCGAGGTGTGGGGCGCCGACTCCGGCACCAACGTCACCAAGACCGAGCTGTACTACCGCGACGCCGACGTCTTCAACTACCACGTCCGCGTCCACCCGATCCCGCCGGACGGCCTCTACACGTCGTGGAACTACAACCCCGGCGCGGTCAGCACGTACTACGACCTGGTCAAGCCGAACGGCGTCGCGATCGACGGGCAGAACGACGACGTCGGCCAGGTGGACGAGGTGCCCGTGAGCGGGCAGCCGGCGTTCTTCGACACGTGCGACCCGACGTTCGACGTCTGCTCGGCGGTCGGCAAGCCCGAGGAGGTCGCGGGCCCGAACGGCGGCCTCGTCTACCAGTTCGAGCTGACGTCGCCGCATGAGCTGGCCGGCAACATGGCCGCCGTGCCGTACTACCGCGACGACGCCTGCCTCGACGACGGGACAGGCGACACGCCCGTGCCGCGGCCGTGGCCGGGCGAGACGCGGACCGACAGCCGGGTGAAGCAGGGGTACGTCGACTACTGGAAGGCGCACGGCGCGCCGGCCACGCTCACCTACGCCGACCTCCGGTGCGAACCGGCCGCGGACCCGGCGACGACGCCGGCCTGGCAGCGGACGCCGTTCGCGGGGGCGTTCGGGCAGCACGGCCTGCACTTCTTCGTGACGCAGGACAGCGACAACGCGTTCGGCCCGAAGCCGGTCGACGAGCTGGACGGGCAGCAGTGGCGGTTCGCGGTGCCGATGTCCGCGCCGACGAACGTCCTCGCCGAGTACAGCGCCAACGTCAGCGCCAAGCTGACGGGCGTCGTCACGCCGTACGGGGCCCTCCCCGGCCTGTGAGGGCGGAGCCGACACCGTTCGCCGAACGCGTGCTCGACGCCGTGCGCCTGATCCCGCGCGGGCGGGTCATGTCGTACGGCGACGTGGCCGAGTACGTCGGTGCCGGCGGCCCGCGCGCGGTCGGCACCGTGCTCGGGCGCTGGGGCGGCGGGGTGCCGTGGCACCGCGTGGTGACCAGCGACGGGCGGCCGAACCCGGCCCACCCGGAGGAGGCGGCGGTACTGCTGCGGCGCGAGCGGGTGCCGTTCCGGCGGGAACGCGTCGACATGGTCCGCGCGCGCTGGGACGGCCGGTAGCGCGACGTTTCGGCCCCCGCGCCGTCTCCCCGGACGACACCCGTCGTCGTTCCCGGGCCTCGCCCGGGCGAAGGGAGAGCCCAGCGTGTCCACCCGCCGCCGTCTCGCCACGTTCGTCGCCCTCGCGGCCCTCGCCTTCGGGGCGCCCGCCGCGTACGCCAGCCCCGACCGACCCACCGCCGCCGAGCCGACGTCGCGCGGCGAGGCCGTGGTCGCGTTCTACGGGGCACTGCCGCCCGGCCTGCGCGCCGGGGCGCGACTCGGCGGGTACGAGGTGACGCAGGTCTCGGCC
Source organism: Frankiaceae bacterium (assembly GCA_030840645.1). Classification (GTDB taxonomy): domain Bacteria; phylum Actinomycetota; class Actinomycetes; order BP-191; family BP-191; genus BP-191. The sequence goes on from JAVEEC010000056.1 coordinate 37,253, forward strand.
GGCGGCGCGTTCGCGGTGGTCAAGGCCGCCGACGTCGCCCGCGTCCGCGCCGACCTCGCCGGGCTCCCCGGCCTGCGGCTGGTCGAGGACAACGTCACGGTCACCGCCCTCGTCACGCCGAACGACACGCAGTACGGCTCGCAGTACGGCCCCGGCATGATGGGCTTCCCGGCCGCGTGGGGGCAGGTCGGCTACGGCACCGCCGCCGTCAAGGTCGCGGTCATCGACACCGGAATCCGCCGTACCCACCAGGACCTGACCGGCGGCCGCGTCCTGCAGGGCCACGACTACTACAACAACGACAACGACCCCGCGGACGACTGCGGCCACGGCACGCACACCGCGGGCACCATCGGCGCGACGACGAACAACGGCGTGGGCGTCGCCGGCATGAGCCAGGTCACGATCCTGCCGATGAAGGTGCTGTCCGGGACCGACATCCTCGGCAGCTGCAGCGGCTCCGCCGCCGCGATCGCGCAGGCGATCCGCGACGCCGCCGACCAGGGCGCGAACGTCATCTCGATGAGCATCGGCGGGCCGGACAGCACGGTCGAGCACGACGCCGTGACGTACGCGTACAACAAGGGCGTCATCATCGTCGCCGCCGCGGGCAACGACGGCGGCAACAACTCGATCGACTACCCGGGCGCGTACCCCGAGTCGATCGCGGTCGCCGCGCTCGACTCGACCAAGACCCGCGCGTCGTACTCCGACGGCGGCCCGCAGCTCGACATCGCCGCGCCGGGCTCCAACGTGATCTCGACGTACAACGCCAGTGACACGTCGTACTCCACGCTGTCGGGCACGTCGATGGCGACGCCGCACGTCGCGGGCGCCCTCGCACTCGCGCTGTCCTGCGCGCCCGCGGGCACCACCAGGACCACCATCGTCAACGCCCTGTACTCGACCGCCGAGGACCTCGGAGCGGCGGGCCGCGACGACCTGTACGGCAACGGCCTGGCCCGCGCCGACCGCCTCGTCGCGAACGTCTGCAGCGGCACCGCGCCGGTCAACCACGCGCCGGTGGCGTCGTTCACCGCGACGCCCTCGGGTCTCGCGGTGTCGGTCAACGGATCGGCGTCCTCGGACTCCGACGGCGACCCGCTGACGTACGCGTGGACGTTCGGCGACGGCGGCACGGCGACCGGCGCGACCGCGTCGCACACCTACGCGGCGGCGGGCACGTACGCGGTCGGCCTGACCGTGAACGACGGGCGCGGCGGCACCAACACCGCGACGCAGAACGTCACCGTCGCCGCGGGCGGCGACCCCGACCCGTCGACGCCGAACCTCTCCAACGGCGTTCAGGTCAACGTCGCGCTGACCGGCGCGGGGGACCAGAAGTTCTACAAGATCAGCGTGCCCGCGGGTAAGTCGCAGCTCCAGGTCGTGATGACGGGTCCGGCCTGCGGCCTCCTGTCCTGCGCGCTGGACGCGGACCTGTACACGAAGTTCGCGGCGCGGCCGACGGACACCGTGTACGACTGCCGGCCGTTCGCCTCGGGCAACGCGGAGACGTGCACCCACGCGTCCCCGGCGGCCGGGTACTGGTACGTCCGCGTGTACGACTACAGCGGGTCGGGAACGGTCACCATCAAGGCGACGTACTCATAAGTTCACCCGCGGGCCGGGCAGGGGTTGCGCCCCTGCCCGGCGAATCCGCCACCCTGACCGGCCCTACACCCTCAGGGAGCCCGCCGATGTCCGTCCTCGCGCAGCTGGAACGGCTCGACCACCGGATCACCGGCCGCCCGGAGACGACGTACGTCTTCGAGTCGCGGAAGTGGCGGCTGCGGCTCGCCGTGGTCGTGCTGCTGACGCTCGTGTCGCTGGCCATCGCGCTGGCGAGCACCGCGCGCGTCGCCGGGTGGCTGCTGGTCGCGTTCGCGGTCGCCACCGGCGTCAAGACCGTGCTCGGGCGGCGGCGTTGGCGGGCCGTCGCCGTGCCGTCGACCGGCGGCCGCTGGTACGAGGTCTGAGGGCCAACCCCTACCCGGCTCGTTCTGTGAAGATCACCACGCTCGAGAGGGGCCGCGTGGGCTGCACAGAACGCGATTGTCACACCCGCCTGATTCGATGACGGCATGACGTCGCCCGCCTACCGGCTGCTCCGCGCGGCACCGCCCCCGGTGCCCGTTCCGGTGCTGGACGCGGCGCAGCAGGCCGTCGTCGACCACGCCGGCGGGCCGCTGCTCGTCCTCGCCGGGCCCGGCACCGGCAAGACCACGACGCTCGTCGAGGCGGTCGTCGAACGGGTACGGCGCGGCGCGGCGCCCGAGCAGGTGCTGGTCCTCACGTTCTCCCGCAAGGCCGCCGACGAGCTGCGCGGCCGGGTCACCGCGCGGCTCGGGCGGACCGTGACCGAGCCGTCGGCGTGGACGTTCCACGCGTTCTGCCTCGCACTGGTGCGGCGCTACGCCGACCCGTCGCCGGCGCCGGTGCGGCTGCTGTCGGGTGCCGAGCGGGAGGTCCGCATCCGCGAGCTGCTCGCGGGCAACGCCGACGGCGAGGGCACGGCCTGGCCCGACGCCGTACGGCCCGCCCTCGGCACGCGCGGCCTCGCGCGCGAGGTCGCCGACGTCGTCGACCGGGCCCGCGAGCGCGGCCTCGACGGCGCGGCGCTGGCGGCGTTGGGGGAGCGGTCCGGCCGGGCCGGCTGGGTGGCGGCGGGGCGGTTCCTGGACGAGTACCTCGACGTCCTCGACCTGCGCGGCGAGCTCGACTACGCGGGTCTGGTCGGGCGCGCGGTCGACCTGCTCTCCGAGCAGGAGGTGCTGGCCGACGTGCGCGACCGGTACCGCGCGGTGTTCGTGGACGAGTACCAGGACACCGACCCGTCGCAGGAGGCGCTGCTCCGGCTGCTCGCCGGGGACGGTCGCGACCTGGTCGTCGTCGGCGACCCCGACCAGTCGGTGTACGCGTTCCGCGGGGCCGACGTGTCGGGGATCCTCGACTTCCCCGACCGGTTCCGTACGGCGGCCGGCCGCGCCGCGCCGCGGCTCGCGCTCGCGGTGTCGCGGCGCTTCGACGAGACGACGCTGGCGCCGTCCCGCGCGCTCGCCGCGCGCATCCCGACGCCGGGCCTGCCCGCCGCGCTGCGGGAGGCGCACCGAGGGGTCCGGGCCGTCGGCCCGGCCGGTGCCCCACCCGAGGTCCGGCTCTACCCGGCCGTCGCCGAGGAGGTCCAGGCCGTCGCCGACCTGCTCCGCCGCGAGCACCTGTCGGGTGGCGTGCCGTGGCGGGAGATGGCGGTGCTGGTGCGGTCCGGGGTGCGGTCGATCCCGGTGCTGCGGCGGGCGTTCGCGATGTCGGGCGTCCCGGTGACCGTGGCGGCCGACGAGGTGCCCGTCGCGCGCGACCCGGCCGTCCTGCCGTTGGTCACCGCGCTGCGGGTGGCGGACTGGCTGCGCGCGCGGAAGGGGGAGGCGCCGTTCGACGCCGAGCAGGCGGAGCTGCTGCTGCTCTCGCCGCTCGGGCGGGCGCTGCCGAGCGGGCTGCGGCTGCTGGGGCGGCGGCTGCGCGAGCTGGAACGTGCCGCGGGCGAGGCGTTCCCGCCGCCGTCCGCCGAGCTGGTGCGGCTGGCGATCCTCGACGCGCGCGACCTGACGGCGGTCGAGGGCTGGGCGGCCGGTCCAGCGCGGCGCCTCGTGTCGTTGCTGCATGCGGCCCGCGACCTGCTGGCTTCGGGCGGGACGCCGGAGGAGGCGCTGTGGGCGCTCTGGGACGGCAGCGGCTGGGACCGCCGCCTTGAGGCCGACTCCGGGGGTACGTCGACCGCCTCGCGGCAGGCCGACCGCGACCTCGACGCGGTGCTCGCGCTGTTCCAGGCCGCGGCCCGCCTCGAGGAACGCCGCCCGCGCGGCGGTGTCACCGCCCTGCTGGACGAGCTGGCGGCGCAGGAGATCCCCGCGGCGCCGACCGAGGAGCGCGCCGCCTCCGAGCAGGCCGTCCGGCTGCTGACCGCGCACCGTTCGAAGGGGCTGGAGTGGGACGTGGTCGTCGTCTCCGGCGTGCAGGACGGCGTCTGGCCGGACCTGCGGCGCCGCGGGTCGCTGCTCGACGCGGACCTGGTCGACGCCGTCGATCCGCGCCCGCCCGCGACCCCGGCGCAGCTGCTCGCGGAGGAACGCCGCCTCCTCTACGTCGCCCTCACCCGCGCCCGCCGCCGGCTCGTCGTGACCGCCGTCGAGGCGCTGGACGAGGGCGGGGAGCGACCGAGCCGGTTCCTCGACGAGCTCGGGGTCGAGCCGGTGCGGGACCGGGCCGCGGCCGCCGCAGGGACGCTCTCGGCCGGCTCGCTCGTCGCGCGGCTGCGCCGTTCCCTCGCCGACCCGGCGTCGTCGGACGCGCTGCGGCGGGCCGCGGCGCACCGCCTCGCCGCGCTCGCGACGGCGCGGGGGGGCGACGGTGCCGCGCTCGTCCCCGTCGCGGACCCGGACGCGTGGTGGGGGCTGCGCGCGGTGACGCCCGGGGTGCGGCCGGCGCGGGACCCGGAGGCGCCGTTGGTGCTGTCCGGCTCGGCCCTCGCGGCGCACCAGCGCTGCCCGCTGCGCTGGCTGCTCGAACGCGAGGCGGGCGCCCGCGGCCCCTCGACCGCGGCGCAGGGTTTCGGCGTGGTGCTGCACGCCGTGGTCCGGCTGGTGAGCGAGGGCGTGCTCGCTCCCGACGTCGACGCGTTGCTGGGGCGGCTCGACACGGTCTGGCCGTCGCTCGGCTTCGAGGCGCCGTGGCACGGCGCCGCCGAACGCCGCGAGGCCGAGTCGGCGCTGCGCCGCTTCCTCGCCTGGCACTCGGCGCGCGGACGCGAGGTGGCGGGCAGCGAGATGGCGTTCCGCGTGACGGTCGGCGACGTCGAGCTGGTCGGCTCGGCCGACCGGGTCGAGGTCGCGGCCGACGGTGCCGTACACGTCGTCGACTTCAAGACCGGCCGGACGGCCAAGGCCCGCGACGAGGTCGACCGCGACCCGCAGCTCGGCGTCTACCAGCTCGCCGCGCGGGAGGCGGCGTTCGGCCCGCCGGCCGCCCTCGGTGGCGCGGACCTGGTCTGGCTCCGGGTCGAGCGCAAGGGCGGCGTGCCGCAGGTGCAGACCCAGGAGCCGTTGCCGGAGGCGCCGGTGACCTGGGTACACGACCTGCTCGACGGCACGGCTCGGGGCATCCGGGCCGAGCGGTACCCGGCGCGGCCCGACGACGACTGCGACCGCTGCCCGTTCCGCGGCTGCTGCCCCGCGCACCCGGCCGGCGGGCAGGTGGTCTCGTGACGACGCTGCTGCCGGACACGCGCGGCCTCGCGCCCGATGCGGGCGGCGCGTACCTCGCCGCCGTCCTCGGCTTCACCCCGACGCCGGGGCAGCTCGCCGTCGCGACGGCGCCGCGCGAGCCGTTGCTCGTCGTCGCGGGCGCGGGCTCCGGCAAGACCGCGGTGATGGCCGCGCGCGTCGTCCACCTCGTGGCGTTCCACCGGGTGCCCGCGTCCTCGGTGCTGGGGCTGACGTTCACGAACAAGGCGGCCGCCGAGCTCGGCACCCGCGTGCGCGGCGCGCTGCAGGCACTCACCCGCGCGGGCATCGTTGCGGAGGACCTGGTCGACGACCTGCCGACCGTGTCGACGTACCACGCCTACGCCGCCGCGGTCGTCCGCGACCACGCGCTGCGGATCGGCCGCGAGCCGCAGTCCGAGCTGCTCACCGAGGCGACCCGCTGGAAGGTCGCGGGGCGGGTGGTGCGGCGGGCGCAGGGGCCGTTCCGGCACCTGCGGTGGCAGCCGCCCTACGTCACCCGCCTGCTGCTCGCGCTGGATGGCGAGCTGTCGGAGCACCTCACGTCGCCCGAGGACGTGCGGGCGTTCGACGCGCGGGTTGCCCGCGAGGTCGACGCGCTCGCGAAGCCGACGCAGCGCGTCGCCCTGTGCGCCGACACGGCCCGCGCGCGCGACGAGCTGCTCGACCTGGTCGTCGCCTACCGCGCCGCCAAGCGCGACCGCGACCTGCTCGACTTCGGCGACCAGGTCGCGCTCGCCGCCGAGATCGCCGACGCCGCGCCCGAGGTCGGCGCCGCCGAGCGGGTGCGGTACGCCGCCGTCCTGCTCGACGAGTACCAGGACACCGGCGTCGCCCAACGCCGCCTGCTCCAGCGGCTGTTCGGCGGCGGCGACAGCGTGACCGCGGTCGGCGACCCGAACCAGGGCATCTACGGCTGGCGCGGCGCCAGCGTCGGCAACCTCGCCCGCTTCCCTTCGCACTTCCCGACGGCCTCCGGTACGCCCGCCGCGGTGCTGCCGTTGATGACCAGCTTCCGTTGCGACGGCCGCGTCCTCGCCGTCGCCAACGCCGTCGCCCGGCCGTTGACCACGTCGCCGGGCGCGCTGCGCCGCCCGCCTGTCGACGTACCCGAGCTGTCGCCGTGCGCTGGGGCCGAGGACGCCGGCGAGGTCCGCGTCGCGCTGCACCCGACCGTCGAGGACGAGGCCGCGTGGGTCGCGTCCGCGATCGCCGCCGTCGTGACCGCTGGCACGGCGCCGAAGGAGTGCGCGGTCCTCTGCCGCCGGCGGACCGACTTCGTGCTGCTGCACCAGGCGCTGGTCGACCGCGACGTACCCGTCGAGGTCGTCGGCCTCGGCGGCCTGCTGGAGATGCCGGAGGTCGCCGACGTGGTGGCGTACCTCCGGGTGCTCGTGGACCCCGCCGCCAACCCGGCGCTGGTCCGCATCCTCACCGGCCCGCGCTGGCGGCTCGGGCCGCGCGACCTGGTCGCGCTCGGCCGCCGCGCCCGCCACCTCGCCGCGCCCGCGAGGTCCGACCCGCCCGACCGCGCCGACGCCGACGCGGCGCTGCGCGCGGCGGCGGTGGGCGTCGACCCGGTCGACGTGGTGTCGTTCGCCGACGCGCTGGACAGCCTCGGCGGGCCCGACCACTACTCGGCCGAGGCGTACGAGCGGCTGCTCGCCCTGCGCGACGAGCTGCGCGGGTTGCGGCCGTTGCTGGGGCAGCCGGTCGTGGACGTCGTCGCCGAGATCGTCGGCCGGACCGGCCTCGACGTCGAGATCGAGGCCGAGCCGGACCGCGTCGCGGTCGCGCGCGCGGCCAACCTCGCGGCGTTCCTCGACCACGCGGCGCACTTCACCGGCGTCGACGGGACGAGCGACGCGCGGGCGTTCCTCGCCTACCTCGACGCCGCCGCCGACGTCGAGAACGGTCTCGACGCGGGCGGCGTGTCCGGCGCCGACACCGTCAAGCTGCTCACCGTCCACAAGGCCAAGGGCTTGGAGTGGGACGTCGTCGCCGTGCCAGGGCTGTCCCATGGCGTGTTCCCGTCCAGCCAGGGGCGGGCGCGGTGGACGCAGCGGGCCGAGGTGCTGCCGTACGAGCTGCGCGGCGACAGCGCCGACCTCCCGACGCTGGGGGCGTTCACGACGCCGGGGCTGACCGCGTTCAAGGACGACTGCACCGCCGACAACGACGACGAGGAACGCCGCCTCGGCTACGTCGCGTTCACCCGCGCCCGCCACACGCTGCTGCTCTCCGGGTACTGGTGGGGTGCCGCGCAGGTCCGGCCGAAGGGGCCGTCCACCCTGCTGACCGAGGTGCTCGGGCTCGGCGACCTCGTCACCGTCGAGACGGTCGCGGGGGAGCCGGAGGGCGGCAACCCGCTGCTCGCCGCCAGCCGGGTCGACGTACCGTGGCCGGCGGCGTACGCGGCCGACCGGCTGGCCCGCCGCGAGGACGCCGCCCGGCTCGTCCGCGACGCGATGGCCGCCCCGACCCCGGGCGCGCGCCCGTTGATCCCTGCCGATGCCGCGACCGACGCCACCTGGGCGACCGAGGCCGAGCTGCTGTTGACCGAGCTGCGCGACGCACGTCGCGGCGAACGCCTCGTCCCCCTGCCCGCCCGCCTCACCGCCAGCCAGATCGTGCTGCTCGCCGAGGACCCGGACGAGCTGGCCCGCCGCCTCGCCCGCCCGCTGCCGCAACCTCCCGGCGCGCGCGCGCGGCGCGGCACGAGGTTCCACACGTGGGTCGAGTCGCTGTACGGCGACCGCCCGCTCCTCGACGCCGAGGACCTGCCCGGCGCGCGCGACGACGACCTCGACGACGCGACGCTGGCGGCGCTGAAGGAGTCGTTCCTCGCCTCGGCGTACGCCGAGCGGCGGCCGGTCGCGGTGGAGGCGGCGTTCGAGCTCGTCGTCGGCGGCCGGGTCGTGCGCGGGCGGATCGATGCCGTCTACGCCGACCCGGACGGCGGCTACGACGTGGTCGACTACAAGACCGGCGCCGTGCCGCGCGACTTCGCGGCGGCGTCGGTGCAGCTCAGCGTCTACCGGCTCGCCTGGGCAGGCATCGCGGGCGTCGACCCGGCGACGGTGCGGGCCGGGTTCCTGTACGTCGCCGAGAACGCCGTCCGGCGACCCGACACCCTGCTCGACGAGGAGGCCCTGGCCGCGCTCCTCTCCGACCCCGCCGTCGGCGCGCAGACAGCGTTGTTCTGAACGCGCCCGCCGCGCCGCCCGCTCCGCCGCGTTGTGTGCGGGATTCGCCCGGCTAGCGCCTGCAAATCCCGCACACAACGGGAGCCGGGGGCCGGGTCAGGCGGCCAGCCCGGCGCAGCCTCGTAACGCCGCCCACCGCCGTCGCGCCGCGTCGGCCGCCGCGCCGGTCACCGGCCGGGGGATGCCGCCGCTGATCACCGCGGGCGACCATCGGTAGCGGTCGACGTGGCGCCCGGTGATCGTCACCGTCAGCACGCCGGTCTGCGCGCCGATGCCGCCGCGCGCGTAGAAGACGAAGTTCCCGAGCCCGTACGACACGAACGCCCGCCCGAGCATCCCCGCGCCGAGCAGCACGTGCGCGTGCGAGCCGACGACGACGTCCGCGCCTGCGGCGGCGAGCTTGCGCGCGATCTCCGGCTGGCGCGGGATCGGGCAGGTATGCCGCTCCTCGCCCCAGTGCAGGTACACGACGACCGTGTCCGATGTCGCCCGCGCCGCGCGGACTGCGGCGAGCAGCCGCGCCTCGTCGTACGCCGACGCGAGGCCTGGCTTGCCGTCGCCAGCGGACCACGCCGCCTTGAGGTTGTTGTCCAGCACCTGCGTCGCGCCGATGAACGCGAGCCGCTGCCCCTTCACCGTCACGCGGTACGGCGCGAACGCCGCTGCCGCGTCGAGCCCGATCCCCACGACCGGGAACCGCGCCGCGCGCGCCGCCGCGATCGAGTCGCGCAGGCCGACCACGCCGTAGTCCATGCCGTGGTTGTTCGCCTCCGTCACGACGTCGATGCCGGCCGCGCGCAGCGCCGCGAACGCCGATGCCGGCGCCCGGAAGTTGAACTCCTTCGGTGCCCGGGTGCCGCGGTCGGTGACCGCCGTCTCCAGGTTGACCATCGCCACGTCGGCCGCCGACAGCAACGGCGTGATCGCGCGCAGCCCGCCCGACAGCGCGGACCGCGACGCCCCCTCGAAGTGCACGTCGCCGCCGAACGCAAGCGTCACGGCGTTGCCGCTGCCCCGCGCGTCGGGCGCCGCGGACGTCGACGGCACGCGCCCCAACGTCGGCGGCCGCGAGATCGGCGACGGCGCGGTTCGGCGCGGCGCCGAGGACGGCGAGCAGGCGACGGCGGCGAGCAGCAGCAGCGTCAGGAGGAGGCGGTTCGGCACGCCGACAACAGTAGCCACGGGCTACGACAACGCCGCCAACGCCGCCGGGAGGGCCGCGAGCGAGTCGATGCGCAGATCCGCCGCCGCGGCCTCCGGCCAGCCCGCGTGCACGTACCCCCACGGCCCGCGCCGCAGGAACACCGCCGTCATGCCTGCGGCCTTCGCGGGGAGGACGTCGTTGTCGACGCGGTCGCCGACGTAGGCGATCTCCGCCGCCGCGAGGCCGCTCTCCGCCGCGAGCCGGACGAAGAACCCCGGGTCCGGCTTCTCCACCCCCCACGCCGCCGAGGACGCGACCACGTCGAGGTCGAGGCCGAGCGAGTGCACCAGCCGTTCGGAGACGTCGGGCGGCTGGTTGCCGGCGACGCCGACGACGAGGCCTGCGGCCTTGACCGCGCGCAGGCAGGGCACGGCGTCCGGGTAGAGGTCGGCCGCCGACAGGACGTACGAGCGCCCGGCCGCCGCCCGCGCGGCCTCCGCCGCGTCGAGGTCGAAGTCCTGGTCGAACGTCCGCAGCACGTCGAGGTGGTGCCCCCGGCGTTCGACGACCGCCCCGAGGACGCCGGACAACGTGAGCCGCGGCACGCCGTACCAGTCGGCCCACGCCCCCCACACGCCCTCCTCCGACAGCAGCGTCTCGCCGACGTCGAAGAACACCGCCCGGATCAACGGCGCGGCCTCACGACCCCGCGGAACGCCGTGAACGCGGCCAGGCCGAAGATCAGCCAGGTGAAGAACGACGCGTCCCTGAGCCAGAGCTCGCGCATCAGCGACACCGGCGCGTGGCGGATCAGGTAGCCGAGCCCGGTGTCCAGGTAGCGCGCGAGCCGCGCGTACTCCTCCAGCAGGTGGCCGAGCGCGCAGCCGAGCAGCGCGAGCGCCGCGGCCAGCGCGCCGTACGCGGGGGTGGTCCCGCCGCCGGCCCGGCGCACCGCCCACGCGACGGCGACGCCGATCGCGAGGCCGACCAGCGCGAGCCGCACGTCGAGCAGCACGGCGAGCGCGAACCACACGAGTGCTCCGGCGACGGCGGCGCCCAGCCCGGCCGCGACCGGCGCGAGCGGGCCGCGGCGCGGCACCACCGCGGGCGGCGGCAGGGGCGCATAGTCGTCGACGACGGACACTCGAACCTCCCGCGAACGGCTCGCCTAGGGTGGGCGCGTGACCGAGACCGTACGCGACTACGTCGCCGCCCACACCCACCGTCTGCACGCCGACCTCGACGCGTGGCTGCGCATCCCGAGCATCTCCGCGGACCCCGAGCACCGGGCGGACGTCCGGCGTTCCGCGGAGTGGGCGGCGGAAGCGCTGCGGCGCAGCGGGTTCGAGACTGTCGAGGTCTGGGAGACCGGCAACGACGGCCACCCTGCCGTCTACGCCGAGCGGCATGTCGGCGACGACAAGCCGACCGTCGTCGTCTACGGCCACCACGACGTGCAGCCCGTCGACCCGCTGGAGCTGTGGGAGTCGCCGCCGTTCGAGCCGACGATCCGCGGCGACGATCTGTACGCCCGCGGCGCCGTCGACGACAAGGGGCAGGTGCTGTTCCACCTGCTCGGTCTCGAAGCGGCACTGGCCGTGTACGGCGAGATCGGCGTCAACCTCAAGGTCCTGGTCGAGGGCGAGGAGGAGATCGGCTCGCCGAACTTCGCCGCCCTGCTCCGCCGCGAACGCGAGCGGCTGCGCTGCGACGTCGTCGTCGTCAGCGACACCGGCATCTTCGACAAGGACACCCCGTCGATGTGCATAGGTATGCGCGGCATGGTGTACGCGCAGCTCGACGTCTACGGCCCGCGCGTCGACCTGCACAGCGGCTCGTTCGGCGGCGGTGTGCCCAACCCCGCGACGGAGCTCGCGAGACTCGTCGCCGCGCTGCACGACGACCAGCGGCACGTCACCATCCCGGGCTTCTACGACCGCGTCGTCCCGCTGTCGGAACGCGAGCGCGAGCTGATGGCGGCGCTGCCGTTCGACGAGGCCGCCTGGCTCGACGACGCCGCGTCGACCGCGACGCTCGGCGAGGCCGGGTACTCGACCCTGGAACGCGTCGGCGCCCGGCCCACCGCCGAGGTCAACGGCATCTGGGGCGGCTACACCGGCGCGGGCCAGAAGACGATCATCCCGGCCGATGCGCACGCGAAGATCTCGTTCCGCCTCGTCGCGGACCAGCGGCCGGAGGAGGTCGAGGCGGCGGTCCGCGCGTGGGTCGCGGCGACGCTGGCCGACGGGCTGCGGCACGAGATGACGTTCTTCGGCGGCGTCCGCCCGTGTCTCACGCCGCTCGACCACCCGGCGGTGCAGGCCGCGACGCGGGCGATGGAGCAGGCGTTCGGCACGCGGGTCCTCTACACCCGCGAGGGCGGCAGCGGCCCCGAGGCCGACCTCGCCGAGGTCCTGGAGGCGCCGGTCGTGTTCCTCGGCGTGGGGCTGCCCGACGACCGCATCCACTCGCCGAACGAGAAGGTCCACCTGCCCTACCTCGCCAAGGGTGCCGAGGCCGCGGCGTACCTCTGGCGGGAGCTGGCGGAGCTGCCGCGCTGACCGCTACGGGTCGAGGTGCAGCAGCCGCGGGCGGCGTCGCTACCGCAGCTCGTCGGGCAGCGCGACGTCCTTCTCGCTCACCGAACGGATCACGTCCCGCGACAGGTCGTGCACCCGCAGGCCGGAACGCCGGGCTATCTTGCGCAGCCGTTCGAACGCCTCGCGGGGCGCGATCTCGAAGCGTTCGGCCAGGGCGCCGATCGCCTGCTCGACGATCACCCGCGCGGCCAGCGCGTGCTCGAGCTGGGTGATCGCGAGCCGCAGCTGGCCGACCTCGTCCAGCGGCGCGTCTGGCCGGCCCGGGCGGCCGCCCGGCGCGAGGTCGTCGGCGAGCAGGTCCGCGAGCACCATCGCGCTGGTGAGGTCGCCGCGTTCGCCGTCGTCGACCTGCCACCCCTCCGGCGTACGGCGGATCACCGCGCCCGCGACCGACCCGTCGTCCGCGAGGTGGGCGGACACGATGCCGGCCAGCTCGCGCAGGACGCCGACCGCGGCCTCGCCGACGAGGACCGAGGAACGGTCGATGCCGCAGAGCGTCCCGACGACCGAGCCCTCCGCGTCGCGGATCGGGACGCCGACGTACGAGCGGACGCCGAGCCGCACCCGGATCGGCGCGTCGGCGTAGTGCGCGTCGGCGGCGGCGTCCGCGGTGGCCGGCGGCGCGCCCGCGAGCATGCGGTGGCAGAACGAGTCGGTGCGGTCGTTCACCATGCCCTCGTCCAGTCCGGGCCACGTGCCGCGGACCCGGTCGAAGGTGAACGTCGTCTCGTCGAGCCCGCCGATGAACACGACCTCCATGCCGAGCAGCGTTGCGGCCGTCGACAGCGCGGCGTCGATGGCCGGGTGCCGGAGCGAGGGTGACATGGTGCTGGGGTCCTTGCTGTCGTAGGGGTACGTATCATCGTCCCCCACGCGCCCCCCGTGCGGAAGCCGGAAGCCGTCAGGCAGGGCGCCCCAGCTCGACCAGGATCTCCGCGGGGCTGGGGTTGGTGAGTGCCGAGCCGCTGGGGAACTGCAGCGTCGGGACGGTCCGGTTGCCGCCGTTCACCGACATCACGAAGTCGGCGGCGGCCGGGTCCTCCTCGATGTTGACCTCGCGGTAGCCGATGCCCTCGCGGTCGAGGAAGCGCTTGAGCCGGACGCAGTAGCCGCACCACGTCGTCGTGAACATCACCAGCTGGTCCCTCATCGGGCCGCCTCCTCTCCCCTGCACGGGCGTCTCCGCAACACGGCGCCGTACACCCGGCACGACATCATCATCGCCGCCGGGTAACGGTGCCGCGCGCTCACCCGGACGCGACGCGCGCGCGCCTGTCGCACCCGCCTGGGAGACTGCGGCTCGTGCACCCGGACGACGTTCTCGCCTCGCTCGACGACGAGCAGCGCGCCGCCGTGCTCGCGGTCAGCGGGCCGGTCTGCATCCTCGCGGGCGCCGGCACCGGAAAGACGCGGACGATCACGCACCGGATCGCGTACGCCGCCCTCACCGGCGCCGTGCAGCCGGAGCACGTGCTGGCCGTGACGTTCACCGCGCGGGCGGCGGGCGAGCTGCGCGGGCGGCTGCGCGCGCTCGGCGTCGAGCGGGTCCAGGCCAGGACGTTCCACGCCGCCGCGCTGCGGCAGCTCACCTACTTCTGGCCGCGCGTCGTCGGCGGCGAGGTGCCCTCGCTCGTGCAGTCGAAGTTCGCGCTCGTCGGCAACGCCGCCGGGCGCAACCGCCTCTCGGCGCGCGGCCCCGAGCTGCGCGACCTCGTCGCCGAGATCGAGTGGGCGAAGGCCCGGCTCGTCTCGCCGGCGGCGTACGAGGCCGCGGCGACGGCACTGCACCGCGAGCCGCCGTTCCCGCTGGAGTCGGTGGCGGCCGTGTACGCGACGTACGAGGACCTCAAGCAGCGCGGCGGCAACGTCGACTTCGACGACCTGCTGATGCTCACCGCGGCCGCCATCGAGGACCACGAGGACGTCGCCGAGGAGGTGCGCCGCCGTTACCGGCAGTTCGTCGTGGACGAGTACCAGGACGTCTCGCCGTTGCAGCAGCGGCTGCTCGACGCGTGGCTCGGCGAGCGGACCGAGGTCTGCGTCGTCGGTGACGACGACCAGACGATCTACTCGTTCACCGGCGCGTCCCGCGAGTACCTGCTCGGCTTCCCGTCGCGGTACCCGGCCGCGACGGTGGTCCGGCTGGTGCGCGACTACCGGTCCACCCCGCAGGTCGTCGGGCTGGCCAACCGCGTCCTCGCCGGCGGCAAGCGGCTGGTCGCGCAGCGCCCAGAGGGCCCGGCGCCGGTGTACACGCAGTTCGACGACGAGCCGGCCGAGGCGGCGTGGATCGCGCGGTCCGCGGCCGCGCTGATCGCCGCGGGGACCCCGCCGCACGAGATCGCCGTGCTGTACCGCGTCAACGCGCAGAGCGAGGTCTACGAGGCCGCCCTCGCGGCGGCCGGCGTGCCGTACCTCGTCCGCGGCGGGGAGCGGTACTTCGACCGGCCCGAGGTGCGCGAGGCGATGCTGTCGCTGCGGGTCGCGGCCCGTGACGTGCCGTCGGAGGTGCCGTTGGCGGAGGCCGTCCGCGGCGCGCTCGGGACCGTCGGCTGGGGCCCGGAGGAGCCGGCGGCGCGCGCGGGCGCCGTACGCGACCGCTGGGAGGCCCTGACGGCCCTCGTGGGGCTCGCCGACGAGGCCGCGTCCCGCCCGGCGCCGGTGCCACTGGCGGAGTTCGTCGCCGAACTGGAGCAGCGCGCCGCCGACCAGCACGTGCCGAGCGTCGCCGGCGTCACGCTGGCGTCGTTGCACGCCGCCAAGGGCCTGGAGTGGGATGCGGTGTTCCTCGCCGGCCTGACCGACGGGACGCTGCCGATCACCCACGCCGTCACGCCGGAGGAGGTCGACGAGGAACGGCGCCTCCTCTACGTCGGCGTCACCCGCGCGCGGTCGCACGTCCACCTGAGCTGGGCCCTCGCGCGCGCCGCGGGCGGGCGGCGCACCCGGCGGGTGTCGCGGTTCCTCGACGGCATCGTGCCGGCCGCCGCGCGGCCCGCACCGAAGCCGAAGGCCGCCTCGCGCGAGGCGGCCCGGGACGGGCTCGGGCCGGACGAGCAGGCGCTGTTCGACCGGCTGCGGGACTGGCGGCGCGAGCGGGCGGCCGGGCTCGGGCAGCCGGCGTACTGCGTGTTCACCGACGCCACCCTCGCGGCCATCTCGAAGGCCCGGCCGGCGGGGGAGTCGGAGCTGGCCGGCGTACCCGGCGTCGGCGGGACGAAGCTGGACAAGTTCGGCGCCGAGGTCCTCGCGATGGTTGCGGATTCGTAACGTCGACGGCGGGCCGCGGTAAATCCGTTGCCGGATACGGCCACGTCGCTTAACCTCCGCGAGGACGTACCCGAACCGACGCCGAGAGGAGGTGCCCGATGGAGACCACGTGGACTGCGACCCGTACGGATCGCGCGCTGACGTCTGCCCTCGGCACCGTTCCCGCGTCGTCCCGTACGGGCAGCGTCGCGCTCGCCGCCAAGCCGCGGATCAATGGGGTCGCGCCCATGTCCGCGTTCGCCGGCGTCGCGTCGACGCACGTCGCGGACCAGGAGTCCCACCCGCCTCGAGAGCATCCGGTTGCCTGACCTGACCGGCGCCCCTCGAGGCCGCGGACTCCTGCCAAGGAGACCGCGGCCTTTTCGTTTCCCCGCTCGAGTCACAAGGAGGTGACCTCGCAGTGTTCGACCTGATGGAGGCGGCCGACCTCCGCACGGACCTGCCGTGCTGGAGCTTCGACCCCGAGCTCTTCTTCGCGGAGAGCCCGGCGGACGTCGAGTACGCCAAGACGATCTGCACCGACTGCCCGATCAAGGCGGACTGCCTGGCCGGGGCGCTCGAACGGCGCGAGCCGTGGGGCGTCTGGGGCGGGGAGCTGCTCATCCAGGGCGTCGTCGTGCCCCGCAAGCGTCCGCGGGGCCGGCCGCGCAAGGAGGACGTCGCCGCATGAGGGCCGTCACCCCGGCGCCCGCCGGCACCACACACACGACCAAGACCACGACCAAGGAGAACACCATGTTGCTGCTCCACGAGGAGCTGGCGCGAAGCCATCAGCAGCGCCTGCTCTCGGAGTCCCGGAGCGCCGGCCGTGCCGCGCGGCTGATCGCCGCACGGCGCTGGGCGCGCCGGGCGGAGGCGGCGGGCCGCAGGGCCCGTGCCGCGTCGCTCGCCATCTGGTGAGCGCCGTTCCTCCGCACTCCGTTCGGAACCACGAAAGGCCCGGCATCTCGATGCCGGGCCTTTCGCGTACCGCCGCGCGTAGCGCGGGCCGGTGTGCCGCGTCCCCCTCAGAACGCGCACACCATGGGCGGCGGGCGGCCCGGTGTCCCCCTCAGAACACCGAGCCGCCCTGGGCGAGCCCGAAGGCTCGCGTCATGCCGCGTCCACGTAGAGCCCTCGGCATCGATCTTGGTTCGCTGTAGCGCCGGCGGAGCTCCGGCTGCGGGTCGGCGCTACCGTCTCCCCATGGCGAAGGACGAGAAGCCGCCGCCCGCGTACTGCACGTGGTGCGGGACGCAGGCGCCGGACGGCGCGCCGCCGACGTGGACGGTGCAGACCAGCGAACGCGGCCTGCAGACGTTGTGCGAGGCGTGCACGCGGTCGAACCTGCGATCCATCGAGGCGAACCTCAGCACCGACTACTGGTAGGTCACGGCTCCCGCTTCGCGCTCTGCCGCTTCGCGGGCGTCGCGCTCTGCCTCTTGGCGGGCTTCGGGCTCTGCCTCGTGCCGGCCTTCGGGCTCTGCGTGCTGGCGGCCGTCGGGATCGCCGCCTTCTCGGCCTTCGTCGTCGCGGCCTTGCTCGCGAGCGCGACCTTCCGCGCCGGTGCCTTCGTGGCTGGCGGTCGCACCCGTGCGCGCCGCGGCGCCCGGGCCGCCTCGGCGAAGCCGGGCAGGTACGTCTCGGCGATCGCCCGGAAGTCGCCACTGGCGCCGAGCTGGCAGAGCACACCGGTCGTCCCCGCGGAGACGCGGTGCACGAGCAGGTAGGTCGGCGGCAGGTTGAACTGGCGGCCGGTGCGGTAGTCGGCGCTGCGCGGGTCGCCCAGCCGGACGCCCTGCGTTCGCAGCCACTCGCGGCTGAACGTGAACGAGTGCGTCGCGATCGATTCCAGCAGGGGGCCGAAGTACTCCAGCACCGCGGTCGGCGGCACCTCGTGCCCCGGGCGGATGAACCCCTCCTCGCGGAACAGCGCCGCCACCTGCTCGGCATGCCCGTCGAGCGTGTACCTGGCGATCCGGCCGAGCGCCGGAGGGAGGCCGCCGGGCAGGCGCGCAACCGCGCCGAAGTCGAGCACGACGAGGCGGCCGTCATCGGTGAGCCGGAAGTTCCCCGGATGCGGGTCGGCGTGCAGCATCCCGACCCGCGACGGGGACTCGTACAGGAACCGGGCGAGCAGCAGGCCGGCGCGGTTGCGTTGCTCCGGCGTGCCGTCGTTGATGATCGCCGACAGCGGCGTGCCCTCGACCCACTCGCTGACCAGCACCGTGCCGCTGTGCGCCACCACGTGCGGGATATGGAACGCGGGGTCGCCGTCGTACGCCGTCGCGAACGCTTCCTGCGCCTCCGCCTCCAGTGCGTAGTCGAGCTCCTCCGCGACCCGCACCTTGAGCTCGGCGATGAGCGGCTTGATGTCCAGCCCGGGACTGAGCACCGAGAACAGCCGCGCCACCCGTCCCAACTGGGTCAGGTCGGCGAGCAGCGCCCGCCCGGCGCCGGGGTACTGGACCTTCACCGCGACCGCGCGCCCGTCGTGCCAGACGCCACGGTGTACCTGGCCGATGCTCGCCGCGGCGGCCGGCTTGTCGTCGAACGACGCGAACGCGTTCCGCCACTGCGGGTCCAGCTCCTCCGCGAGCACCCGGTGCACCTGGGCAACGGGTAGCGGCGGCGCCGAGTCCTGCAGCTTGGTCAGGGCCGCGCGGTACGGCTTGGCCAGCTCCTCCGGCAACGCCGCCTCGAACACGCTCAACGCCTGGCCGAGCTTCATCGCCCCGCCCTTGAGCTCGCCGAGCACGCGGAAGATCTGTTCCGCCGTGCGCTGCTGCAGCTCCGTCGCGACGATCTCCGCCGGGCGCCCGCCGATGCGCTTGCCGATGCCGAGCGTTGCGCGGCCCGCGACACCCAGGGGGAGTGAGGCGAGCTTCACCGTACGGGTCACTGCCCGGCGCGGGATGTCGGCCACCCGGCCATCATCGCCTGCCGGCGCGGCCCGCACACTCCGGACCTCCGACCGCCGACGGCGAGCCGACCCCGGACCCCGACGGCGAGCCGGACCTCGGCCCCGATGCGGGCCGGACCTCGGTCCCCGATGCGGGCCGGACCTCGGTCCCCGATGCGAGCCAGACCTCGGCCCCACGGCCGCGCCGAAGGCGCCCCGATGGCGGCCGCAACCTCGCGCTCGGACCGCGGGCCGGACCTCGGGCAGTGACCGCACCTCGACCCACTCGCGGTGCCGCCGCGCGTCGTGACGGCGCAACTTCGCCTGCGCCGCGTACTCCTGTGCCGTACCGACCTGCGGCGGACCGCGCGCGGTGCGAGGGAACGCCGTCATCCGCTCGCCTCGTTCGCGTTCACCGTCGCGCGCTGCATGCCGCTGTCCGCCGGCCCGCTGCCCGTCGCCGACCTGCCCGCCGGCTCCTGCTCGGCAGCGCTGGCCTCCCGTTCCGCCTTCGCTGCCGCGGCGAGGGCGGCCTCGACCCGCGCCGCGCGTTCGGCCGCCTCCGCCGCGGCGATCGCCTCCGCGGCACCGCACGGGCAGTCGACGTGGGGTGTCCAGGTCCGCCGCCGCACCGTCCAGTCCGGGAGCCGCAACTCCAACGTCGCGTCCACGCACCGCGACAGCCCCGGTCCCATGAGATGCGCCAGCACCTGGCCCGCGGTCAGCGCGGCGACGCCCGCCGCCAGCGCCACGTCGCACGCGGCCTCCGTGTCGTACGCGCTCTCGGCGGCGAGCTGGGCGGCGAGCACCGGCCAGGACGGGTCGCGTGCGCCGCGGTGCAGGTCGAGGCAGCGCGGGCAGGACGAACGCCCCGGGCGGACGAGCGGGCCGACGATGCCGTACGTCTCCCGCACGCCGGTCACCAGATACGGCAGGCCGACGACCCGGAACAGCTCGATCAACGGTGCCGGCGGCACCAGCCAGCCGTCGCAGGCGACGACGGCGATCTCGGCGGTCCGACAGTCGTTCGCGTCGGGTGGCCGCACCGCGCCGTCCACGGAAGCCGCACCCGCGCGCTGCGCGGCCGTCACGGCGGCGAGCGCGCGCGCATGCCCGTCGTCCCCGGGCGTCAGCCCACCGGGAACGGCGTCCCGCGGGCCGGCCAGCCGTTCGTCGCGGACGGCGACGTGCCCGACCCCGGCAGCCGCGAGCAACGACGCGACGA
Organism: Frankiaceae bacterium; assembly: GCA_030840645.1. Classification (GTDB taxonomy): domain Bacteria; phylum Actinomycetota; class Actinomycetes; order BP-191; family BP-191; genus BP-191. The sequence goes on from JAVEEC010000056.1 coordinate 56,858, forward strand.
GCGCGCCGACCCGCCCCGCGCCGACGACGAGGACCGAAGCGCCGCGACGGTCCTCCAGCGAACGCGCTCCCGCGCCCGGCTTGGTCGTCAGCAGCGTCAGCGTCGCGAGGTCCGGCTGCAGGCGGGCACGTTCCGCGACGGCGAGGCGCCGCGGAACGATGCCGGCGTCGTCGAGCAGGTGCACGTCGCGCAGCACCATGAGCAGGCCGCGTACGTCGGCCGCCGGCACGCCCTCGACCTCAGCCGCCGCGACGACCTCCTCGGTCGTGCGGGCGCCGTCGAGCAGCGCCATGACGTTCGAGATCGCGCCGTCGACGCCTTCGAGGATCACGGCGTGCGCGGGGTCGGCGCCGAGCTGCATCGTGTCGTCGCTGCGCCAGAGGCGGCGCAGGGCCGGCTTCAGAACGGGTCGCACGGGTGGCACCTCGGGTCGCGGTCGGACAGCATCCGCGAACTCTGGCACCGCGCGGCATCTGTGGACGGCCGTCATCCACAGGCGGGTGTTGTCCCCAGGTCGCGTAACCCCGCGACTTCTGTCACTGCCTCGCGCTTGGCTGTTCCTGGGCACATCGGATCGACGGACAGGAGGCTCGGATGAGATCGGCAACGAGGCCGCGGACCCGCGCACCGCCGCACGGGCCGTTCACGTGGTTACCGTCGCGCGACCCCCGCGGCCGGTCCGGCCGGGCGTGGGCGGAGCGGCCGGGAAACGGGCGACGGCGACGTTCCCGGGGAACGCCGCCGTCGGACGACTAGGGCGCGCCGCGATCGCGGCGCCGTGCGCGTCAGGCCTTGCCGAGGATGCGGTTCATCTTCGTGCCGCAGACGGGGCAGGGGCCCTTCGCCATGCGACGGCCGTTGTCCGTCGTCGTCACCTCGCCGTCGAACTCGCGCTTCTCCTTGCACTTCACGCAGTAGCCCTCGTACTTCTCGGCCACGGTGCTCCTCCTCGTGTCGGCTCCTTGAGGCGAGCGTATAGGCACCTGCGGGAATGGCGGGGAAGGCGCGTGTAGCGGTGTGGTGACGTTGCGTGACGGCGCGGGGTGTCCCCGCCACGCTCGGACGCGCTGCGGCGAGACGCGGACGTCGTCCGGGGCGGCGGTCCGGGAGTCCGGATGCGGCGACCGGGATGCGCCGACCCGGGCACCTGGGCAGGGTCTAGGAGGTGCTGCGAAGCTCCTGGTGCCGTCGCGTTGTGTGCAGCCCACGCGCCCCTCTTGAGCGTGGTGATCTTCACAGAACGTGTCGGGCGGCGGCGAAGCGGGACCGTTTCGCAGATCCCTACTGGTGCGGAACGCTCCGGCACGCCCGCACGCGAGCCTGACGGGCACCGGAGTCGGGGTCGTACGCGTCGGCCTCGGCGTCGGCGTCCGGCGTCGGGTCGGCCGCGAACTCCGCGAAGCCGGTGGCGACCTCCGTGCGCGGCACAGCCACCGCAGTAGCAGTCAGCGGCGTCGGTGCGTGCCCGCCGGCGTGCCCGCCGGCGATGCTGGACGCCAGTCCCGCCTGGGCGGCCAGCGCTGCGGCGAGCGACGATTCCGCCTGCGCAGCGGACGACGCCGGCTGTGCGGCCGACGAGGCCGCCGGCGTGGACGGCTCCAGCGGCGTGGACGGCTCCAACGGCAGCCGCGGCAACGGCGCCACCGTCTCCGCGAGCGGCAGCACGAGGACGAACGTCGATCCCGTGCCGAGCGTCGAACGCAGCACCACGTCGCCGCCCATCGCCCGCGCGAGCTGGCGGGCGATGTACAGGCCGAGGCCGGTGCCGCCGGTCGTCATCGTCAACGGGTCCTCGACGCGGTGGAACTTGTCGAACACCGCTTCGAGCTGGTCGGCGGGGATGCCACGGCCGCGGTCAGTGACGGTGACGCGCGCGTTGCCGTCGTACGCGGTCACGGCGACGTCGACCTGCGTGGTCGAGGGCGAGTACTTCAGCGCGTTCGAGATCAGGTTGCCGACGACCTGGACGGCGCGCATCGGGTCGCAGGACACGAACACCGGCGCCTCGGGCAGCATGAGGTTCACGCGGGCGGCGTCGGTGGTGAAGTCCCCGGCCGACCTGCGCGTGAGCGCGACCAGGTCGCCGGTGGCGAGCGTCACGTCGTGGGAGATGTTGCGCGGCGAGGAGATGCGCGACGCGAGGAGCAGGTCCTCGACGAGGCGGGCCAGGTGGTTGACCCGGTCGCCGATGATCTCGAGGCACTCGTTCCGCTTGTCGGGGGTCATCTGCTCGCCGCGGCGGCGGAGCAGGTCGGCGTAGCCCTTGATGGGCGTGATCGGCGTACGCAGCTCGTGCGAGACGGTCGCGATGAAGTCGGCCTTGAGGCGCTCGACCTCACGCTGGCGCGTGACGTCGTGAACGATGACGACGTCGCGGACCAGCCGACCGTCGTCGAACAGCCCGGCGTGCGCGCAGCGCACCCAACGCTGCTCGCCGTCCGGCCGGACGACGGCCATCTCGACAGTGACGCGGGGCGCTTCCGGCGTGAGCGCGAACGTCGCCGCGAGCGGGTCGACCCGCTCGCCGTCGGTGCCGAGCGCGTGCAGCAGTTCCGAGAGAACGCCGTGCGCCTCGTCGGCGGGAACGCCGGTGACGGCCGACATGGCCGGGTTCCAGAGCAGCACCCGCCCGCCGCCGTCGAGAACGAGGATGCCGTCGGAGGAGTGGTCGACGACGACCTTGAGCTTCGCGGTCTCCTCGGCGATGCGCTCGAGGTGCTCCGCGCCACGCAGCGCGACGGACAGGGCCGACGCCAACGGCGTGAGCAGCGCGGCGTCGCCGTCGGACAGCCCGCCGTGCGAGTCGCGCGAGTCCTTGGCCAGGGCGAGCACGCCGAGGCGCAGCCCTTCGGCCTCCAACGGCGCCAGCAGCGCCTCGGCCCAGCCGGAGGGGAGCAGGTCGCGGGCGAGCACGGCGGCGTTGCCGACACCGCCAGGGCGCTCCAGGAGCGCGACGTCGGCGGTCGTGGCGGGCCGGCGCGAGACGCCGGCGGCGGAGACCTCGACGACGACCGGCCACGCGGCCAGCCCCACGTCGAGCACGACCCGCGCGCGGTCGGCGCGGAACGCCTGCCGCGCCGAGGTGAGGAACGACGCCACCAGCTCGTCCGCGTCCAGCCGCCCGACGAGCGCCTGCGAGAGGTCGAGGAGGCGGGCGGCGCGGTCGCGTTCGTCGATGCTCGCCGCGGCCGACCGGTAGGCGTAGGTCAGCGCGGCCGCGGGCAGCGCGGTGAACGGCAGCAGTGTCGGTGCGGCCTGGCCGACGGCGACGACGACGGTGCCGAGGGCGACGTTGCCGATCGCCATGACGCCGGAGAGCCGCCACCCCTCGGAGAGGACCTCCCGCACGGGAACGTCCTCGACGACGGAGAGCACGCGGGCGAGGCAGAGCAGGTTGACGGCCGCGAAGCCGACGGTGCCGAGCGTGAGCCCGATGACGGACCGCGCCGCGAACGGCGCCGCGCCACCGGCGACGATGCGGAACGTCCCGACGAGGACGACGGTCGCGAGGGCGTACGTGCCGAGGTTGAACGCCGCCTTCATCATCGGCCGGCGCCGGATCGCGGACGCGAGCGCCAGCGCGAGCACCGGCACGACGACGGCGGCGGCGGGGGAGAGCAGCAGGACGTCCACGACGACCGCCGCCTCGAACAGCGTCAGCTCCTCGGTCGACTCGCCGTGCCGCAGCCGGACGGCGGTCAGCTCGCCCAGCGCGGTCAGCAGCAGCAGCGCGCCGGCGACGGGCAGCCGGTCGATACCCGACCCGCCGTGCAGCATGAGGCCGACCGCGAGCGCGCCGGCGAGGCCCATGACGTCGACGGCGAGCACCAGCGCGAGCAGGCCAGGGGGGCGGCCACCCGCCGTGCCGAACGACGCCACCGCGCTCCGCGCCCGCCGCGCCGCGGCGCGGACCGAGCGGGTGAACGACCCGGAGTGCGGGTCAACGGAGCCGGCGCCGGCGGGGACGGTACGGAGCCGCCGCCGAGCGGGGCGCGCCGCGCCCGGCTCGGAGACGTCCCCGACCCGCCCGGCCACCGGCGCCGCCGTCACGGCGAGCCGGGGCCGGCCGCCGTCGCGCGGGCGACGGGAGCGCAAGCACGCATCAGGACTCGTCCCAGTCGACGGACACCCACGCCCGCGCGGCCCAGGCGCGACCGGCCCACGCGCGGCCCGCCCACTCGTCGCCGGCCCAGGCCCGCGCGGCCCAGCCGTCGGCTGCCCAGGCGCGAGCCGCCCACGCATCGTCCGACCAGGCCCGTGCGGTCCAGCTGCCGTCGGCCCAGGCACGCGCCGCCCAGGCCCGCGCGGCCCACGCCCGCGCCGCCCAGTCGGTGTCGGCCCAGGCGCGGGCGGCCCAGGCGCGGGCCAGCCACTCGTCGCCGGACCACGCCGCGCCGGCCCAGGCACGAGCCGCCCAGGCACGCGCCAGCCACTCGGCCGTGCTCCAGGAGTTCGCGCGCTGCCAGACCATCGCGGCCCAGGCGCGGGCCGCCCAGGCGCGAGCCTGCGGCCCGAGCTGGGCCCAGGCGCGGGCGGCGGCGTTGAAGTCGTTGTCGAACCACGCGCCGGCCAGGTCCGCGAACGCCGCTTCCTGGTCGCCGCCGGGCCGGCCGGCCTTCGCCGAACGGACCTTGCGGGCCTTGGCGTCGTACGCCGCCGCGAGGTCGAGCCCGCCGCTGCCCGCCGCGTCCGCGACGGCGAGGCCGGGGGCGTCGTACGTCGAGCCGACGAGCACGTTCTTGACCTTGTCCGGCGAGAGGCCGCGGCGCTCGGCCAGCAGCGCCGCCGCCGCACCCGACGTCACCGCGGTCGCCATCGAGGTGCCCGAGCCGCGGAAGTACGCCGACTCGACGCGGGAGTCCGGGTTCGTGCGGTCCACCGTGCTGCCCGGCGCGCGCAGCGACACGACGTGCGTGCCGGGGGCGGCCAGGTCGGGCTTGGCGACGTCCTGCGGCGCGGGGCCGCGGGAGGACCACGAGGGAACGGTGTCGTCCGAACGCGCCGCGGTGCCGTTGTCGTCGACCGCGCCGACCGTCAGCAGGGTCGGGTCCGAGCCGGGCGAGGTGACCGTACGGTCGTCGGGGCCGTCGTTGCCGCTGGGCACGACGACGACGACGCCGCGGTCCCAGAGCTTGTCGAGGGCCCGGGTCAGCGGGTCGACCTGGTAGGGCAGCGGGCTGCCGGAGGAGAGCGAGAGGTTCAGCACGTCGACGTCGCGGCGGCCGACGACCTCGAGGCCGCGCAGCACCTTGGACAACGACGTCGTCCCGGCACCGTCGGCGACCTTGACGTCCAGCAGCCGGGCGCCGGGGGCGACGCCGGTGTACCGGCCGTTCGAGGAGGCGCCGTTGCCGGCGATCAGGCCGGCCATGAACGTGCCGTGGCCGTACGCGTCGCCGTTGCCCGTACCGGTCACGTCGACGTGGTCGGTGACGACACCGCGCAGGTCGCGAACGTCCGCGACGCCGGTGTCGACGAGCGCCACGGTCACGCCGGAGCCCTCGCGCCCGGTCGGGGCGAGGCCGATGGTGGAGCGGACGGTCGAGGCGCCCGCCGTGTCGGCGGACAGGCCGGTGACGTGGAAGGCGCGGTCCTCGGCGACCAGGACGGACCCGGGCAGCGAGCCACGGACGCGGGCGACGACGCCGTCGGCGAGCGGCACCCGCGCGACGACCTGCCCGCCCGCGCGGCGGACAACGGACTCGGCGAACGCGGCGCCGCGCGGCGAGGTGACCACGACCTGGCGGGCCGCGGCGAGCGGGGCGGGGGCGGCGGCACCCATCCCGGCGCAGGCGACCGCCAGGACGAGGGCGGGCAGTCGGCGCGGCATCGTGGCCTCCGGGGGAGTCGTTGTCCCCCTCTGCGTCGGCTCGTCCCCACCCCGAACTGTCACCCGGTCGGGTGACCGTGAGTGACTGTTTGCTGCTGGCTAGCAGGGGTAGCGGGCTCGGCAGCGTATGAGTCATCTACATTTGCAAGCACCGACCAGCCCAGAACAGGAGGTGAACGCTCCCTCACGCACCGCGCCGAAGCGCCCGTACGCCGTACCCCCCATGACCTCGGGACGGCAGTCAGACCGGGGCGCGCGGGGGACCCGCCGGGGCAGCAGCACCGCCCCCGGGGCGAATCGGACACCGGCCACGCCGGCCTCCGTAGGGAGTCACGCTCCCGAGCCCGTCAGCTCACCTCGTAGGCGCGAGGGACTCACTCGATGATCCGACCCAGCCCCACCGGCCGTCATCGACGGCCGGTGTCCCATGTCCGCCGCCGCGCGCCGTACGCCGCCGCCGGGCTCCTCGCCCTCACCGGCACCGTGACCCCGGCCCTGCTCCGCGCCGAGACCCGCCCCGCCGCGGCCGTCAGCCGCCCCGCGCTGGCCCGCCGGGCCAGCCCGCGCACGCTCGCGGACGTCGTCCGCCGCGCGCCGGTCCGCGCCGGCCGCGGCAGCCCGCGGACCGCGCCGCCGCGCGCCGAAGGACCGACCCTGCGCGGCCGGGCCACGTGGTACGGCCCCGGCTTCGACGGGCGGCGGACCGCGAGCGGCGAGCGCTTCGCGGCCGACCGCGCGCTCACGGCGGCGCACCGGACGCTGCCGTTCGGCACGCTGCTCCGGGTCTGCCACGGCCGCCGCTGCGTCGTCGTGCGGATCAACGACCGGGGCCCGTTCGGGAACGCGATCCTCGACCTGTCGCACCTCGCCGCCGTCCGGCTCGGGATCGAGCGGCGGGGCGTCGCGTACGTCACCGCAACGGTCCTGCACGCCGAATAGGCTGCGCCGCATGACCGGGCCGCTGCGAGTCGAACGCCGCGACGACGTCGCGGTCCTCACCCTCGACCTGCCGGAACGCCGCAACGCGATGACCGCCGAGCTGACCAGCGCCTGGGTCGCGGCGGTCGAGGCGCTGCGCGGCGACCCGGCCGTCCGGGCGGTCGTCGTGACGGGGGCCGGGAGCGCCTTCTGCGCGGGCGGGGACCTGTCGTGGATCGGCGAGTCGCCGGACCTGACCGTGATGGCGGTGCGCGAACGGATGCTGCCGTTCTACCGCGCCTGGCTCTCCGTCCGGATGCTGCCGGTCCCGGTCATCGCCGCCGTCAACGGCCCGGCCGTCGGCGCGGGACTCTGCCTCGCGCTGGCATGCGACATCCGTTACGCCGCAAGGGAAGCGTCGTTCAGCGCGCCGTTCGCCAAGCTCGGGATGCACCCGGGGATGGCGGCGACGTACCTCCTGCCCGAGGTCGTCGGCGTGGCCCGCGCCCGCGAGCTGCTGCTGACCGGGCGCCGGGTCGACGCCGCGGAGGCGTACGCCATCGGGCTGGTCAGCGCCGTCGCCGATGACGTCCTCGCGACGGCGCTCGCGGCGGCCGAGGGCATCGCGGCCAGCGCGCCGATCGCCGTCCGGCTCACCAAGGCCGCGCTCGCCGCTCCGCTCGACGCGGCGCTGGAGTGGGAGGCGCTCGCCCAGCCGCTGACGATGATCAGCGCGGACCTGCGGGAAGGGCTGGCCGCCCGGGCCGAACGCCGCCCGCCCCGCTTCACCGGCGCCTGAGCGTCCGCGACAGCCCTGCGCAACGGCAAAGCCCCCGGTTGCCTCGCCACCGCTCGCCTTCCCCTTGCGAGTGGTGCCTCGGCCCCCGGGGGCTTCGTCGGTTCCGACCGTAGGGGCCGCGCGAGCAGGGCGTCAACGCGCCGCGCCCATCGCCTGTGGACAACGTTGGGGACGGGGTGTGGACGCTGTGGAGTGTCGCTGTGGACTGCGTGTCGAGAAGCCTGTGGACAACGCGACCATGATCCACAAGCACCCCTGCTGACCTGCGGAAACAGCACGTTCACCCTGTGGAGGAAAAAAAGTCGCGGCGCGCGGCAGGGTCCGTCCGCGCGCGGGTTACGGTGGAGGCGTGAGTGACTCGCCGGACGCCGCGGGCGCGCCGGGCCCCGGCGGCCGGGTCGAGGTACGCCGCAGCGCCAAGCGCCGGCGCACCGTCTCCGCGTACCGCGACGGGGACCGGACCGTCGTCCTGCTCCCGGCCCGGATGACCAAGGCCGAGGAGGCGCACTGGGTCGAGACGATGCTCGCCCGCCTCGCCGCCAAGGACGCGCGGCGCCCGCGCGGCGACGAGGACCTCCGCCGCCGCGCGCTCGCCCTGTCCCGCCGTCACCTCGACGGCGCCGCCCGGCCGTCCGCCGTCCGCTGGGTCACCAACCAGAACGGCCGCTGGGGCTCCTGCACCCCGCTCGACGGCACCATCCGGCTCTCCCACCGGCTCCGCGAGCTGCCGGACTGGGTCGTCGACTACGTCCTCGTCCACGAGCTGTCGCACCTGCTCGTGGCGGACCACTCGGCGGCGTTCTGGGCGCACGTCAACCGCTACCCCCTCGCCGAACGCGCGCGCGGCTACCTGCTCGGCGTCGCCGCGGCTCACCCGGGGCTCGCGGGCGACGCCGACGACGACGTTGCGGTCCAGCCCGAGCCTGCGCAACGCCGCGCCCCCGCCCGCTGCGCCCCCCGCCCGGCACGGGACGCCGGGGTCCAGCTCGAGCTCGGATGACGGCGTACGTCCTCGCCGCCGCCGTCCTCCCCACCGACCCCGCGCCGCCGCCGGGCGTCGACCCGGCCGCGTACCGCGCGGCACTGCTGGCGGACGCGTTCGACGTCCTGGACGACCTCGCCGGCGTCACGGCGTACGTCGCCACCGAGCCGACGCCGTACGCGGCCCTCGCCGCGCTGCACCGCACCGGCGCCACCATCGGCGCCGTCATCGCGGGGGACGCCCCTGACCTGCCCGGCCTGCTCGTCGGCAAGCTCTACGGCGCCTGCGAGGACCGGGCGGCCGGCGTCCTACCCGCGCGCGACGGCGGCCTCGTCGGTCTGGCGAGCCGCCTCCCGCCCCCCGACTGGCTCGCCGGCATCACCCTGGACAGCGACCTGGACGACGTCCACGCCGCCGCGCCCGCGAACGCCGTTGTCGTCGGCCCGGGCTGGCACCGGCTCCGCAAGCCGGCGGACGTGAGCAGGCTCGACCCGCGGCTGGACGGCTGGTACGCCACCCGCGCGCTGCTCAGTCCTCGTCGCCCCTGACGAACTCCACCGGGTCGTTCAGGTCCTCGGCCGTCGGCAGGTTGTCCGGGTGCGCCCAGACCGCGTCGCGGCCCTCGATGCCGCGCCGCTCGCGCAGCCATCGGAACACCGTCGCCGCCTCCCTGAGCCGCCGCGGCCGCAGCTCGAGGCCGACCAGCGTCGCGAACGTCTGCTCGGCCGGCCCGCCCGTCGCGCGGCGGCGGCGCATCGTCTCGCCGAGGGCGTTGGCGTTGGGGAGGTGGTCGCCGGCGGCCTGCCCGACGACGTCGTCGACCCACCCCTCGACCAGCGCCAGCGCGGTCTCGAGCCGGGCCAGCGCGGCGGCCTGCTCCGGCGTGCGCTCGACGCCGAAGAACCCGCCGCCCAACGCCTCCTGGATGCTCTCCGGGTTGGCCGGGTCGATCGAGAGCATCGCCTGGTCGAGCGCGCTCGTGTCGACGGAGATGCCGGCGGCGTACGCCTCGACCGCGGAGACCAGGTGCCCGCGCAGCCAGGGCACGTGGCCGAAGAGCCGCTGGTGCGCAGCCTCGCGCAGCGCGACGTAGAGCCGGACCTCGGCGGCCGGGACCTCCAGGCCCTCGCCGAACGCCGCGACGTTGGCCGGCAGCAGCGCCGCCGTCCCCGACAGCGGCACGCCGACGTCGGTCGCGGACAGCACCTCCGCGGCGAGCGTCCCGAGCGCCTGCCCCACCTGCGCCCCGAACATCAGCCCGCCGAGCTGGCCCATCATCCCGGCCATCGGACCGGCCTGGGCGCGCACCTCCTCGGGCAGCGCGGCCGCCATCGCGCCGACGACCTTCGCCGCGACCGGGTCGACCAGCCGCGCCCAACCGCCGATCGTCTCCTCGATCCACGCGACGCGGGTCCAGGCGGCGGTCATCGAGACGCCGGTCGGCAACGTCGTCAACGGATCCAGCCAGAGATCGGCGAGCCTGATCGCGTCGGTGACCTCGGAGGAGGCAGAGTCGGGAACGGGCCCGTCCCCGCCCGACGCGGTCGCGATCGCGACCTGCCGGGCGAGGTCCCAGTTGACCGGTCCGCCGGTCCACGACATGAGTCTCTGCAGCTCGGCGAAGAACGGGATCTTCGCCGCGAGGTCGTCGGGACCCCCGGAGGGGGAGAATCCGAACGGAAGGTCCGTCATGGACACCACGGTAACCGCCCGGGGGCGCCGGTGAGGCAGCGAAGTTCTCGGCCCTCGGCGAACAACGGCGGGTCCGGCACCGGGCCGTTCACCGTCGCCGTGACCGGCGCGGCCGGGACCCTCGGAGCCGGTGTCGTCCGCCGCCTCGCCGCCCTCGACGGCGTCCGCGGGGTCGTCGCGATCGACGTCGCCCGGGGGCCGCAGCGGACGAACGTCACGTGGCGCGTCGGCGACGTCCGCGACCCGCTGCTGGACCGCCACCTCGCCGGCGTCGACGCCGTCGTCCACCTGGCTGGGCTCCATCACCCGGACGTCACCCCCGCGGAACGTCGCGCCGCCAACGTCCGCGGCACCGCGAACGTCCTTGAGGCCGCGTCCGCCGCGGGCGTCCGGCACGTCACCCTCGTCACCAGCGCGATGGTCTACGGCGCCTGCCCGGACAACCCCGTCCCCCTCGACGAGACCGCCCCGTTGCGCGCCGAGCGCGACGACTCGCTCGTCGGCGACTTCGTCGAGGTCGAGCGGCAGGCGGAGTCGCACCGGCACACCGACCCCGGCGTCACCATCGCCGTCCTGCGGCCCGCGACGCTGGTCGGCCCGGGCGCCGACAGCGTGCTGACCCGGCACTTCGAGTCGCGGCGGCTGCTCTTCGTCCGCGGGTCCGCGCCGCTCTGGCAGTTCTGCCACGTCGCCGACCTCGAGGCCGCCTGCGTCGTCGCCGTCCAGCAGCGCCTCGACGGCCCGTACGACGCCGCCCCCGACGGCTGGCTCACCCAGAACGAGGTCGAGGCGCTCTCCGGCAAGCGCCGCCTCGAGCTGCCTCCCTCGGTCGCGTACGCCACGGCCGAACGCCTGCACCGCGCCGGCGTCACCCGCGCCCCCGCCTCCGAGCTCGCGTACCTCGCGCACCCCTGGGTCGTCGCCGCGCACCGGCTGCGCGAGGCGGGCTGGCGACCCGAGTACGGCAACGTCGACGGCCTGCGCGCGCAGCTCGCGCTGGCAGCCGACCACACGGCGTTCGGCGGGCGGCGGGTGGGGCGCGAGGAGGCGCTCGGCGCGGCCGCCGGCGCGGCCGGCGCGACGGCGGCGCTGCTCGGTGCCGCGGCCGTCGTCCGGGCCCGGCGGCGCCGGCGCTGACCGGAGCGGGAAGCGTTGCGGCGCACGCGATTTGACGAACGTTCTATGGTTGCGGAGTGCTGTTCCTGCTCCCCATCCCGATCACCCTCGTCCTGGGTCTGGTCTGGGTCTCGTGGTCGAGCCGGCCGGCCCGGCCCGCCGACCCGGTCACGACGGTCGAGGAGTGGTCGCGCACCGTCCGCGTCCTCGCGTCGGCCGAACGGCCCGACCGCGAGCTGGCCCGCTCCGCCTGAGCCGGCCGCGCCCGCGAGGGCGCCGTCCCCTTCTGTGCAGCCCACCCGCCCCTCTCGAGCGTGGTGTTCTTCACAGAACGAGTCGGGCGGCGGCGGCTCGGACGGTTTCGCAGATCCCTACTAGATCCCGGGCGGCAGGTGCACCCCGGGGCCGCCGGGCGCGCGCACCTCGCCGGGCACCGTGAGGATGTCGCTGCTCGGGACGAAGTCCTTGATGCAGACGGCCTGGCCGTAGCCCGGCGTCCGCTGGTCCTCGCGACCGATGCAGACGGTCGTGGCGTCCTCGCCCGCGCTCGCGGGGACGGCGACCGCCGCGGCGAGCCCGGCGAAGAGGGTGACGAGGCCGGCGGTGGCCACGAGACGGCGGATCATCGGGTTGCTCCTTCAGTGCTGGGTGAGGGGAGGGGGTCGGACTTCGAGCCGTGGTCGACGGAGCCGCACCGGACCGGACCGCTGTCCCCGAGCGCCTGCGAGCAGTCGACCGCGTCCTGCTCGATCACGATCGCGCCCTGGTGGGCCGGGTTGTCCGGCAGTCCCGGGTCCACGACGATCGCGTGGCCCCACTTGTGGTGGTCCTCGGTACCGACGCACGGCCGGAAGCCACGCGTCGCCGCGCAGGTCGACGTGTCGGGGATCACGGGCGGGCGGGTCGTGCGCGCGTCGCCGCCGGCGGTCTCGCCGGTCGCGCGGTCCCCGGTCGCGGTGCGGGCGAGGCGTTCGGCCGTCGTCGCGGGCCCGAGGATCGGGCGGACCAGCGTCGCGCCGCCCTCGGCCGGACGGATGCGGACCTCGGGTCCAGGCGTGTTGCCGGGCACCGCGCCGCCGCCGCCCAGCGCGAACAGCCCGGTCAGGCTCAACGCCGCCACCGCCGCGGCCGGGCTGCGGCCGAGCATCTTCGCGGCGCCGCGGACCCGGCCCGCGGCCTTGAGGGCGAGCAGCCACGGCGCGAACGGCGTCAGGCCGTTCAGCGGCAGGCTGCCGGTCCGCTCCTTGAACTCCCTGCGCAGCGCCTTGCGGCCGCGGTGCAGCAGCGAGCGGACGGCGGGCTCGGTGATCCCGAAGCGGTCCGCGATCTCCTCGTAGTGCAGCCCCTCGACCTCGCGGGCCCAGAGGATCGCGGCCTGGCGGGTCGGGATGGCCTCCAACGACTCCAGCGCGGCCCGCGCCTCGTGCCGCGCCACGACGATCTCGGCGGTGTCGCGGCCGAGCCGGGAGGTCTCCGGCACCTCGGCCACCGCGATCGACCGGCCGCGCACGCGGACCCGGTCGATCACCAGCCGCTGCGCCACCACCGTCGACCAGGCCATCAGCTCGTCCTCGGAGCCGAACGACGCCCGGTGCTGGTAGGCGCGGAGCAGCGTCTCCTGGGTGATCTCCTCGGCCTCGCAGAGGTCGCCGATCCGGCGCATCACCAGGCGGCGCAGGCGGGCCTCGTAGCTGCGGACGAAGCCGTCGAAGTCGACGTCGGGCTCGGCGGGGACGGGCGCGAGCCGGAGCAGCGGGCGCGCCGGCAGCGTGCCGGCGGCGGGCAGCGTGCCGGCATCGGGGAGTTCGGGCTGCGTCGTCACGCTGGACCTCTTCCGCGGGGCATCTGGGAAACCCTGCCTACTCAACGGAGAAGTGGCGCGAGGGTTTCGCTACATCTGCGTTGAGCAGTGTGACACGCCCTGGTTGGTCACGAACAGACCGTTCTGTCCACCGGGTGTTGCCGGACGGGGACACGCCGTCCACGCGGACCCGAGCGGGGCCGTGCCGCACCCGGCTGGGCGGGTCACGGCGCGGCCCCACTCGCCGTTGCGGCCTCGTACGGCCGAACGTCCCGCGATTCGCGGGCCGAACGACTCAAGACGGCCCTCGCCGCTGCCGACCCCTTCTGGACAGAGTCGCCCGCACCCCGAGGGGAACGTCACCGTGGAGCACGTCGTCTTCTACACCGGCGCCGACGGCGCCCCGCAGCACCGCCGCACGCCGTCGCTGGGGGAGGCGGTCCGGCTGGTCGAGCACCTCCGCAACGTCGAGGGCGTCGAGGACAGCCGGGTGTTCGGGCTGACCGAGGTGCCGCTCGCGTTCAAGACCGTCTACCGGGTCGAGCTGCCCGGCGGCGCGCTGGACGAGCCGTCCGCGGAGCCCGCGGACCTCGCCGCGCTCGCCGAGCCGACCGTCGACGCGATCGCCGAGGCGGTCCCCGTCGCGAACGGCGCCTCCACGCGGGGCACCGGCTTCTTCGTCCGCTAGCCTCAGCGCGTCAGGCCGCGGTAGATCAGCCCGCCGATCGCGGTCGACGCGGCCGCGACCACCGCGACCAGCAGCAGCGCGGACCCGATCCGCCGCGACACCGGCCGGTCGTCCGCCTCGGTCTCCGTGAGGCCCGCCAGCAGCGAGCCGTACTCCGGCTCGGGCTCGGGCGCGACCACCACCGGCGGGGCGACCACGGGCGCGGCGACCGGCTCGACCGGCCGGGGAGGCGGCGCCGGGCGGTCGAACGCCACCATGTCCCGCAGCACCACGAACGCCGTGAGGCCGATCGCGACGACCGCGCCAGCGGCGCCCATCGCTCCCACCGTCGCGCTCCCCACCCCCGTCTCAAGGCCGCTCGCGCGGCGCCGTCCGGCCGAGCGTACGCGGTGACGGTTAGGGTGACCGGCATGTCCAGTCGTGGCGCGACGCTCGGCGTCTCGCTGGCCCTCGCGGTCGTTCTCGGGGCCGGGGGCTCGCAGCTCAAGGTGCCGTACGTCGGCCTCGGCCCCGGCCCGGTCTACAACACCCTCGGCACCAACGGCACCACGCCGCTCATCCAGGTCCCGCCCGACCGCGACCACCCGGCCAAGGGCGAGCTCGACCTGACCACCGTCAACGTGTTCCCCCAGCTCACCCTCGGCGACGCGATCGCCAAGTGGTTCGACCGCCGCTACGCCGTCGTGCCGCGCGACGTCATCTACCCGCCGGGCCAGTCGCAGCGGCAGTCCGACGAGGAGACCAAGAAGGAGATGGCCGAGTCGCAGCAGCACGCCGTCACGGCGGCGCTCTGCGAGCTCGGCACGCCGGTCACCGCGCGGGTCGTCATCGAGGAGGTCGGCGACAGCAGCCCCGCGAAGGCCGCGGGGCTGAAGGTCGGCGACGTGGTCACGACGATCGACGGCCAGGCCGTCGACTCGGTCTGCACGCTGCGCCGCCTGGTCGGCCTGCACCGGCCCGGCGACGTCGTCGCCGTCGGCTACCGGCGCGGCGGCGCGGACGCCGTCGTGCAGGTCAAGACCGTCGCGGGCCGCACCGTCGGCCCCGACGAGCGCCCGGTCCTGGGCGTCGCGCTGGCCGAACGCGACCCGCACCCGCCGTTCCCCGTGACGATCGCCCTGAACGACGTCGGCGGGCCGAGCGCCGGGCTGATGTTCGCGCTCGGCATCTACGACCGGCTGACGCCCGGGGACCTCACCGGCGGCCAGATCGTGGCGGGCACAGGCTCGATCGACGACGACGGCACCGTAGGCGCGATCGGCGGCATCGCACAGAAGCTGATCGCCGCGCGCGACCACGGCGCCCGCTGGTTCCTCACCCCGACCGGCAACTACGACGAGGCCAGCCGCGCCGTGCCGAAGGGGCTGCGGCTGATCCGGGTCGCGTCGATGCGCGACGGCCTGACGGCGTTGAAGGCCATCGCCGCGGGCCGCTCGCCCGCCTGAGCCCGTAGCGCGGGCCGCACCCGTACGATCCGGGCATGGACGCCGCGGTGCCGTTCGCCCTGGTCGCCGCGGTGCAGCTGCTGGCGCTGGCGGCGGCGCTCGGGCTGGCCGCCGCGGGCGGCGCGCGGGCGTACCGGCGCGGCTCGCGCGGCCTGCTCGTCGCGGGCGGTCTCCTGCTCGCAGGCGCCCACGGCCTGACCGGCGCACTGCTCGGCCAGGGCGGCGGCGACCGGTTCGCGCTCGTCCGCGCGCTCGCCTACCTTCTGATCGGTCTCGGCGCGGGCGGCCTCGCCGTCGCGCAGGTGTCGGCGGCCGCGGTCGTCGTGCCGCTCGGCGCCGCGCCCCCGGCTGCACTCACCGCGGCCGTCGCGGCGTTCCTCGCCACCGTGCTGTCGCGCCGCGCGCGCCGCCCCGGTGCCGACCTGCTCACCGCGGCGCTCGCCGTCACCGGTGTCGCCGAGCTGCTCGCACCGGCCGCGCGGACGAGCACGACCGCAGCCGTCGCGCTGCTCGTCCTGCGCGGCGTCGCGAGCGTCGCGGTCCTCGCGTTCGTCGTCCGGCTGGTCGAGACCAGCCTGCTCGCCAAGGTCGTCGCGGCCATCCTCGCCGGCGTCCTCGGCCTCGCGCTCGGCACCGCGCTGATCGTCGGCTCGGTCGCCACCGGCGAGCTGAGCCGTGACGGCGAACGCCGCCTCGCCGAGGTCGCCAACGGCCAGGTCGACAACCTCCAGAACGAGAAGCAGACCTCCCTCAACCTCGCCCGCGTCATCGCCGGGTGCCCGTTCAACGGCAGCGCGGTCTGCGCCGACCAGATCGGCGTCACGTCGACCGGATCGCGCGCGGTCACCGGGGTCATCTGCGCCACCGGGAGCACGTCGTGCCGCATCCCGGGCGGGGCGACGTTCTCCGGGCTGACCGACCCCGTCGCCCAGGCGTCGCTGCGCCGCAACGCCGCCGTCCGCGAGGTGCTCCAGGCGACCGACCGGCACGGCGTCGCGACCCTCGACGTCGTCATCGGCAAGGCGCCGATGCTCGTCGCGCTCGGCGTCGCGCCGGTCTTCGGGCCGGCGCCGCCGCCGGGCGCGGTCCGGCCGTTCGGCGCCGCCGTCTACGCGGTCCCGATCGACGCCGTCCGCGTCGAGGCGGTCGCCCGGGCGATCAGGTTCGACGCCGCGCTCTACGTCGCCGGCCGCCGGGTCGCCAGCACGCTGCCGCCGGCGCGGGTGGCGCTGATCGACCGGGAGTTCGAGCGCCGCCACGTCGCCGACGTTCTGCGCGTCAAGACGCGCCCCGAGGACGACGGCGTTTCCGTCGGCGCCGAGGGGTCGCGGCCGGGCATGCGGTTCCAAGCGGTGCGCGCCGAGAACGACGCCCTCGTCGGCGTGTTCGTCCTCTCCGGCGACTCGAACGTCATCCTCGCGACCCAGCGCCGCGTGCTCTCGTCGCTGTTCTTCGGCACCGTTCTCATCGCCCTGCTCGTCGGCGCCCTCTCGGTCCTGCTAGGCCGTCGGATCGTCCGTCCGGTCACCGACCTCACCCTCGCCGCGTCGCGCGTCCGCAAGGGCGAGCTCGACGTCAGGACCGGCGTGACCGCCGCCGACGAGCTCGGCGTGCTGGCGCGGACGTTCGAGGCCATGACGTCGTCGCTGGCCGCGAACAGCGAGTCGCTGCGCCGCGCCGCCGAGGACGAGGCGACGCTGCGCGGGCGGCTGGCGACCGTCCTCGACTCGATGGGCGACGGGCTGGTGACGACGGACGGCGACGACCGGGTCGTCGGCGTCAACCGCGCCGTCACCGACCTGCTCGCCGCCGAGGAGGCGGACCTGATCGGCCTCGCCGTGACCGACGTCCTCGCCGGTACGACGGCGTCCGGCGAGCCGCTGCTCACCGACCTCGGCGAGAGCCGCGTCGCCCGTGTCGGCACCGTGCAACGCCTCGACGGCGGCCTCGTCGCTGTGTCGCTCGCCGCGACGCCGTTGCGCGACGACGTCGGGCACGTCGTCGTCGTCCGCGACATGACCCGCGAGGCCGAGGTCGAACGGATGAAGACCGAGTTCCTCTCCAACGTCTCCCACGAGCTGCGCACGCCGCTCACCCCGATCCGCGGCTACGCCGAGATCCTGCACCGCAGGCCGGACCTGCCGGCCGACAAGACCGCGTTGTACGCGGCCAACATCCTCGACTCCAGCGTCCGGATGGCCCGCGTGGTCGACCTGCTCGTCGACGTCGCCGCGATGGAGGCTGGCCGGGTCGAGCCGCGGTACGCACAGGTCAAGGTCGGCGTATTCCTCGACCAGCGCCTGGACGTGTGGCGCCGCCGCGAGCCGTCGCGAGAGTTCCGCCGCCGGGTCGCCGCGGGCCTGCCCGAGATCCAGGTCGACCCCGCCTGGGTCGCGAAGGCGTTCGACGAGCTGGTCGACAACGCCGTGAAGTACTCCTCCGGCGTCGTCACGCTCTCCGCCTCGCTCGCCGAGAACGGCCGGGTCCGGCTCACCGTCCGCGACGCGGGGGAGGGCATCCCCGAGAGCCGGCGCGCGAGGCTGTTCACGCCGTTCGAGCAGGTCGACGGCTCCTCGACCCGCGCGGTCGGCGGGCTCGGCCTCGGGCTGTCGTTCGTCCGCCGGGTCGTCGAGGACTTCGGCCTCGACGTCGTGGTCGAGTCGACGCTCGGCAAGGGGTCCGCGTTCTCGCTCGAGGTCCCCGCCGTCGCACCCCCGCGCGCCAAGCGCCGCCGTACCGCCCGCCCGAAGGGACGCGCCCGATGACAGCCCGTACCGACGCCGCCGCCCGCGTGCGCGGCCTGCACCCGCCGCTGCCCCTGCTGTTCGACGCGCTCCGGGCCGAGCTGGGCGAGCCGCCCCGCGACCGTTCGGTGCCGGTCGTGCCGGAAACCGTTGCGCCGCAGCCGGTCCCGCCCGGTGACCCGCTCGGCAACGCCATCGCCCGCGCCGCCGCGGAGCCCGGTACGGACGCCGACGATCTGGCCCTGCGCCTCGCCGTCGCGGCGGAGGACGTCGTTCTCGCCGCGGCGACGAGCGGCGCCAAGGCCGCCCGCGCCCTCGGCGCCCCCGGCATCGGCGACGTCGGCGAGGTCGCCGTGGACGCGGTGATCGCGGTGCTCCAGCCGTACGCCGCCGGCCTGGTCGCCGCCGCGGCGACCGGAACGCAGCGGCCCGAGCCGCCCGCCGACCTGCTCGCCCGCGTCCGCGGCGTCGCGCGCTCCGCGGGCGTCGTCGAGGCGGTGCGCGGCGTTCGCGGGTGGGAGGCCGTGCAGCGGTTCGGCGAGCCGCACTGCCCGCGCCCCGGCTGCTACGGCCGCGACGGCACGGTCCTCACCGAGGCGGTCGTCGCCGCCGACGGACTGCCGCCCTACGGCGACGGCTGCAACTGCCACACCGAACCCGCCCACCTCGGCTGACCCGCCCCCCGGCCGCTCTGCCCGGCGCGGCGCGGGCCCGCCGCCGCGCGGAGCGCGGGCCGCCGGGCGTACGTTGCGTTCGTGGCCGATATGACCGTCCCGCACCGCCGTCGCCTCCTCCTCCCGATCGCGCTGGCGCTCGCCGTCCTCGCCGGGCTGTTCGTGGTGTTCACCGGGCTCTGGACCGACCGGCTCTGGTTCGGCGAGATCGGGTTCACCCGCGTGTTCGACACGGTGCTGCGGACGCGGATCCTGCTGTTCGCGGTGTTCGGGCTGCTGATGGCGGTGACGGTCGGCAGCAACATCGCGATCGCGTACCGCCTCAGGCCGGAACGACTCCCGGACAGCCTCGAACAGCGCAACCTCGACCGCTACCGCGGCGCCGTCGGACCGTTCGTCGGCCGGGTCATCGCCGCGATCGCGGTGCTCGTGGGACTGATCGCCGGGGTCGCGGCGTCGGGCCGCTGGCAGACCTGGCTGCTCTGGCGCCACGCGGTGGACTTCGGCGTGAAGGACCCGCAGTTCAACCGCGACGTCTCGTACTTCGCGTTCACCTACCCGTTCCAGCGGATGGTCATGGGGTTCCTGTTCGCCGCGGTGTTCCTCTCGCTGCTCGCCGCGGCGGGCATCCACTACCTGTACGGCGGCATCCGGCTGCAGACCCGCGGCGAACGCGTCCTCGCCGCGACCCGCGCGCACCTTGCGGTGCTGCTCGGGCTGTTCGTGCTGCTCAAGGCGTACGCGTACCACCTCGACCAGTACGGCCTCGCGTTCTCCCCGCGCGGCAAGGTCACCGGGGCGTCGTACACCGACGTCAACGCGCAGGTCCCCGCGTTGAAGATCCTGGTGATCATCGCCGTCATCTGCGCGCTGCTCTTCCTCGGCACCGTCGTCCGCCGCGGCTGGGCGCTGCCCGCGACCGGCCTCGGCCTGATGCTCGCGTCGAGCCTCGTCGTCGGCGGCGTCTACCCGTTCATCGTGCAGCAGGCGCAGGTCAAGCCGAACGAGATCGAGCGCGAGGCGCCGTACATCAAGCGGAACATCGACGCGACCCGCGCCGCGTACCGGCTGCGCAAGGACACCGACGTCACGTACTCGCCGTACGCCGGCAAGCAGACCGTCCCGAACGCTGTCCTCCGCGCCGACAAGGACACCATCGCCAACGCCCGCCTGCTCGACCCGAACAAGCTGCACGGCGCGTTCGAGTCGCTGCAGCAGATTCGCGGCTACTACGGCTTCCCCGACACCCTCGACATCGACAGGTACGACGTCGGCGGGCGGACCGAGACGTACGTCCTCGGCGCCCGCGAGCTCGACCAGTCGGGCCTCGCGCCCGCCCAGCGGAACTGGATCAACCAGCACCTCGTCTTCACCCACGGCAACGGCCTGGTCGCCGCGCCGACCAACGAGGTCGACCCGCAGGGCCAGCCGAAGTTCGAGGTCCGCGACATCCCGCCGGCCGGCACCATCGACATCACCCAGCCGCGCATCTACTACGGCGAGCGGGCGCCGGACTACAGCGTCGTCGGCACCACCCAGCAGGAGGTCGACCGCCCGGCCGAGGGCGGTGGCAGTGACGTCGCCGTCGCCTACGCGGGCAAGGGCGGCGTCGGCATCGGCAGCCTCTGGCGCAAACTGCTGTACTCCGTGAAGTTCCGCTCCCGGTACCTGCTGCTCTCCGGCGCGCTGCAGCCGCAGTCGAAGATCCTCTACGTCCGCGACCCGCGCGAGCGGGTCCGCAAGGCGGCGCCGTACCTCGAGCTCGACCAGGACCCGTACCCCGTCGTCGTGGGCGGCCGGATCGTCTGGGTCGTCGACGCGTACACGACGTCGAACGGCTACCCGTACTCCGAGCGCGTCGGCCTGAACGAAGCGACCCGCGACTCGACCACGTCGCGGCAGACCGCACGTTCGGTCAACTACATCCGCAACGCCGTCAAGGCCACCGTCGACGCGTACGACGGCACCGTCACGCTGTACCGCTGGGACGCCGAGGACCCGGTGCTCAAGACGTGGGAGCGCGTCTTCCCCGGCACCCTGCGGCCGCGCTCGGAGATGCCCGCGGACCTGCTCGCGCACATCCGGTACCCCGAGGACCTGTTCAAGATCCAGCGCGACCTGCTGGCGAGCTACCACATCGACGACCCCGCGGCGTTCTTCCGGGAGGCCGACTTCTGGGCCGTGCCCGGCGACCCGTCGGTGCCCGAGGCGCGGCAGGCCGCGGCCGCCGGCGCCGCGCCGAAGCCGCTGCCGCCGCAGCCGCCGTACTACGTCTACGCGAAGTTCCCCGGGCAGGCCAAGGCGAGCTTCCAGCTCACGTCGCCGCTGACCGCGCGGAACCGGCCGAACCTCGCCGCGTTCGTCACCGTCTCGAATGATCCCGAAGGGTTCGGCCACCTGTCCGTCCTGGAGCTGCCGACGAACACCGCCGTGCCGGGCCCCGTCCAGCGCGGCGCGACGTTCCAGACGTCGCCCGTCGCGTCGCAGGAGCTGGAGCTGCTCGACCAGCACGGCTCGGAGATCGTCCTCGGCAACCTCCTGACGCTGCCCGTCGGCGGCACCCTGGTCTTCGTGCAGCCGGTCTACGTCCAGTCCACGTCGACAGGCACCGGCTCGCAGATCCCGCAGCTCAAACGCGTCTTCGTCGGCTTCGGCGACCGGGTCGGCTTCGCGGACACGTACGCGGCCGCCCTCGACCAGGCGTTCGGCGTCACCGACACCGTCGTACCGCCGACGATGCCCCCGCCCGTCGGCGACGTCAACGCGCGGATCCGGGCGCTGACCGCCGACGCGAACGCCGCCCTGCAGGCCGCCGCGGCGGCGTTCGGGCGGCAGGACTACGCCGAGTACGCGCGGCAGCAGGAGCGGCTGCGTAAGGACCTCGCCGAGCTGACCCGGCTCACCGGGACGTCGGCCTCGCCGAGCCCCTCACCGCGTTAGACAGCACTGGCCGGCGCCCCGAGCCGGGCGCCGGCCAGCAGTCTCGAGCCCTACCTACCCGTCGTGCTTCTGGTCGCAGTCGTGCCGGTCCGAGCGCGTTCCCTCGACCCGCGCGCGGTGCTTCCCGTCGTGCCGGCCGTCGTGCCAGCGGCCGTCCCAGCCGAACCAGCGGAAGTCACGAACGCCGAAGACCTTCGCGACCTTGACCGTGCGCACCGCCGGCTTCACGAACGTCGGCGTCACGACGACGGGCTCGTTCGCGAGGAGCGACTTGAGCATCGCCGCCGTGCCGGCGAGCGACGCGTGGATCGCCGCGGCCTGCGCGCGTTCCGCGGCGGTGGCTGCGTACGGGCCGGTCGTCGGCAGCTTCGCGAGCAGCCGCTTCGCCGCGAGCACCTTGGCGAGGTTCTGCTTCGCCACGCCGCGGCTCGCGCCGGTCAGCACCGTCGTCGACGGCACCGCCGCGACCTGCGCGTGCAGCGAGCTCGCCCAGGCCTGCGCGAGGTCGAGCTTGCGGTCGATGAACGCGTGGTAGACGGCGGGGTTGAGCGTCCCGCGCATCTCCAGCGTCGGCGCGTGCTGCCCGACCGTGTCGGTGCTGCTATGGGCCTCTGCCGGCGCCACCGCGCCCGTGGCGAGTGCCGTCGCCCCCGCGATCGCCACCGTCGCCTTCGTCCGCATCGTCATGTTCGGCATCGTGTCGCCTTCCTGCCTCGGCAACCCCCACTCTGCGTAGCCATTCCCCTTCTCAGCGTTGCGACACCGCGAGTTGCCCCTGTCCTCGCGGCGCGGGTAGGGTGGTCGAACCGGCGCGGGGTGGAGCAGCTCGGTAGCTCGCTGGGCTCATAACCCAGAGGTCGCAGGTTCAAATCCTGCCCCCGCTACAAAGAAGGCGCAGGTCAGAGGCCTGATCCGGAACCTTCGGATCAGGCCTCACGATCATTTGCCATCAATTTGCCATCAAGACCTGCACGGCAGACGACGTCATGAGGCGCCACGCGCGGCCATGCGACGGTCGTCGGAAGGACGCCGCGAAGCGTGGTGGTTGACGATCATCGGCCCTCGTCATCGCCCTCATCACGAGGTCGGCAATCGGTCGCAGACGTCCCGTGCAGAGCGAGTCCCAACCAGTGCGTTGCGACAGGGGCTGACAGAGCCGTCTGTCACACCCCGTTGGCAGGCTTACCTACGCTGATCGACATGCCGTCATGGATGAGCGGTCGTCTATGCGCCGTTGATCGGACCCAACATCGGGCGGGGTAGCGAACCCGTCGACGAACTCGTGACGGGAGGGATTAGGTGCTCGGAGGGACGGCGACCCATACGGGGGCAGCGGAGCGTCTGTGCGCGAGGTGTGCGCGACCCGTTCCGGCCAGCCTCCGACAGGGGGTGACCACGGCGACGCGAGCGCAAACCGTAAACGGTGCGCCTCCGGCGGCGCCGGGGCGGCATCACGTACGCTCTCGACGCGCGGACACCGGGACGGGAGTGTGGCGGTGCAGGAGCCGGCGATGACGGAGGTTGAGGCACGCGCCGTTCCAGTTACACCCGAGGTCCAACGTACGGGGTTCCGAGCGGTCGCGGACGTCGACGTCCTGGCGACGACGACGACGCCTCATGTCTTTGTCGGCGACGCGCGGCACGTACCGTTGGCAGACTCGTCAGTGGATCTGATCGTCACCTCGCCGCCGTACTTCAACAAGCGGAACTACGACGTCGACGGCCAGATCGGTCTGGAGCGGACGCCGGCGGCGTACGTCGAGTCGTTGATGGAGTGCCTGCGCGACTGGCGTCGCGTACTGCGGCCGACCGGGTCGATCTTTCTCAACATCGGTGACTCGTTCCACCGGAAGTCACTCGCGAACATCCCCGCCCGGTTGGAGCTCGCCGCCGGCGACGAGGGGTGGCTAGTCCGGAACCGGATCATCTGGACGAAGGACCGCGGGATGCCGGAGCCGGCGCGCAACCGGCTGACCAGCCGCCACGAATACATCCTCCATCTGACGCAGGACGACACGTACTACTACGACATCCATGGGTATTCGATGCGGTTCGGGAAGGGTGCGAATCCCGGCGACGTCTGGCCAATGAATCCGGAGCGCAACATGGGGCGTCATCTGGCGCCGTTCCCGAGCGAGCTGGTCCGGCGTGCGATCACGCTGGCCTGCCCGGAGCGCGTCTGCGGCGAGTGCGGCGAGCCGCGACGACGTATCGTCGAGCGGACCGCGGAACTCGATCCGGAACGTCCGCAGGCGCGCCGCGCGATGGAGCTCGCGAAGGCTGCCGGGCTCACGGCGGCGCACTTCGCGGCGATCCGCGCCACGGGTGTCTCCGATGCCGGCAAGGCGTTGCGCACCCAGACCGGCACGGGCAAGAACAGCCTGGCCGTGCAGGTGCTGGCGGCCGAGGCGAAGCATGCTCTTGGCGGCTACTTCCGCGAGTTCACGTTCGCCCGTCGCCGTACGGTCGGATGGTCCGACTGCGGCCACGACAACCTTCGGCCGGGCGTCGTTCTCGATCCCTTCGTCGGCACCGGGACGACCGTCTGCGTGGCGAGCGAAATGAGCCGGACGGGCATCGGGACCGATCTGCATCCTCACTGGCCGTAATATGCGCGCGTGACCGAGGCGCAGGGCGTAGCCGACGTAGATGCACGGGCCGGTGTGTGGGTGCTGCGGCTCGATGCCGTACAACGGTCGGTTCGACGGCTGATCGGTCGCTCCACGCACGCCTTCTACCCGGGGTACCTGCATTTGCGTCAACAGGCGGCTCGGGCCGGCAGCCTCAGCCACATACAGGCCGAGTGGTCGCGGCTCGGGCACCTGCTGGAGGTGCCTGGAGCACCGAAGAGGAAGCCCTACCTCAAGCCCTTTAACACGCCCGCGAATCGTGCCGACCAGTTCTACTGGTGGAACAGCAACATTCCGGGAAGTTACGCGCCGAGCAGCTTGCGGGCTGGGCAGGGTCCGCTCGAAGTCGTCAGTGTGAACGCGGACGGCACCTACAATCTGCCGCCCGACCATGCCGAACGCGCGGTGCGGCACCTGCTCAACCGCGCACCGCTGCCGGCGGCGGACGTGGCGGTATTCCTCCTCCGCGACCACGGCATCGTTGCGCCGGTCGAACCGACGGTGGACGACTTGGTCGACGTCTTCCGGCGCGAGTTCGGGGTGGTGGACGACGACGAGTTCGCCACCGTCTACCACTGGGGCGACGAGGTCGCGGGTCGCTGGTTCGAGCCGTTCGCCGAGCGAGGCGTCGGCAGTGGCTGACCTCACGCGCCACAAGGTGCGGGGATTGACGCCGGCGGACCTCGCGGTGGCTCTCCCGCCGCCAGTCGACGCAGAGACGTTGGCGCCCGCGCCGCCGGAGGAAACCGATGCTCCGACCTCGGTCGAGATCGCCGACGACGATCCGATCCTCGTGCGAGTCAAGGAGCTGCTGGGCATCTACGGCGGCGTGCTCTTCACCGGACCCCCCGGTACGAGTAAGACCTACTACGCGGAGCAGGTCGCGTTGGCAATCGCCGGTGACCCGCACCGGGTACGCATCGTGCAGTTCCACCCGTCGTACCAGTACGAGGACTTCATGGAGGGCTACGTCGCGACCGACGACGGGTACCAGGTCAGGCTGAAGCACTTCGCGCTCATCTGCAGGGACGCACGCGAGGACCCCGAGGCATATCACCAGTACGTGCTTGTCATCGACGAGCTGTCGCGGTCCGACCCAGGGCGGGTCTTCGGCGAAGCGCTGACCTACATGGAGCGGACCAAGCGCGGCAAGAAGTTTCGCCTCGCCTCCGGAACAGAACTATCGGTGCCCCCCAACGTCCACATCGTGGCGACGATGAACCCGCACGATCGCGGCGTCGACCAGGTCGATGCCGCACTCGGTCGTCGTTTCGCGAAGTACCGGATGGACCCAAACGCGAGCATCCTCGACAGCTTTCTCCGGGACCAAGGCATGGCGGAGCTACTCCGCTTGCAGGTTCTGGCGTTCTTCGAGCAGGCCAACGCCGCGGCGAAGGCTGGGCGCAACCCGCACGCGGTCGTGGGTCAGACGTACTTCCTGAACGTGAAGGACATCGCTGACCTGAACCGGCTGTGGGAGCACGACCTGAGGTTCCACTTCGAACGGGCATACCAACTCGACCCCGACGGGCTCGCTGCCGTGCGGCGGGCGTGGGATGCGGCGCTGGCCGAGCCCGAACCCGGCGGCGCGCCGCCCGGATGACCCCGACGACGATCACCGTTCGCGAGCAGGAGCACGCCCTCGCGCCGTCGGCGCTGCTCAAAGAAGGCCGGCTGGACGTCTACCCGCAGGTGCTGAGCCGCGACCTGTTCCAAGTGACGATCACACGCGAGGGCGTGCGCATCCAGGCGCGAAGTCACGTAGGTGTGATTCCGCTGAACGATGAGGTTACTTTGCAGGTGACTCCGCGGGTGCCGGTGCGCAGTCTTGATCGGCTCCTCGCGATGACGTCGCACGTTGGGATGGTTCTCACCGACTTCTCGCGTGACTACGACGTCGCCGGCACGATCTACCCCTCGCTCGTCGCGCTGTACGCCGCATCGTTGCGGGCGCAGATCGAGCGGCTGTCGGCACAGGGCTTCCTACACCGTTACCGAGAGCGGCACACCGACTTCGCGGCTCCGCGCGGGCGGGTCAGCGTCTCGCGCACGGTGCAGCTCTCGGTACCGCGGGGGGCGCCCTCGGTGTCGTCCTCCTACTTCGAGCGCACCGTCGATAACCCGGAGAACCGGCTACTGCTCGCCGCGGTGATGTGGCTCGATACATACGCGCGATGCGTGTCCTCCACGCTTCGCCGTGCCGAGCGCCGCCAGGTCGCGCGGGACCTCAACGCGGTGTGGCAAATGCTCGCGGGTGTGACGTACGACCGGACATACGGCTTCCTGCGTGATCCCGTCGTGAGCGGTCGCGCGCAGTTGCCCGTGCGGCACGCGCCCTACCGGCCGGTCCTCGAGTTCGCGGCGTCGTTGCTGAACGGCGAGTCGGTCGTCGTAGAGCGGTCCGGATCGCGGGTCGTGCTGCCTACGCTCCTGATCAACATGGAGGCTCTCTTCGAACGGTACGTTCGAGAGGTACTTGCGCGGCATGCGGTACGCGACGCGTGGCCGGAGGAGGTGCGTGATGGCAACCTCAAGCCGCCGTCCGGTGCTCTTCGGCTCTTGTTCGACAGGACGGACGATGACGACGTCGAGATGAAACCCGACGTTGTGCTGTTCCATGGGTCGTCGGAGGGCGTGGTCCGTTATCCGGCGGTGATTGACATGAAGTACAAGGCCGTTGGTGTGCGGATCGACCGCCGAGACCTCGAACAGGTGCTGGCGTACGCCGTCGGGTATCGGTCGCCGCACGCCGTCGTAGTGCAGCCGTGCGGTGCCGACTCGTTCCGGGGCATGCGCCGTGCTGGGACAGTGGCCGGTGTCGATGTGCATGTGTATGCGATCGACCTGGCGGGCGATCTCGAACGAGAAGAGGCTGCTCTGGCTGCTGCCGTCCGACAACTCTGCGACTCGGCGTACGCCTGAACCGCCCCGGCCGCCCCGCCATGCCGCGGACGAGCCAAATTCCGTACATGCCCTCCACGAAAAGACCCAGCGGCCACGGCGGTCGCACGGGCGCGGGCCTGGGGTTCAGGGCCGTGCTGAGCGCGGCGGACTGGGACTCGTGGTCGGCGTCGGACTGTCGTGTACCGTGCCGATCCCCAGGCTGGCCACCCGGCCGGCAGTACGGCGGGTCCGCCATCTGGGACCACCATCGAGGCGCGCCGGCCCGCGCGGCCGTCGTCGTAGTGCCCGCGCCGCTGTGGTGCACGACCGCGGCCACCCGGGAAACAGTGCCTGCTGGGTTGACCTCGCCGATGGCGAAGCAGCCGTCCCGGTCGTAGATCAGGGCCAGGTCGGTCCAGCCGCGGGAGACGAGTGCGCGGCGGTCCTGCGCGCGGATCGCCTCGATGGCCACCCGCGCGAAGTCGCTCGGGGCGCGCATGCTGCCGAAGGCGACGTACACCGGTGGTGTGCCCGCGTCGAGGAACGCCTCCAGTTCGGCCGGGAGCGCGTGAACGTCGGGCAGGATCCACGCGCTGGCGATCTACCGGCGGGGCGCCTGAGTGGTGGAGTGTTCATTGCTCGCCAATGTTCAGCGAGAGTGAACACGCGGAGTCAGTGAACGTAGTCGTCGTAGAGGACGCGGCACGGCAGGCACTCGCGGAGTGGGTTGGAGCTCGCCGACGAAGTTGAGCAGCGCGCCACGGGGGAACTGGTCGCCGTCCCTGCGCCCGGCGTGGACGCTGCACACGAGCTTGGCGCTGTGCCATGGTCGGCTGCAGTCGAAGCGGAGGTGGACGGGGACGTGACGACGAGCACCGACGATCGATCGCCCCGCGTGCTGAGCCGGAGCGCGGCACTTCGACGGCGGATTTGCTACGGGCCTTCGCCGCGGGTGATGGAGCCGCGCCGGCCCGCGCCGTGGCTTTGGCGCGGCGTGTCGTGGCTCGCTGCTGCTATCGGCCTCGCGTTCCTGGCGCCGCTAGCCGTATTGCTCGCCGCGGGCCTCCCTTCGTCCGTCGCTTCAGGACTTTCGAGCGTCGGGATGGTCGGTCTTTTCGTTGGATGTTGTGCCCGTGTTCTCGCGGCTGTCAGCCGCCCAGTCCCGCTTGACCTCGCGCCGCTCGACGACGAGACCTGAGATGGCTCGCCTCTGGTCCGTGACGGTGGCTTACACGTGCATCGTGCTGGCACTGGCGGTGACGTGCGCACGCGTTGGGCTGCGCAACATCGCGGAGTTCCGTCGTGTGCGGGCGCGAGCGCCACTGGTCAATGCCGAGATCCTTGGTGTCGCCGCCCCGCGGACAACGATGCCACGGGGGTGGCCACAGCCCTCGACGATCGATGACCGTCGGATCGTCGCGGCATATCGCGACTATGCGCGCGACCGCGGCGAGTCTCTCGCGCTGCTCGGTGAGCTGCTCGTACTCGCTGCGGGCGCTGCCCTCGGTGCCTCTATTCCGAGCGTCGTTGCGGGCGGGTGGCACGCGTGGCCGGCGGCACTTGCCCTCGTGGTCGGCGCGTTCGGCGTGCTTCTCCGTCGCCGCGCCGAGCAGCGGTGGTCTGACGTCGCGGCACGCTTCGAGCGGCGCCGCGCGGATCTCCACGGATCGGCCGCGCCGACGGCAGTACCGGCGCGGCGTCCGTGGCTTCGTGGATTACGCCGACGCTGAACGCAGGCCCTGGTTGGCTCCTGCGCCAACCGCGGGACTGTCGCCGGACCCGGCCCGGTACCGATTGGTGGGCAGACACAACGCAGCGAAGCGTGCACCGTGGTGCAGACGTTCACGACTTGGTTGCGCCGGACACTCGTACGCGAAGGCTGTCGGCGACGAGGGTGCGCGATGGCGGAGGCGATGGCGGGCGGACCGGCGTACGTCATGATTCTGGAGCAGCCTTCTGGCCGCGGTCCTCGGCACGCGGAAAGGTGATGCAGATGGCGAAGTACGACGCACTTGCGGAACGGCTGTTGCGGCACCGAGGCGCAGAGGCGACGTTCAGCTTCGCCGAGCTTGATCGCCTCGTCGGCGGACTACCACCGAGCGCGCGAACTGACCGCACGTGGTGGGGCAACACGACCAACCGAACGCGCGTGCAGTCGAGGGCGTGGATTGGTGCGCGCTGGCAGGTTGACGGAGTGAATCTGCTGACGCAGCGCGTGACGTTCCGGCGGGCCGATCATGGCTGAGGTCACGCGGCGAAGGCTCGGCGAGTTGCAGCGGGCTGTGTTCGCGGTGCTGAACGATGAAGAGGACGGCTTGCCGGCTACCGAGGTAGTGAAGCGCAGCGAGGAGATCTGTCCTGCGACGCCATTCGAGGACTCGGACTATCCCAACCGTCCCGGCATACGGCGCTTCCCGAGGATGCTCCGCTTCGGCACGATCGTGAACGTCAAGGCGGGCTGGCTGGTCAAGGACCGGGGCACGTGGCGCGTGACCGAAGCCGGCCGTGACGCGTACGCGCGATACCCCGATCCGGAGGAGTTCGCCCGCCAGGCCGGTCTGGGCTACAAGGCGTGGGAGGCGAGCCGGGATCGGGCGGCGGCCTGGACCACGTACTCCGACGACGAGGCGGCCGCGGACGCCGAGGCGGCGCAGCTCGAAGCATCCGCGTCGCGATCGCGTCGGGCCTGGCTCGTGCGGGGAGCGAACGTGGACGGCACGAACCTCGTACCGTCCTGGCTCGCCGGCGGGTACTGCTCGATCAGCTACGCGCAGGTGCCGAAGATCGGGGCAGGGACGCCGCGCATCGAGATCGCGAAGCTGGTTAAGGACGCGATGCCCGACGCGCACATCGTCCACCAGGGTGTCGTGGTCGGCGTACTTGACCGGTTCGTGAACCAGATGGCCGCGGATGACGTCGTTGCGACCGTCGACGGCGCCAAGGTCTACGTCGGGACGGTCACTGGCGAGGCGTACAGCGACCCGACACCCCTCTCCGAGCGGCGCCGTCCCGTGCGATGGATCAATGCTGGGCAGCCGTTCCAACGCCAGCAGCTCTCTGACGACGCAGCCAACGGTCTGCGGGGCCAGCTCACGCAGAGCGAACTCACGCCGTACCTGGCCGAGTTCGCGCGCCTGGCGGGGCTCGACCTCGGCGCAACCGACGAAGTGATTGTCGAAGCGGCTGCGCCACGGGAGGTACTGCTTCCGCCTCCCGACCAGGTGCTCGCCGACCGCCTGCTGTTGCCGCAGGGCTGGCTCGCCGAGACGGTCGAGCTGCTGAACGACAAGCGGCAGGTCGTTCTCTACGGCCCGCCGGGAACCGGCAAGACCTACCTCGCGCAGGAGTTGTGCAAGGCGCTCGTAGAGAGCAGCGGCGGGGAGTTCGCGATCGTTCAGTTCCATCCGTCGTACGCCTATGAGGACTTCTTCGAGGGACTGCGCCCGCGACCGAGCACAGACGGCTCGGGCGGGATCTACTTCGACGTCGTCCCCGGGCCACTGCGCCGGCTCGCGAAACAGGCGACCGATGACCCGACCCATCCGTACGTGCTGATCGTCGACGAGATCAACCGAGCCAACCTCGCCAAAGTCTTCGGTGAGCTCTACTTCTTGCTCGAGTACCGCGGGCAGTCGGTCTCGCTCCAGTACTCACCGGACGAGAGCTTCTACCTGCCGCGCAACCTGTTCCTGATCGGCACGATGAATACGGCCGACCGGTCGATCGCGCTCGTCGATGCCGCGATGCGGCGACGGTTCCCGTTCCAAGGGCTGTTCCCGACGAGACCCCCCATCGCCGGCCTGCTGCGGCGATGGCTCGCGGCGAACAACCTGGCCGACGCCGCCGCCGCATTGCTCGAAGAGCTCAACCGGCGGATCGCCGACGATGACTTCGCGATCGGTCCGTCGTACCTGATGAGCCCGCGCGTTGCGGAGCCGGGCGGGCTGGAACGCATCTGGCGTACGGCGATCGTGCCGCTCCTCGAAGAGCACTACTTCGGTGAGGGGCGCGACGTGGAAGCCCAGTTCGGGCTCGTCGCACTGCGCCGGGCGACAGCTGCACCCGTCGCCGAGCTGTGACCGTCCTGCGGCTCGCCGAGTACGAATCCCGCGATGGGATCTCCCTCACCGCCGCGCAGGCCAGGACACTTGGGGCAACGGGCGCGGTGACCGTGACGCCTTCCTGGCAGGCGGGGGAGTGGACGGTCAAGGCGGCGCAGTACGTCGGGATTGTCGCGGTCGACGGGGCGACCGTCGTCATTCGCCCCAAGGTCCCGGTGGCACGGTTGATCTTTCTCTTGGGTTACGCCGTCGACCCACGGGCGTGGCGCGAGGATCCGGTCGGGCTCGCCGACGACGAGGAGCTTTGGCCGGCCGTGGTCCACGTGTTCGCGCGCCAGGCAGACCGCGCGCTCGAACGCGGGTTGCTTCAGGGCTACCGGGTCGAGGAGGCGCCACTCGCCGTACTACGCGGTCGGTTGCGGGAAGCTGACCAGCTGCGCATGCATTCCGGGCTACCGATCCCTCTCGAAGTGCGCTACGACGAGTACGACATCGACATCCCCGAGAACCAGTTGCTTCGTGCTGCAGGCGAGCGACTGCTCCGCGTCCCACAGGTTCCGCCGCCGGCCATCCGGCGGCTCCGCCATCTCGTGGGACGGCTCTGCGAGGTCCGTCGCCTCGTCCCGGGACAGCCACTTCCCGCCACGCCGCGGAGCCGGCTCAACGACCGCTACCAGCCAGCACTCGCACTCGCCCGGCTGATCCTCCGCAGTCGCGGCATCGATGTGTTCGATGCCGGCCTGCGTGCGACCGGGTTCCTGTTCGACATGAACAAGGTCTTCGAGGACTTCATCACGGTGGGTCTTGCCGAAGCGCTCGCGCCGTTGGGCGGGCGATGCGCTGCACAAGACCCACACTGGCTCGACGTTGCCGGCCGGGTCGTGATGCGCCCAGACCTCGTCCGCTACGGTCCTGCCGGACGGCCGGTAACCGTCGTCGATGCCAAGTACAAGACCGGCTTGCCGGAGTCGGACCTGTACCAGATCCTCGCCTACTGCACGGGGCTGGGTCTGGTGCGGGGCCACCTCGTGTACGCGAAGGGCAACGACGTGCCGCGCCGACACGTCGTACGAAACGCGGGAATCGAGATCGTCCAACACGCGGTTGACCTCGACCTCGCGTCGACCACCCTGCTGGCGCAGGTCGCGTCGCTGGCGACAGCGATCCACGAAGACGCCGTCGCCGTCGGCGCGTGACAGGGCGCGACCCTGGCCCCACTGGATCTTCACGGGATGCCTCGGACCGCGAGAATCATTCGCCCGAATCGGCAGTTGCGCGAGCCGCAGGTTCGCCGGTTCGGGTCGGCTACCCGACTGACCTTGGTCGGCGCTAGTGCCTCGCGGTAGACCCGGCGATATCGTGGCCGTAGGTTGACGGCGTAGCCGAAGGGCGGTGCCTGTGAGTCTTGGCGCCATATTAGATGGCTGCAGACGTCTGACGATGACTCCCTCAGCGAGGCCTCACTACTGGACGGCGAGAGCCTCGCCTTCGGCCGCAGCCCGGATGCGCCGATCCAGTTTGGCAATTCCGACGATGCCGAAATACCCCGAGTTTGCGGGACGATCTTCGCAGCGCATGGTCGCGTTGTCGTGGAGTGCGGGGTAGGCGCGCACTTGCGCCCGCTCCGCCTGCGGGCGGGCGGGCAGGAAGTCGGAGGGGTCGGTGTGGGATCCGCCGTGTCACCTGCCCAACCGAGGTTCGAGGTTGTCGTGCGGGGCGCACGCGACTGGCGTCCTGGCCAGCGAGGTCCAGCGACTGCTTCACCGCCAGCCGCATACCGTCGCATCCAGCCCATTGAGCCCAGAGGGGGAAGCTCGGGGGCATTGCGGGTAGCGACTCAAGACGACGGGTAGGGCACTCGATGCAGTCAAGGCGTACTACGGCGCCCCAGCGAGCTGTGCCACCTGGCACCACCGCCTGCGCGGAATGTCAGGACACTGGATGGCAACACCCGATCCGAGACGCCCTGCCCATTCCAGACGGCCGCTGGACAGGACCACCTGTTCTGAGCCGGCGAGCCACGCCCGCACCCGTCGACGGATCGGCGCAGCCCGGCACGGCGTCATAGTCCGCGTGGTGCTGCCGCAATGAAGTTGCGGCAGCTGACGGCGCTGCTGGACGACTCGCCCGACGCGACGGTGGCCGTCGACGTGCACGGTCGCATCGCGGAGTGGAATCCGGCGGCCGAGGTCATGTTCGGATGGACGCGCGCGGAAGTCGTCGACGTCCCTTTTCGTTCGTTCGTGCCCGGGGACGAGCTCGCCGCTTTCGACATGGCCTGGAGCCGGCTCGAGGCAGGAATCAGAGTGCCGAACTTCGATGCCGACCGGATGCATCGCGACGGCACACGCCTAGCCGTCAATGTCCATGTCAGCGCGGTCCGCGATGACGCCGGCTTCGCCGGGACAGTCGCCACGTTCCGCCCGCAGGTCCAGCCCGACCTGGCGGTTCTTCGGGGAGAGCACGACCGGGCTGCCGGGCTGCCGAGCCGACGCCTGCTGCAAGCGGCCCTGACCGCAGCCGTCCCAGCCGGGATGGTGCGCGGGGTCGCGGTCGTCGACGTAGACGCGTTCGCGCTCGTGAACCAGACCTACGGCCCGGATGTGGGCGACGAGGTGCTCCGCGAACTGGGCCGGCGCCTGGCGCCGGCCAGCGCGGGTTGTGTCGCCGGCCGGTGGCAGGCAGATGAGTTCGTGTTCGTGGTGGACGCCCCGGACCCGACCGCGGCACTCGACCAGCTGATCGAGGCGGCCCGGCGCAACGTCGGTGCGCCGCTGCCGGTCGGCGCCCAGTCCCTCTACCTCACCATCAGCGCCGGTCTGGTCACCACGGAGGACGCCGCCCCTGCCGACCTGTTCGCCGCCGCGACCCGCGCCTTGCGGCTCGCGAAGGCCGGCGGCCGCGACCGGGCCGCGTGGTTCGACCCGGCGGACGGAGTATCTGCCCAGGACGAGCTTCAGCTGGCCAGCGACCTTCGTGTCGGCATCGCCGGGGGAGAGATGAGGCTGCTCTACCAGCCGATCCTCGAGCTCGCCAACCACGACGTCATCGGCCTCGAAGCCCTGGTCCGCTGGCAACGGCCCGGCAGAGGCTTGCTCGAACCGGCGGAGTTCATCGACGTCGCCGAACGGACCGGGCAGATCGCGCCACTCGGCGC
The DNA here is from genome assembly GCA_030840645.1 of Frankiaceae bacterium. Taxonomy (GTDB): domain Bacteria; phylum Actinomycetota; class Actinomycetes; order BP-191; family BP-191; genus BP-191. The sequence goes on from JAVEEC010000056.1 coordinate 91,218, forward strand.
GTGGGTCTTCGAGCAGGCCTGCCAGACCGGCGTGCTCCTTGCGCAGCTCGACAGCGCGCCGCACAGCATGAGCATCAAGCTGTCCGCCCGGCAGCTCAGCGACCCCGGCGTCGTGGACATCCTGGTGCACGCCCTGATCGGCAGCGGCTGCTCGCCGTCGACGGTCATCGTCGAGGTGACCGAGACCGCCCTGATGCACGACATGCCCAACGCGACCGCCACGCTACGGGCCATCAAGGCGCTCGGGGTCGACTTGGCCCTGGACGACTTCGGCACCGGCTACAGCTCGTTGCTCTACCTGAAGGACGTCCCCGTCGACCGCATCAAGATCGACAGGTCGTTCATCAGCGGCCTGGGTGTCGACGCCGACGCCACCGCGATCGTCGCCTCGATGATCTCCCTCGCGCACAGCGTGGGGGTCCAGGCGGTCGCCGGGGCCGTCGAGACCGTCGACCAGCTGACCCTGTTACGGCAGATGGGCTGCGACTTCGCGCAGGGCTGCCTGTTCAGCGTCCCTCTCACCCTCGAAGAGCTGAGGCCCTGGCTGCGTCAGCATCCACCCGCCCGACGTCGTCGGGCGCGGGCGGCGACCACACCGCTCGCGCCGGAGACCGGCCAGATCCTGCGCATGCACAAGGAGGGTGCCAGCCTGCGCACCATCGCGGCCGCCCTGAACGTCGATGGACGACGAACGGCGTTGGATCTGCGCTGGAGCCCGCGGAGCGTCGCCAAGGTCATCACCCGGTCGGAGTCTCCGACGATCGCGCCGCCTGCCTAGGTCACGGAGCCTGCCCGCACGCGGGGTGCGCGTGCGCGAGGCCACCGTCCTTCACCGCGGCTTCGACCAGCAGGGCGACGTACTACGTCAGCAACGCAGTCGCAAGGGACGGCCTCAACCACCCCGAGGGAGCAGGCCATCTAGTCCCTTCTGCTCGTTAGGCCGAGTTGGACGTCGTTCGGCTGAATCGGCGCCGCGGCGAGGCCGAGACACCTGCTGCCTGGACAAGGCAACCCGGTGCGAGCCGGGGACGCAGAGCCACGGGACCCAATCAGGGCATCCGGGCTACCCCGTAGAAGCGAGAAGCTCATGCGCACCACGACCAAAGTGTTCGGCATCGTCGCGATCGGCGCTGTCGTCGCCGCCAGCAGCTCGGCGTTCACCGCTGGCGGCGTCACCGCCCCCACGTCCGCCTTCGTCGGGGGCAGCGTCAGTCAGTCCATCACCGGCGCAGCCCTCTCCAGCGTCGTCTACGACACCGACGAGGCCCTCAACAAGATCACCAGCGTCACGCTGACCTTCAGCGACAGCGCGGCTGACGCCAAGATCCCGACGATCGCCTTCAGCGGCGCTGCGATCAACGGCACATACACCTGCGCGGCCGTGGAAGCCGCCGGCCACACCTCGCTGTGTTCGGCTGCGCCGACCAAGGCCGACAACAACGCCACCAACCTGTCCATCACGGTCGCCTGATGAACGTGGGCCGGGAGCGGTGCGGGCCCCTTGGGAGGCACCGTTCCCGGCCCAACGACAGCAACCCGTACAGGCCATGAGCGCGCGGGGTTGGCGGCGCGCGGCAGCTGCGCTCCTTGTCGGCGGGACGCTGGCCACGACGGCAGCGCTGCTGTTCGGCGTCGTCACGGTCGTCACGACCAGCGGTGTCAGCATGAATCCCACCTACCACCAGGGTGACCTGGTCATCGTGGCCCGCGCCGACTCCTACTCCGTCGGGCAGATCGTGGCCTACCACGATCACCTGCATGACCTGGTCGTGCTGCACCGCCTGATCGGCACCGACCCCACCGGCTATCTGTTCAAGGGTGACAACAACGCTTCGGTCGACGCGGTGCGGCCCGAACGCGCCGAGCTCATCGGGCGGGCCGTCTGGCATGTACCGCGGGCAGGCACCTGGCTGCGCCGGCTCCTCGGTCCGATCCCGCTCACCGCCCTGGCCGTTGCGCTGCTCACCATCGGCGGCACTGCCCACCGCCGCCATCGACGTAGGAGACGCTCGATCTCCCGCCACGCATCCGGCGGCGGCGGCTCGGTCAACCCGCTCAGCGCGCTGTCACCGGCCCAGCGCCTCGCGGCAGGCACAACGGCGGCCGTTGCGCTGCTCGGTCTTGCGCTGGCGGGCATCACCTGGACCACACCGGTCCAGCGGATGGCGCCGAGCACGCCGCAGACCAGCGCGGTGATGGCCTTCTCCTACACCGCGACCGTGGCCCGCACCCCCGCGTACGACGGCACGACCGTGCGCGCGCCTCAGCCGGTCTTCCGCCGAGTCGCCGACACTGTCGAGGTGGGCTTCGTCTATCAGGGCCCCCCTGGCGCCGTAACGGTGAATGCCGAACTGGCGACCGCCAACGGCTGGCAGTCCACCGTCCCGCTCGCCACCGGCGTCGCGTTCTCCACCCACGGCTACGCGGACACCGTGCGCCTGGACCTGTCGGCACTGGAAGCCCGCGCCCAAGCCGCCGCCACCGCGACAGGAATGCCGACCGAGCAGCTCACGGTCACGATCGTGCCCCGGGTCACCCGGACCGACGGCAGCACCTTCGCACCGACCTTGCGACTGATCCTGACGCCACTGCAGCTGATCCTGGCGGACGACCCCAAGAGCCTCACCGTCCGCGACGCTGCCACAGCAGCGGGCACCACCGCAGTCCCACGGACCATGACGCTGTTCCACCGGCAGCTGACCGTGTCCGCCGGGCGCACGCTGTCCGTCGGCATGCTGCTGTTGTCCGTGCTGGCCGCCCTTTGCCTCGTATTGCTTGCCCAGTGGACGGCACCTGCCGACGACAGCGCCGCGATCCGCCGCCGCTACGCGAAGCTGCTGCTGCCGGTCCACCCGATGCCCACCGTCGCAGGTCGCCCCGTCGTCGACGTCACCGCCTTCGCGACCCTCGCGAAGCTGGCCGAACGGCACGGTCTGCTGGTGCTGCACTGGACCCGCAGCGACGTCGACACCTTCGTCGTGCAGGACGAGAACACCAGCTACCGGTACCGCACCGGCGACGCCGTCAAGCCCGCCGCCGACGTCCAGCCGACGGTCCATTCGCAGGACGATGCGCCGTCCCGCGTCGATGGCGTGCGCTGAGGCCAGCGGTTGTTGTCCGGCTCTACCAGCATCGGCCGTCGGCGTGGGCTGAACGGACGACGTTTTCCCGGCCCTTCCGGGTGGATCATTCGGTCGATGCCATCGTGGAGGCCGGACGCACATGACACTTGAGTCGGAGCGCTGGCAGGAGCGCCTTACCCGTCTGGCGGCCGAGCATCGCGTCGTTGGGGCCTCGCTGGCCTTTCGTCTCGGGCAGGAAGTGGGCGCGGTCGCGGCCGGTGTGCTGAACGTGCGCACGGGGCAGCCGGCGACGCCGGCCAGTCTCTTCCAAGTCGGCTCGATCACCAAGGTCTGGACCGCCACGCTCGTGATGCAGCTCGCGGACGAAGGTCTGCTCGAGCTGGACACACCGGTTCGGGAGTACCTGCCGGAGTTCCGCGTCGCCGATCCCGTTCTGACCGAGGGCGTCACTCCGCGGCACCTGCTTGCCCATACCAGTGGCATCGACGGCGATCTGTTTCTCGACACCGGCCGCGGAGACGACTGCCTCGCCCGCTATGTCGCGGCGATGTCCGACCTGCGGGCCAACCATCCGCTCGGCGCAACGATGTCCTACTGCAACGCGGGATACATCGTGCTCGGGCGCCTGGTCGAGGTACTGCGCGGGCGGGTGTGGGACGACGTATTGCGCGAGCAGTTGCTGCGGCCGCTGGGGCTCCACTCGGCTGGGACACTCCCGGAGGAGGCGCTACTCCACGGCGCAGCGGTGGGCCACCATCTCCTGCCGGACACCGACAAGCAGCTGGTGACACCTGAGTGGGGATTGTTCCGCTCCTGCGGACCGGCCGGCCTTGTTCATTCGACAGCCAGCGATCAACTCGCACTGACGGAGCTTCATCGTGCCGGTGGCGTCACGTCGGATGGTGCGAGGCTGCTGTCAGCGGTCTCGGTCGACGCGATGCAAGAGCCGCAGGTGGGTATCCCCGACCCCTACTCGATGGGGTCACATTGGGGGCTGGGATGGATCCTCTCCAGGTGGGATGGCCGGAGGGTCATCGGCCATGACGGCGCGACCTTGGGGCAGGCAGCGTTCCTGTGGCTGGTGCCGGACTCTGACGTGTCCGTCTCGCTGTGCACCACGGGTGGGAACGCCGCCGACTTGTTCGAGGCGCTTGCCGGCGAGCTGCTCGGCGAACTCGCCGGCATCGTGATGCCTTCGCGGCCCGTGCCACCGGACAAGCAGCTCGATGTAGATCCTGCGCGTTACGTCGGCCGCTACGCGCGGGAGGGCGCCGAACTGGTCGTCTCGCCGTCCGACGACGGACTGCAGTTGAGCGTGCGAACCACGGGCCCACTCGCCAATAGTCGACCGGCGATGCCTCCGCGCCAGCTCCGCGCCCTCAGCGAGGAGATCTTGCTCAGTCGGGCTCCGGGCGAACGATCCTGGACGCCGGTTGCCTTCTTCGATCTGGACGGCGAACGCTATCTTCACTTCGGTGCTCGGGCGACCAGACGGGTCTCCCCGCAGGTGTAGCCCAGCTGCTGGCACTGAGGCCATGCGGGGCAGCCCTGCCCTCGGGTGCAGGCGAACGGTCCGTGGCGGGATCCCGGCGGTCCGCCGCGCCCAGGGGCGCGTCACATCATCCGATGGCGGACACCGGCGGGCGCCTCTGGAACAGGCACCCGCCGGTGTCTCGCCGGTTCAGCTCGCCCAGTGAAGTGTGATCTTCGAGGGCTCCGTGTTCGTGTGGTAGATCGAATACGTTCCGGGATAGGGCTCGGGAGCGAAGTACCCCCGGTAGTTCGTGGCGATCTTGAGACGCAGCTTGTTGCCGGCAGCCACGGTGTAGGCGTTGCCGCTGGGGACGAACTTGAAGCGGACGTGGGTGTTGGCCGCCTGGCCGCGTGCTGTCGGGACGACGAACGACGTGCCCTTCCAGACCCGTGCCACGTCGACGCCGGTAGAGGTGACTTCCCACAGATCCGCGACGACCGCGAGCCGGGTGGTGGATGACGACAACGTGAGGTCCGCATCCACCTGTGCCAGTTTCAGGTTCTGCAAGGCGACATCGGTGCTGGTGTAAGCGACGTACTCACCAGCCCCGTAGGACGTGGCCGCGCAGGCATCCCCGATGGAGTTCGCCCACGTATTGTTCGGCATGGTGTCGGCCGCTTCGTTGGTCGTAGGGGCCGTCGTACTGAGCGAGTTGCCGGTGCGCAGGTACAAGGTCTGCGGGCTGCCGGGCAGCTCCGGAGGAGGCCAGTTGCTCGCCTGTTGCACCGGCCAGTCGTCACTTGCCTGGTTCACCTGGGGGATGGCATAGAAGACGGGACCACCCATGGTTACGGCGGAGCCACGCAGGTACTTGTCAAGGAAGTCATGGATCTTGTTGCGCAGTGCCGTGGCGTTTCCGGTCGCACAGGGCGCTCCATGTCCGCAAGCCCCGAGATAGAGATATTTCTGCCCCGCCGGAATCTTCTTCCAGGCCTCGATCGCTTGGCTCGGATTGATGGTGTTGTCGAGGAGACCGTGAACGACGAACGTCGGCACCGTGATCAGGTGAGCCTTGTCCACGCTGCTGTTGTCATCGAGCACCGTTCGGCTGTTGAACCAAGTCTGGGTGGCTGTTGGCACGGTCAGCCCCAGATAGCGGGTACGGGTTGCCTCACTGACGTTGCTCAACACGGACGGATCGGAGTGTCCGAACCATCCGGCATTCGCATTCAGGTAGGAGAACAGTGAGCCCGAGCTGTTCTCCGCCGATGCGTGGTCACTGATGCTGGCGACGTTGCCGAGCCCGAGAGTGGGGGCGTCGATGGGGACGATCGCCGCGATCCGGCTGTCGAACGCCGGCATCAGGTAGGTGCGTTGGCCATTGTAGGAAGCACCCATCACGCCGATCTTTGCTGCGTTGACAGGCTGGTTGCTGATGACCCAGCTGATGATGTCCTTGACGTCCTGCTTGTCGTTCGGTCCGCTGCCGTCCCAACCGCTGTCGTTCAACGTGTCCGCCATCTCAGCGCTGCTGTCGAGGCACGCGGCGGAGTTCACGCCGCCGCCCGGCCAGCCACGGCCGGTGAAGCTCACGACGACGAACCCGTCCCGGGCGAGCTGGTCCCTGGGGTAGTAGTTGATGTTGTTGCAACGGGACGTTGACGAGCCGGTCATGTAAATGACTGCGGGCCAGCCCCCGCTCGGCGGGGTCGTCGTGGGTGCGAGAACCCGAACCCGAAGTGTTGTCACGCCGTCGATGCTGCTGGTCACTGTCGAGTCGGCACTGGCGTTATCAGCGTTGATGGGGAAGGGGCCATCCGCCAGTCCCGGGGTTGCCGGCAAAGCGAACAGCGACACGGTAGCCAGGATCGCGAGCGAGGACATGATCCTCGCGATCCGTCCGCCCCTCCCGGTTCTCTTCCTGCTGTTGCGCATCCCTTGCACCTTTCCTTCAGATGCCGCTCGGCCGTCGAGCAGATGCGAGGAGGCTGTCGCGTTGCTGCCGAACCGAACATGTCCCGGGTTGACAAAACGGGCGACCGTGCTGGTGCAACGGGCCACACCCTCTCCGGAAGCCGTTGCGCGCCGTATGACAACCCCGGCCTGGGCGTGTTGATCGGCCGCCGGCGACAGTCCCCGTCGTCACGGAGATCGCTTCCGAGCTCACACGTCTACTGCAGATGCTCCTGGAGGAATGCCGTCATTCGCGTGCAGGAGTCGATCAGGGCCGGGAAGGCGCGAACGCCGTGGCCTTCTTCCGGGTAGACGACGAGTTGCGATGGGGCGCCGTGCTCGAGTAGCGCTCGATGGAACTCTTCGGCTTGGCCGGGTGGGGTGCACCGGTCCATCGCTCCGGCCAGGACCAGACACGGTGTCCTCGCCTTGGACGCGTGCGCTACGGGGCTGCGCGCGTGGAAGTTGTCGCCGGGCGCTTCCGGACTGCCGCCGAGGAACAGCGTGTCGAAGCTCGGGATGTTGCTGGTGAAGTGCTGGCTGTACCAATCGGTGACCGGCGAGATCGGAACCGTTGCCCGGAAGCGGCTGTCCTGGGTGACGAGCCAGGCAGCCATGTAGCCGCCATAGCTGCGTCCCATGACGGCGAGCTTGCGCGGGTCGGCCAGGCCACGCTCGACGAGGGCGTCGATGCCGGACAGGAAGTCTTGCGTGTCCGCGCCGCCCATGTCGCCGACGACGTGACGGGCGAATGCCTGTCCACGCCCGCTGCTGCCGCGTGGGTTCGGGTTGAGAACAGCGAAGCCATGCGACACGAGAAGCGGGATCCAGTCGTAGAGCATCGACCAGGTGTTGCGAAAGGCCCATACCGGTCCACCGTGCACCGACAGGATGAGCGGGAACGGGCCCTGCCCCTCGGGTCGGCACAGGATGCCCTCGATGCGGGTCCCATCGGGGGCATGCCATGCCGTCGGCTCGGCTCTGCCATTCACCGACGTGACGTACAGGGCGCCCTCGCGGTTCGGCAGTGGGTGGGTCTCGCGGGTCTGGCCGCCGAGGATGGCGACCTGTTGCGGAAGTGAATAGCCATCCTCGAGTACCAGGACCCGGCCGTCGGCGAGAAAGACACCCTCTGGGTACTCGACGCCGCAGCTGCTGTCCGTCGAGCGCCACACTTCGGTGACCTCGCCGGTGGTCACGTCGAGGATGGCCGCGACGGTTTCGAGGCCGCGGATGCCCAGGAATCCGAGTCGGGCCCGGTCCAGCCACTGCGTCCAGGTTACGTCGACGCCTGCAGTGCTCATCGCTCGTAGAGCGTGAATGGGCCCAACCCGGAGATCTCCTGCGACGAGCCCGCGATCGCTGCATATGGCCTCGACAACGGCGAGTCGGCTGCCGTCCGGCGACCCGGCCGGCAACCCGAACTGCACGTCGCTGGTGGCAACGCGTGAGATGTCGCCATCGAGGTGGATCCGGGTCAGGGCGGCGGTGTACCAGGCGCTCTCGTCCGGTCTGGGCGACGTCACGGCGACGACGGCGTCCGTTCCCAGCCAGGTTGCTTCCCAGGTGTTGAGACCTTCGGGGGAAAGACGCCGGAGAGCTCCAGTGGCGACGTCGACCAGCCACAACGAGCGCCACGCGCCTTCGCTTGTCCCGGCTTCGACGCGCGGCAACCAGGTGGGTGTGTCCTCGATCGGCTCGAAGGTCGTTCCGGATCCTTGACTACCGGCAATGTCAGCGCCGAGTCCCGCGACGATGAGGAGAATCTTTGTCCCATCGGGCGACCAAGCGGAGTACTCCACGGTCCCAGGGACGGCGGGTGCGGGGCGCGCCTTGCCCCGAAGATCCGCTTGCAGCAGGTAGAGCTGCGCGATCTGCGCCTGAGCTCGATCTGACAGGAACGACAACGTCAGCCCGTCGGGTGAGAATCGAGGCCACCATGCGGAGCCTGCTCCGCCCGCGATCTCGTTGAGGCTCGTTCCGTCAAGGGCGAAGATGCCGCGGCGTGGCAACCCGTCGAGGCTGTCGTGGACGAACGCGGTGAAGGCAATCTGTTGACCGTCAGGTGAGGCCGTGGGTTCGTGCGCGCGACTGGCGGTGCCGAACGCCGGGCTCATGGCCTTGGTGAAGTAGTCCTCGACGACTGCCCACGTCGGCGTTCCACGTATGTCAGACCGAGGCACATGCCCCACGGGCTGCGTTCCCTCTCCCGTCGGGTCGCCGGCTCCTGGATTCGAGCCCGCCCGTCGTAGCGGGACCGGCTTCCATGTCGTCGACCGTGAGCGTCAGGGTCGACTGGCGTGGCCCGGAGTGGTTGATCGCGTAACCCCCGGGCGTCGGATCGGGCACGAACGTCGGCTTCCCCGAGGTGGACAACGTCAGTTGAAGCCGATGTCCGGCCGGCAGCACCTGCGCCGTGACGTACGGTACGAAATCGACAGGTGCCGGCTGCCCCAGCGTGGCACCGTACACAGCCGTCGGCTGAAGCACCGTGCTGTAGGCAAGCCGCCGCCGGGTTCCGTCCGGCCGAAGAACCCAGAAGTCGGGATGGATCTGAAACCTGGTGCCGAGTGCGGTCAGATCCAGCTGGAGCCGGAGCGGTCCGGCGAGCAACACATCCGCCTGGAACGGCGCCGAGGTGTAGACGGCCGTCTCAACCGGGGTCGCCGGAACCTTGTCGTTTGCCGCCGGTGCTACATCGGCGAAGTACTCGGAGCCGGTTGCGTAGGTGTTCACGACCGGGTCAGCCGCGCCTTCTCCAGCCGCTGCCGTGAGCGTTCCGCCCTGCGACAGCGCGAGGGGCATGGTCGTGGCCTGGCAGGAGGGGAACGACTGGGTCTGTCGGGTGAGCCACGCCGCGGACGGGGACGTCGGGTCCTCGGGTGGCGGGGCCTGCCAGGTGACAGCCGGCTCGCTCATGATGCCGGTGTCCGTGTCCTTCAGCCAGTAGTCGAGCCACCGCTGGGCGGTCGAATGGAACAGCACCTGCTGCGACCCAGGCGTCGGATAGTGTCCGGCAACCGCACCGAGGAAGAGCTTCTTCGGTCCGCGAAGCTGGTTGAAAAGGCGGACGGTGCCGTTCATCGGATAGTTCGCGTCAAGGGTGTGGGCGCCCATCAGCACCGGCATCGTGATCGTCGGGGCCCATCGGGCAGGTGAGCGCTGCCACATCCAGTCGTTCGCGTTGCCGTCGCCTGCCAGGCCGCGCAACTGCATGCGTTCGCACTCGGTCAGGGTCTCGGGTGTGGAGGTGGATGCCACGCCCAGCGCGGTGGCCGTGTACACCAGCGCGCAGCCGACGTGCATGACACCGCTCGGTGAAAGGAACTCGTTCCAGCTGTCGGTCACGCAGAACGGCAAGGCCGTTCGCAGCTCCGGCACCTGTCCTGCCAGCGTCCAGGTGCGAAAGCCGCCGTAGGAGCAGCCGGCCACCGCGATCCGGTCGGCGTTGACCGGATACTGCTGCTTGGCCCAGGCGATGACATCCCGGGAGTCGCCGGTGTCGATCGGGCCGCCCCAGTCGTAGCCGGTCGTGGACGCGCGATTGGGTGCCGTGGGGTTCACCGTGAGTGCCCCGTTGGTCTTAACGAGCGTGGGATAGCCGCGCGCCTCGTAGGTCACGACGACGTACCCGCGGCAGGCGTAGACCTGCTGGGCCTCGAAGGGCGCAACATAGTTCACCTGCTGCCCGCCGAAGGCATTCGCGCCGGGCAGGAGGAGGATCATCGGCCAGCCGGAGGCAGGAGCAGGGGCGTCAGGGCGCCAGACATAGGTGTCGAGCCGCTCACCATCGCGGGTGGTCACCGATGCGCGGCTGGTTGACACTGGATACGGACCGTCGACGCTGGCGACGCCGGGCTGACCGCACTGGTCTCCAGGTGCGCCCGCGGCAGAGCCGGCGGGCAGCAGCAACGCGCCGACAGCAAGGAACGCGACCGTCATCTTTCGTCGGCTGAAGTGCAAGCGACCTCCCATGCGATGCATCCCTTTCGCCGCAGCAGGTCGGTCGGGATACGAGTTGATGCTCACGTGAGTCCTCGCCAGGGTCCGCGGTACTGGAAGCACTTGCACGCCGCGGTGTAGGCGACCACGGAGTACGAGTTGACGCCGTCCAGCTTCTTGGGGCCGAAGCTCGAGCTCGGGACATTCACGGGTAGGTAACGACCGCCGAGCTTCGCGACCTCGACCCCCACCTCGGGCTGGGTGAGGCTCCGTCCCACCCGCTGCTCGAGGGCGGCTTTGAGAAAGGCGAGGTGCTCACATGCGCCAAGAGCGGTCCCGGCTGCGGCATCTTGCTGACGAGCCGAGTAGTTCGACCCGGTGCGCTTCCGTACGACGTCGAAGCAGGCCCGCTCGCGTGGGGTGAGCGCGGGCGCGTAGGCGTCCAGGATGTCCCTTCCCGGCAAGAACCCGACACCGACGGCGCCATCCAACTGGCGCTCGACGCCCGTCTGGGCCATCAGCTTCTCGAGGTTGGCGGGGGCGTCGTAGGTCGAGATCCCATAGCGCGGGTGGTAGCCCTGGGAATCGGCCTGGCTGGCGAAGATCGCCAAGGCGCCGCCGCCTGGCGCCAACACCACGACCCGGTCGATGTTCAACCCTTTGAACCGTAGGACGGCACTGGCCGTGCCTGACCCGATCCCCTGGTAGCTCGGTTCGAGGTAGACCTTCTCGAGCACCTTGCCACCGAGACGCTCGAGCTCGGGCGCGAGCACCTTCTCCGTGACCCGGCGGGTGGAGGGCCGGTCGTAGCTGATGATCCCCATCCTCGCGGAGAGGAAGCTCTCCTGCTTCAGGACCTGCGGCAGCAGCCGCGCCATGCGGGTGAAGTTCATGTACATCGGTAGCAGCAGCCACGGCGCCAGTTGGTCCATGCGCTCTTGGTCCGCATCGTCCAGGACCGAGTCGATGAGCGGAGTGTGATGCTTGGCGTAGCAGTCGTAGGACATCTTGACGCCACCCGGGTTGATGGCGATGACAGCGAAGACGTGGTGGTCCTCGGTAAGGCTCGTGCATGCGGCGGTCTGCGACTCCAGTTGCGCGCGGTCGCTCTGGTCACTGTTGTCGTTGAACGCGTAGTACGGCACGATCTGCCGTCCGGCGATCCCGCCCCGCGCGTTCGTCTCCTCGACGAAGGCCTTGACCATCCGCGCATTTGCATCCTGGTCGTAGGCCACACTCCCGCCGAACGCGGTGCCAGGGTTGCCGGCCGCGATGACGAACCCGATCCTGATTTCGGTCGCGCTGATGCCGGTGGAGTTCCCGACCGTCGGTGTCCCCGACTGCCCAGGCGCGGTCGCACCGGACCCACCTGCCACCGAGCCGGTACCGCCGCTACCGTCAGGGTTGTTGCCGCGGACGGCTCCGGTCGGACCGGCAGTTCCGCCTCGAGGGGAAGGTAGAGCGATACCTGTCCCACTGTCGCCAGGGCCGGCTGCCGAGGTTGATCCAGGGGCGGCCGCACCGAACTCGGCACCCTGGTCCCTCCCCGGCTGCGACTGAAGCGTCGACCCGCACGCCGCCGAGGCGGTCAACGCCAACAGTGCGACGAACCGCGGCCAGGCCGACATCGGGGCCCGGTATCCCGAGGGCCGGCGCCGCGAGCTCATCGCTCTCCTCTGATGCTCTGCGGTATGCCCGGGGCGCCTGGAGAGCGCTCGGCGCTGGGCCGGGCCTGAAGGACAAGGCAGCCGTCGCGTGTCATGGCGGTGGTTCGTCGGTCCGCGGCGAAGGCTGGGACCATGACGTCACGCAGTGCCATCCGCCAGCGGCGGGCGGCTTCCGGCCGGTCCACCCGCAGCCGTTCCACGTCGACCGGGAGCCGGATCAGCAGTGGTCGTTCGTCGTCGGGGATGACGGCTGTCACCGGCCAGGGGAAGCCGTCGCGGTCGTCAAGCACCAACCGGCCGTCCTCGGGCCGGCCGATGGCAGGCCTGCCCAAGGCGGCCGCGACGACGTGTGATTCGCGCAGGTTCCAGCGGGCGAACAGTTGATCGCCGGCCTGCCCGGCGTTGCGGCCGTCGTCCATGGGTCCGTTGAAGTCGACCAGATAGTCGACCCCTTGGGCACCCAGCGTGGAGAGGCTGAACCAGGCATTGCGACGTACGAGCGGGTCGAAGGTCCAGGTGACCGTCTCGATGCCGCGGGCGAGCGCCCAGGCTCGCTGGTAGAGCTTGATCGCCCGGCCGATCCCGCGGCCTTGGGCGCGGGGGAGCACTCCGGAGATGTGCGAGTGCAGCGTCGGGCGGTGGAACGCATCGCAGCCCAGGAACCCCGCACTGGCTGCGACCAGCTGGTCAGCGCTGTAGGCACCGATGGCGTAGCCACCAGCGTGCTCGATCGCCCGCATCACCTCGACGGCGAGGGGCGGAGCGTTGACGTCGCTACCCCAGACCTGGGAGAACAGCGCCGTCGCGTCCCGGACCGCTTCGAGGGTGCCGAGCGGCTGGATACGAACGTCGGCCTCGGCGCAGGCGCTGGCAGCTGTGGTGTCCGGCTCGGAGACTGCGTCCGAGAGCGGCGACGTCAGTGTCACCCCGGCAGCCTGTCGCGTCGGCACCCAACCCGGCATTGGCCACGATGCAGAGATTGCGGGGCTCGCTTGGTGGACACAGACGAGGCCGCTCCCGCGGCCGGCCAGCAGCTCTTCGATGAGACCGCTGGACCAGCGCGGTTCGACGCGGGAGCGCCTCCGTGAGGACAGGTTCACCGTCGACCCCGCGCACGACGATCTCGGGTGAGCGCGACGCCTAGCGGCAGTCTTGAGCTCCCCGCGACCTCCCCCGGAGAGTTCGTGCGCGTGGGACGTCGCCGTGGCGTGGTCATGGGTCGAGGAGGTGGAGCTGGAGTTGGACGACCAGGCGTTCCACTGGGTCGTGCAGGTCGAGCCCGGTCAGCTCGGAGAGCCGCCGCAGCCGGTAGCGGAAGGTATTCGGGTGAATGCTGACCAGGTCGGCGGCCTTTCGAATGTCGCCAAGGCTGTCGAGGAAGGTACGGAGCGTCGCAACGTAGGACGTGGATCTCTCGCGGTCACAGGCCTGCAGTAGTTGCACCTTGCCGGACAGCAGCGCGGGGTGCTCCCCGGCCAGGTCGCGCAACTGGAGTAGCAGGGCCGCCGCGTGTACGTCATTGACGTGCACGTGTTCGGCTTCGGCTCGGGTGGTGAGCACTCGCAGGGCCAAGTCGACCTCGCGACGGGCCCCGTGCAGCATCGAGAACCCGAGGGGTGCGTCGGTGGCGCAGGAGCGGACGGGAAGCCGTAGCCCAGCGTTGACCCGTCGGCCCAGGTCCGTGGCCAGCTGCCGCGCCTCGGCCACGCCGCCGCCCCGGCCGGGCAGCACGGCATAGACGGTGCGGCCGAGGGCGGCGACGACGACCTTGCGCCGAAAGGCGCCACAGGACAGCAGGACCAGGTCGACAGCTCGGTCCAGCACGAGGCTGCTCTCGTCATCGCCAGTCACTGGCTCGAGCCCCACCACGACCAGCGGACCGTCGGGTGCCACCTGCAGGGCGTCGGCGAGCACCGCCGTGGGCAGCCGACCGGCGAGCACCGCTCGTAGCTGATCGGCGCACCGCCGGCGCTCGAGGTCATCCCCGGAGCGCGCCCTCAGGAGGTGCAGGGCCGCCATCGACGCGGCCACGCTGAGCGCCTCTTCGGCATCCTGACCCAGCGGCCTGTCGCCCTCTTGAACCCAGATGGAGCCGAGGACCTCGCCTCCAGCCCGGACGGCTATGGCCAGTCGGGGAGACAGGCCCTCGATGTCGACGCGGACGACCTCGTCGCTGGACCACAGCCGCCGGAACACTCCGAGCTCGGTGGCTTTGGTCAGCCACTCCGTGGGCACCCGCCGGCCCAGGATCGTGTCGCGCCGGGCCCCGTCGACGGGGTGTCCCTTGGTGGAGTAGGCGAGGACCGTGGAGTGCTCGTCCTCGATCGTGGTGGCCCCGCCCACGAGCGACGACACCGCGTCGGCAAGGCCGAACAGATCGCCCAGTGACGCCGTCGCTGTGTCGCTGCGCCGCTGCGCGATCGCCGAACGCGCGGTCCGCATCAGGGTATGCAGTTGGCCCCACGCGGCATCCTGCGGCGCGGCAAGCAGGGCGACGCCGGCGGCCTCCGCGGCCGCTGCCAGAGCAGCGGGGAGCGGATCGTCGGTCTTGACCAACACGGCGCAGACCCCGAGCTCGCCGTAGCGCGTGATGACGTCGATCGAGCTTCGCAACGAGACGTCGACACCGACCGCGAGGACCAGGTCGTGACGGCCGGCGGTCGGCGGGCCGACCGGGTCGTGCACCACCGGATCACCCACGAGCACATCGAGGCCGAGCGGAGCTGTGAGGAGCCGGACGACGCCGGCGCCCAGCGCGTCGATGATCGCGCCAATTGTCGGGCCCGCAGGCTCGGCGGCAGGCGGCGGGGTGGGCATGTCCGCATAGTCCTCCGTCCGCAAGGTGGAGATCATCACGGGCGGCGTTCATCGACGTTGAACGCAAGACCCTGGGGTACGCAGCCAGCCGGAGCGCCGGAGGCGGCCACCATGCCGAAGGCCACCCCCGCTCGTCGGGCGGTACGACGCACGTGACTCCTTAGGTCTTGAGCGAGCGACCGGATCGTGCCTCACATCACGCTTCGCGCGCTTTGTCGTACTCGCCGAAGGGAGGCAGGTGCCTTGATGCGATTCGACGAGGTCTGTCTTGCGGTGGAGGGGGGCTCGGGCGCGTGGACACAGCGGTAGGTCGATGGCGTCGGTTCGTTGGCCTGTCGCCCTACTTCGTCGGTCGCGTCGTGAGGTAGGTGGCCAAAGACGTCCAAGCCGATGGGGGGAACAGTGCATGGATGGCCGCAACGTCCATCCTGCCGGGAGTACAGACCGCGGTGGAGGTCCTGACAGCGCGCTTCGGTGCGCAGCTGTCCACCTCGGCGGCCGTCCTGGAGCAACACGGCACCGACGAGTCGTGGCATCCGCCGGTGCTACCGGACGTGGTGGTGTTCGCCGAGTCGACCCAGGACGTGGCCGACGCGGTCCGGATCTGCGCCGCCCACCGCCTCCCGGTGGTGGCATTCGGCGCGGGGACGTCACTGGAGGGCCACATCGCCGCGCTGCGCGGCGGGCTGTCCCTGGATCTGTCGCGGATGAACGCGCTCGTGGAACTCAACGTCGCCGACCTCGACGTCACCGTTCAGGCCGGCATGACGCGCCTGGCCCTGAACGACCGGCTCAAGCGGCACGGGCTCTTCTTCCCGGTGGACCCAGGAGCCGATGCCTCGCTCGGCGGGATGGCGTCGACGCGTGCGAGCGGTACCAACGCCGTGCGCTACGGCACCATGCGGGAGAACGTCCTGTCGCTGACGGTGG
This sequence comes from Frankiaceae bacterium, assembly GCA_030840645.1. Taxonomy (GTDB): domain Bacteria; phylum Actinomycetota; class Actinomycetes; order BP-191; family BP-191; genus BP-191. The sequence goes on from JAVEEC010000056.1 coordinate 107,084, forward strand.
TACTTGCCGACGGCCGGGTCATCAGGACCGGCGGGCGGGCCCGCAAGTCCAGCGCCGGCTATGACCTGACCCGGTTGTTCGTCGGCGCCGAAGGGACGCTGGGCATCGTGACCGAGGTGACGCTTCGCCTGCAGGGCCTTCCCGAGGCGGTGTCAGCCGCTACCTGCGCCTTCCCGTCCGTCACCGACGCGGTCGAGGCGGTCATCGAGGTGATCCAGAGCGGGACACCGGTGGCGCGCGCCGAGCTCCTTGACGAGACACAGATCCGAGCCTGCAACGCCTACAGCGGTCTGGGACTGCCGGAGCTTCCGCACCTGTTCTTCGAGTTCCACGGCACGCCGGCGTCGGTCCAGGAGCAGGCGGAGTACGTCGCGACGATCGCCGCCTCCCACGGGGCCGCCGGCTTCGAGTGGGCGACAGCCGCGGAGGACCGCACCCGGCTGTGGAAGGCCCGCCACGACGCCTACTACGCCGGGCTGGCGTTGCGTCCCGGGGCGAAGGGCTGGGCGACGGACGTCTGTGTACCGATCTCGCGTCTCGCCGAGTGCCTCGGCCAGACGAAGGTCGACCTCGACGCGTCCCCGCTGATCTCGGCCGTCGTCGGGCACGTCGGTGACGGGAACTTCCACGTGCTGTTCCTGCTCGACCCAGGTGACCTCACCCAACAGGAAGAGGCTGCCCGCCTGAACGTACGGATGGTGCGCCGGGCGCTCACGATGGGGGGGACCTGCAGCGGCGAACATGGGATCGGCTACGGCAAGAAGGACCTGCTCATCGAAGAGCATGGCGAGGCGATCGAGGTCATGCGGCTGCTCAAGACCGCCCTCGACCCGGACAACATCCTCAACCCCGGCAAGGTCGTCGACATCTGAGATCCGGTCCTGCCTGCCCGCCCCTTTCGGGTGTTGCAGGCTGGACGCTCGGCGACCAACTCAAGCCAGTGAGAGTGAACGCGCCCAATCACCACACCTGGTGATGCGCGATCACCACCCTTCCTGCGACCTTCGGATCGCCAACGAAGGATCACGAGCGAAGGCTGGCTCGATGGACGGAGACGACAGGGCCAAGGGCACGCGACGCGACGTGCCGGCCGTCGACCAGCCCTCGCCGCACTACGTGATCCGGGTCAAGGGACACCTCGACGCTCGTTGGGCGACCTGGTTCGACGGGATGCACCTCACCAACGAGGACGACGGCACCACCACCATCGACGGTCCCGTCGTCGACCAGGCCGCGCTGCACGGCCTGCTCCAGAGGCTGCGCGACGTCGGCGTCCCGCTGATCTCGCTCAGCCAGGCCGAGACCGACCACTGACGCACCCGCCATCGAGCCTCGATGGCGTCGAATCCGAAGGGACCCCAATGGCCACGCAGGCCCGAACCCCGCACCGCGTACCCAGGGACACGATGCGCAAGACCGCCCTGGTCGCCGGCGCGCTCTACCTGATCACGTTCGTCACCTCGATCCCGGCCCTGCCCCTCTACCACGACATCCTCCACAACCAGAGCTACGTCCTCGGCAGCGCCAGCGACACCGGCGTGCTGATCGGTGCCGTGCTCGAGGTCCTCTGCGCCCTCGCCGGCATCGCCACCGCCGTGGTGCTGTTCCCGGTCATCAAGCGCAAGAGCGAGACCGCAGCCCTCGGCTTCGTGACCGCCCGCGTGCTCGAAGCCAGCATGATCTTCGTCGGCGTCCTGAGCGTGCTGTCGATCGTGACGCTCCACAAGAACGGCGCCGCCGGTGCCGAGACCGCGTCGCTCGTCTCGACCGGACGGTCCCTGGTCGCGCTCCACGACTGGACCTTCCTGCTCGGCCCCGGGATCATGCCGGCCGTCAACGCCCTGTGCCTGGCCACGGTCCTCTACCGGACTCGCCTGGTGCCCCGCATCATCCCGACGGTGGGCCTCATCGGAGCCCCGATCCTGCTCGCCTCCGCCGTGGCCATCCTCTTCGGGGCGTACGACCAGGTCTCGTCCGTGTCGGCGCTCACCGCTCTGCCGATCGCGGCGTGGGAGTTCTCCCTCGGCGTGTGGCTGGTCGTGAAGGGCTTCAGGTACTCACCCGTCATCGTGACCGACTCCACCGTCGTGGACCTCGACGCCGCGGCCGTCCCGGCCGGCGTCTGACCCCAACGTCACCCGCCCGCTGTCCCGGCGAAACCGGGGCAGCGGGGCGGGTGAGCAAGCATCATTGACGTGTCCCACCACACCAAGGAGAAAGCCATGACCACCGCCACCGTCCACGCGGCCAGCGTCCACTTCGACGCCGACCGGCGCATCGCCCGCTGGAGACCGCTCGTCCAGTGGCTCCTCGCGATCCCGCACCTGGTCATCGCCAACGCCCTCGGCACGCTGCGCGGGTTCCTCACCCTCATCAGCTTCGTCACGGTCCTGTTCACCGAACGGATCCCGCGACCGCTGTTCGACGCCATCGCCATGACCTACCGCTACGAATGGCGTGCCGTCTGCTACGCGCTGGCGCTGCACGAGGACTACCCGCCGTTCGAGTTCACGCCGGCCGCCGCCGACGACGGTCACGAGCGGCACACCGCGCTCGCCATCGCCTACCCCGAACGGCTGAACCGGTGGAAGCCGCTCTACAAGTGGTTCCTCGCGATCCCGCACTACGTCGTGCTCGTCATCCTCGCGGCGGCCAGCGTGGTCGCCGTGCTCTGGGGCGTCGTCGCCGTGATCATCACCGGCCAGTACCCGGAGCGGCCCCGCACCTTCCTCGTCGGCGCCTACCGCTACCGCCTGCGGGTCCAGACCTACGCGGGGCTCCTGACGGACGAGTACCCGCCCTTCAGCCTCTCCTCGTAGCGGGCTCAGAGGTCGAGCTCGTCCGCCCGGCGGACGGCAGCGCGGCGGCTGCCGACGCCGAGCTTGGTGTAGATGCTCTTGGTGTGGGTCCGCATGGTGTTGAGCGACACCATGAGCTCGCGGGCGATCTCCGGTCCGTCGAGCTCGGAGCGGAGCAACCGGAGCACGTCGAGCTCGCGCTCGCTCAGCGGGTCGACCAGCCCCGGACCGGCGGGCGCGCCGACCGCTGCCGGGCCGCTCACGGCCACCAGCCGCCGGGCGTAGCTCCCGGCGGCGCTTCGTGGCGAGATGTCGCGCAGCAGACCGAGCATCGGCGCTCCCTCGTCGAGGAACACTCGTGCGTAGCCCTCCGGCTCGGCCAGGGTCAGCGCCCGCTCCAACGAGGCGTGCGCAGCCGGGCGCCGCCCGCCGTCGTGGTGGGCGAGTGCCAGCAGGACGAGGATCTCGACCGTGCTCCCGATGCGACCGCCGTCCTCCGCGGCACTCAGGAGACGTTCGAGAAGCCGCACCGCATCGGTGTCCTCGGCGCGTTCGGCGACGGCACCGGCGAGGAGGATCCGGGCCAGCGTGACGTGCTCGTACTCCCGCACGTAGGACAGCGCGTCGTCCGCGGCGAGCGAGCGGTCTCGCGCCCAGCGAAGCGCCTCGTCGCGCCGGCCCTGCGCCAGGTGGACGCGCGCCCGTACCGCCGGGACCGGTTGCACCTCCGGCGAGAAGTCGGTGTTGTAGACCCTCTCCGCTTCGTCCAGCAGTTCGACGGCGCCGTCGAGGTCGCCCTCGGCCTGCCGCAGCCGGGCCGTCGCGACGCGCCACCGGTACGGGTGCTGGCCGAACCCAGCGGCCTCGCCGATGTCCCGTGCGGCGGCGAGGTGGCGGCGTGCGCCGGCGAGGTCGTTGCGCTCTCGGTGCAGCTCGGCGATGCCGACGTGCATGTCGGGAGCGCCTCGCAGGGTCGGCCGGCCCGGCTGGGTCGCGCGGCCGAGCCCGCGCTCGTAGTAGGCCATCGCCTCGGCGAGCCGGCCCTGCGCGATGCGGATGTCGGCGAGCGTCACCGCCCCGGCGATGACGTCGGCGTCGTGGCCGGCCCGCGCCAGGCTCGCCATGCCCGCCGCGTACCAGTGGTGGGCCTCGTCGAGACTCCCCTCGGACCAGTGGGCCAGGCCCAGCAGGCAGGCCGCTCCGCCACGTTCCAGCAGGTCGTCCTCGCCGGCGAGGTCGAGCACCCGTTGCGCGTGTCGCATGGTGCCGGGCAGGTCGCCGAGGAGACGCGCCTGGCCGGCGCGGTACAGGGAGATCGAGCTGGGCAACGAGCGGAGTGCCGCTTCGTCGAGCACCACCATCCCCGGGGGCCGCTCGGACGTTCCGGCCGCGTCCACCCACCGCTCGCCGATCCGGAGCAGCCGTTCCACGCCGCTGAGCTCGCCGGTCGCCATCAGGGCCCCGACGAACCCGATGGCGAGGACGGGCCGGTTCTCGAACACCTCGGCGGGGAGAGCCTCGAACCAGTTCCGGAGCGTCACCTCGCGGCGCAGCTGCCGCAACTCTGATCCGGCGATCTCGACGAGGTCTGCCGCTCGTTCGAAGTCCTCGCCCGCGAGCGCGTGCCGGATCGCCTCTGGCCGATCGTCGTGCTGCTCGTGCCAGCCGCACGCGCGCCGATGGAGCTCGCCGATCGTCGCCGGCTGCTCGTCGAGGAGCCGGGCCCGCAACAAGTCCGCGAAGAGGTGGTGGTAGCGGTACCAGTAGCGGCGGTCGTCGAGCGGGACGAGGAAGAGGTTGGCCCGATCGAGCGCTTCCAGCATCGACGTCCCGCCGGCGTGGCCCGTGACGGCGTCGCACAGCGAGCCGTTGAGCCGGCTGAGGATCGACGTCCGCAGCAGGAAGTCCCGGACATGTTCGGGCTGGCGCTCCAGCACCTCGCCGACGAGGTAGTCGACGATGTAGCGGTCGTCGCCCGCGAAGGCGGCGATGAAGCCGGCGGCGTCGTCCCGGCCCTGCATCGAGAGCGCAGCCAGCTGAAGAGCGGCGATCCACCCTTCGGTGCGCTCCTCGAGCCTGGCGACGTCGGACTCCGTGAGCTGCAGGCTCATGACGTCGGTGAGGTACGTCGCCGCTTCGTCGGGCGTGAAGCGCAGGTCCGCGGCACGGAGCTCGACGAGCTCACCACGTGACCTGAGCCGGGCCAACGGCAGCGCCGGGTCGGCACGGCTGGTGAGGATCACGTGCACCCGGGGAGGCAGGTGCTCGAGAAGGAACGCCATCCCGTCCTGGATCTCGGTCGCGTCGATGACGTGGTAGTCGTCCAGCACCAGGACGACGTCGTCGGAGGCGGCGTGCAGGTCGTTCACCAGGGTCGCGAGGACCGCGTCGATCGGCTCGGCCGCCTGCAACAGCGCCAGGGCGCTCCCGCCCACTCCGGGCGCTGCCGTCTGGAGCGCGGTGAGGACGTAGGTCCAGAACAGCGCGGGGGAGTTGTCGCGCTGGTCCAGCGAGAGCCATGCCACCGTTGGCACATCAGCGGACGTCGCCATCCACTCCGTCACCAGCGTCGACTTGCCGAAGCCCGCAGGTGCGGAGACGAGGATCAACCGCGACTCGCGAACGAGGTCCAGCCGCTCGGTCAGCCTCGGACGCTCGACGACGCCACGTCGCCGCAGCGGGGCGTGGAACTTCGTCTCGAGCAGCGGACCCGTCATGGGTACGAGCGCTCGCGAGGCATGGGCGCCGAGCGACACCACGAACCGGCGCTGGGCGTCCTCACCGCCCCAGTGTCGTTCATAGCGTCGGGCGGGTCGTTCTGCAGGAGGTGCCTACGTCGAGCGGGTGCGGTGGTGGTCGGCCTCGCCGCGTTCGCCGAGGGCCGCGTACCAGTCGGCGGCGGCGGCGTGCAGGGCCGCGCGGCGCTGCGCGGACAGCCGCTGGTAGACGTACTCGCGGATGCTCGTGTGCACGAACGCCACGTCGCCGCTACGGCTGCGCAACGCCACGTGGTAGCGCACGAGACGCCGGCTGATGTCGGAGACCTGGCTGACGGTCCGGCCGCTGACGGCGGCGAGCGCCGCGTCGGTGAACTGGTCGCGGAAGATGCTCGCGGCTTCGAGGATGTCGCGGTCGTAGGTGTCCATGAGGCCGGTCAGCCAGTCGAGGAGGAACTCCTGAACGTCGTCCCGCTCGGTGAACGACACGACGCCGCCGGTGATCTCCTCCGCCGTCGCGGTGGACAGCCAGGGCGCGGCGAGGCGGACGAGCTGCGGGATGCCGCCGGTCCACCCGTGCGCGACGGCCGCGGTCGCGTCGTCGACGCCGGCGCCGGACTTGTGCAGCATCGCCCGCGTCTCGCGCTCGGTGAGCGACGGCACGGCGATCGGCATGGCGGTGCGCGGCCGCGGGTCGCGGTGCCGCCCGACGGTGACGATGCGCAGGTCCGGCAGCCGCGCCGAGATGTCGTCGAGGAAGCTGCCGATCGCCGGGTCCGCCTCGCTGAGGTGGTAGTCGTCGAAGACGAGGACGCCCGGATGGTCGCCGAGCTCGGACACGGCGACGCGGCTGACGAGCGAGACGTCGATGCGCGGGACGGACGCGGCGGTGACCTCGGCGAGGCGCGGCAGGTCGTGCGCCCGCAGATGCTCGCCCAGCTCGAAGAGCACCGCGAGCAATGTGTCGTTGACGCCGGCGCGCAACCGGTACCAGAGCAGGGGGCTGGTCGTCGTCCACGCGGTCGCGAGCTCGGCGACGAGCGACGTCTTGCCGATGCCGGCGGGGCCGTGCACGTGGACGACCCGCGCGTCGCGGACCGCGTCGGCGACGGTACGCGCGATCGCGGGCCGCGCAACGTACTCCGCGATCGCGGGGATCGGCTCGAACCGGTACCGCGGTGGCTCCGGCTGTTCGGTCGGGTCCTCGCCGAGGTCGCGCAACGTCGTCGCCAGCTCGGTGCGGAGGAACTCGATCGCGCGGGTCCGCTCGCGGCTGAGCTGCCGAACCGAGATGCCGAGCCTGACCGCGGCGCTCTCGGCCTTCACGCCCTCGACGAAGCACATGACGAGCACCCGGTGGGCGAGCCGCTCCTTGTAGCCGGCGTCGTCGGCCGGGCGGAGCCGCTCGACGGTCTCGCGCAGCAGCCCCGCGCCCGCGCGGCCGACCTCGACGCGCGACGCGCCGACCGGCAGCCTGCTGGTGAGACGCAGCAGCTCGACGAGCGCCGGGTCGACGAGGCGTTCCGGGTCGTCCAGGGCGGCGACCCACCGGCGCACGGCGTCGACAGGCGGGAACGTCCCCCTGGGTACGTCGTCGCTCCGGTCGTCGGTCACGCGCGGCGGAGCGACCGCGAGGGTGTGGGGCATTGCGGGGCATCCCATCCGCGGTACGTCGTGCGAGACGACGAACGGTAACGGACATCTCGGGCACCGAGAAGGGGGGCGGGGGTCCCGATCACGCGGCCCGGTCGCCGCCGCGGTCCTCCGTGCGACGACCCGCGCAACGGCACGCGCTCATCCGAGCCGTTCGTCGAACGTTCCCACGACGCGCAGGGACACGCCGTTCGGCCCCTCCTGCAGACCGCGCACGAGGAACGTCCGGTGGCTGCTGTCGGCCGGGATCATCCCGGTCAGGGACAGCCCCTTCAACCCGGCGCTCAACGGCGGTGCCGCCGCGCGCTGCGGCCCCCACGTGCGCGTCCGGGACGACCAGCGCCGCAGCGCGACGCGGTGGTTGCCGATCGGTCCGACGCAGAGAAGGAGGACCACGTCGCCGCCCGCGGCCAGCCACGGATGGCCGCCGGCGATCGTGTCGTCTTTGCCGCCGGGCGGGACCGCGACCGTCAGCCAGCGCCGTCCGCCGTCGGTCGAGAGGTACATCAGGTGGAACGTCCGCTGGAGCTTCGCGTCGTACCGGCCGACGCCGACGAGGATCCGGGCGGGCCGGCCCCGCACGTGCTCGACGTCGACGCCGGTGACGGCGTCGATCCCCGGCACGGCGGCGATCAGCCCGCGGCGGACCGTCTTCGCGCCGACCGTCACCATGTCCACGCCGCCGGCGCGTCGCACATAGAGGACGTTGCCGTCGAGCGGGTCGGCCACCAGCCCGCCCCAGTCGTCCGGCGCGGCGCTCGCGAACGACCACGATGCGCCGGCGTCGTGCGTCACGTAGAGGCCGCGGCCGTCGATGGCGGCCGCCGGCAGCGCGCCCGCGATGCGCGCCGCGTCCCTGGCGTCGAGCACGACGTACGCGGTACGCGGGTCGGTGGCCGACACGACGAGCACCGGCGCCGTGGCACGCGAAGGGGTCAGCCCGTTGCCGGTCAGCGGTACCGGCTCCGGCGCCCAGGGGTACCTGACGCGGAGGAGGTCCGTCTGCCACGTCGTGCCGCCGTCCATGCTGTGCGCGAGCAGGTACGGGAACACCCCGGCTGTGTTTTGGCCGAGGCCCGTGAACCAGCCGTCGGTGTTGGCCATGAGGATGTAGACCGGGTCGGGCGCGCCCTTCGCCGGGCTTGCGCCCGCGGGCCGTGTCTGCGTCGCGACAGCGATGATCGTGTACTGCAGCTGGGAGATCGCGACCGCGACCGCCGGGTCCGAAGCGGTGGCCGTGACCGCGGTCGGGTCGATGCTGTACGCCCGCTGCCACGTACACCCCTTGTCGGTCGTCCGCCTCAGCGTCACGCCGTCGTTGAGGAAGATCCGCCCCGGGCCGCCCCCGGCGTGGAACGACTCCTGCGGAAAGCCCAGGACGTGCGTGAGCGGCGTGATGTTCGCGCCGTTGGCGACGTCGACCTCGTACGGCTCGTCGGCCAGCGACCACGCCCCCTTCGCCCGCAGGCCGGGGCAGCCCGCGGCGGGCGCGGGCGCGGCGAGACACGTGGTCATGACGAGCGCCGCGGCGGTGGCGGCGCGGCGGGTCCTCGGCTTCACCGGTGTACCTCCTTGGTCCGCACGCGCGCGGCGGCGGTGCGGGCGGCGCCGGCCGTCGCGAAGCACGCGACGGCGAGCACGACGGCGACCGACGGTCCGTCCACCGGCACCGGCCGGCGACGGCGCGCGGGCGCGACCATCGCGTTGTTCTCCACCCCGATCTGGTTCGCCGCGCGCGCGAGCGCGAGCTGCGGCTGCTGCTGCCGCTGCGGGACGACGACGCCCTGCGCGACGGAGTTGCCCTGCGCCTGCATCTGCCCGGCCTGCGCCTGCGCGCCCTCGGGCGCGGGTGCCTGCGCGGGCGCGCCCCCGGGTCCTGGGTTCGGGACCGGGTTCGGCGGGACCGCGGGCGCGGGTGCGGGTGGCACCGGCACGACGACCGCCGGGTGCGGCGGGGCCGGCGGGAGCGGCCGGCCGTCGAGAACGGAGAGCGGGCCGGTCGCCGACGACGGGTACAGCGCCGAGTCGCCGGCGAAGCGCGCCGTGACGGCCTCGAGCCGCCGGCCGACGAAGCCGCCGGCAGGGACGTAGGGAACGCAGACCAGCCCGTTGCGGTCCGTCTGCCCGTGGCCGGCGACGACTCCGTCGACCGAGACGGCGACGCCGCGGTCGGCGGCGGGGGAGCCGTTCGTCGCGTTCCGCAGCTCGGCGCAGAGCGAGGTCGGGGAGCCGGCGTAGACGTCGCGCGCGAGGCGGAGCGTGAGGCGGCTCGGCATCGGGCAGTAGCCGAACGGCACGCCGTACGCGGTCACCGACTGCGGGGCCGAGTCGCGGATCCAGATGGCGGGCTGCGGGAAGTACGACTGCGTGTCGCACGCCATCGCGTCGTTCTCGGCGCCGCTCTCGGAGAACGTGCGGTGCCGGTAGACGCCGACGGTGTTGCAGGCCGCGTCGATCCGGAAGAGCGTCGCGTCGTCCTCGTCCTGGACGTAGCCGCCGCCGTCCCCGGCCGCCACGAACGTCGACGTGCCCTGCACGCCGGCCCCGACCTGGGTGCCGGCCCACGTGCACCCGGCGTCGCCGGGGCCCATGCCCGCGATCGAGCGCCGGTACATCGTGCCCGCGCCCTCGGGGATCCAGGCCAGCCCGTCGTGCGCGGAGTCGTAGCTCGGCACCTTGGTCGGCGGCAAGCCCACGTTGCGCCGCTGTCCCGTCCTCAGGTCGAACGCGAGCAGCTCGCTGGTGCCGGTCGTGACGAGGAGCTGGTTGCGCCGCAGGTCCACGGTCAACGACACGACGACGGCCTCGGTCTGCAGCGGCGGCAGGGGCACGCCGTCGCTCGCCCGGATTCGGCCGATGTCGCCCGGCCTGTTCTGGTCGTAGTACAGGATGCTGCCGTCGAACGCGATGGTGCCCGTCGCGGAGTTCGAGTCGGGCAGCGCCCACGACGCGAGCTCGACCAGCGGGCGCCCGACGGGCAGCGTCGGGGGCAGCCCGCCGATCGGCGGGAGCGGGCCCGTCGTGCCGCCGCCGGGCGCGAGGCTGCCGGCGTACCGCGTCAGGAGCAGCCGCAGCGTCGTCGCGCCGCACTCGACCAGGAACGTCGACGGCACCCGGTCGTCCCGCCGCAGCCCGCGGGCCGCGCAGCCGGCAGGCAGGCCGGGCAGCGGTGTGAACACGGTGCCCGCGCCGCGTGACATCGTCACGCCCTCCGCCGAGTCGACCAGCACCGTTCCCGGGTCGTCGGGCGGAGTCCTGACCTGGGACACGGGCAGGCCGAAGAGCGGCTCCCACGACGTGCCGTCGTCGACGCTGCGCAGCAGGCCCGCGTCGGTCGCCAGCAGGACGACGATGCCGCCGTCCGGCGCCGCCGCGATGGTGATGTCGCGCACCGACGACTCCGGGCAGCACCCGGGGGAGAACGTCGTCCCGCCGTCGTAGGACACCCACGCGCCGCCGCCGCGCGTCCCCTGCGCGTCGTTGACCCAGATCTCGTCCTGGCTGGTCGGGTTCACGGCGATGACCGTGGGGCGCAGGCGCTGCGCGCCCGCGACCGTGCGGAACGTGTGGCCGCCGTCGGTGCTCTTGAGCAGCGAGGCGGCACCCGCGACGGGTGACCCGGCCGGCAGCGACGCCGGCCGGGCCAGTCCGGCGAGGTACACGTACGGGTTCGCCGTGCCACCCGCGTAGTGCACCGCGGTCGTCGCGCCGGCCACGTCCATCCGCAACGGCACCTCGACAGGCACCGGGACCGCTACCGGGAGCGGCGTCACCTGCTGGTCGACGGCGAGCCTGGCCGCCTCGAACGTCACGCCGCCGTCGTCGCTGACGTAGACCTGCGGCAGCGCGTCGTCGCTCTCCGCGGGGCCGGTCGCGATCACCGGCCCGACCGGCCCGGCACCGACCCGCGGCTGCAGCCGTTCGGTGAATAGCCGCGTCGTGCGCGGGTGGCTGCCGAGCGCCGTCCAGTGCGCGCCGGCGTCGGTGCTGCGCCACCGCGCCCCCGCCCGGTCGGCGGCGAGCACGACGCACGGGTCCTGGTCGAGCTGGTGCAGGGACACCGGGGCCTGCGCGCCGGCGGGCGGCGGCACGGCCTGCCACTGGTTCGCGACGACCCCGGTCGGGTAGCGGCAGACCGGTGCCGCGGCGCGCGGCGGGACCGCCCCGGTGGTCGCGGTCGCCGCGGAGACGGCGAGCACCAGCAGGAGCCTCACTTCGCGTACGCCAGGACGAGGTTGGCCGCGCCGGTCGGGGCGCAGGTCTGCTGCACGCCCGCGCCGTGGGCGGTGCCGCACTCGGTGGACGCGACGCCGGTCCCCGCGGGGTAGTACGACAGCGAGTCGTAGACGTTCGCCCCGGCGCGGTCGACGACGACGGCGACCGGCACCGCCGGATACCCCGCGGCACCCACGCCCGCGCCGCCCGGGTCGCGGACGTCGTACCGCGCGACCCAGGCGCGCTTGCCCGCCGCCGTGACGGCGAGGGTGACGGGGTAGGCGGCGACGAGCAGCGGCGGGCCGACCTGCCCGGCCAGGTAGAGCATGGTGCCCTGCGCGTTGACTGCGAGGGCCGTTGGCACCGCCGAGTAGCTCGGGTCGGGTGCGTACGCGAGCGACCAGGCGCCGTGGCCGCTCCTCGCGTCGAGCCCGAACGTCGTGATCGTCAAAACGCTCGGCTCCACCGCCCCGGCGACGACGGTGCGCCGCTGCCCGACCGCCGCGGCCAGGAACACCCTGTCGCCCTTGGGGCTCGCGGCGAACGCCATCGGCGTCGCGGACAGGCCGGACGGGTCGAGGTAGCGGGTCAGCCAGCTGCGGGCGCCGTTGCGGGTCGACAGCGCGACGGTGAGCATGCCGTACGCCGGCGACGTCACGGTGCCGTACGTCGCGGCGCCGGTGACGTAGAGCCGGTCGCCGGCCGGGCTGAGCGCCATCGCGACCGGGTCGTGGTTCGAGCCCTGCCGTACCACGGCCTTCCACCGCACCCGGCCGGTGCGCGCGTCGAGCGCGAGCGCGCCGTAGTCCCAGTTGTAGGTGCCGGTCGTCTGCGGGTGCTCGCTGCTGCCCGCGACGTAAACGACGTCGCCATGCGGCGCGACCGCGAGGCCGACCGGCCAGTTCTGGCCGCCGGCCTGGCCGCCGTAGCGGTTGTGCCAGAGCTCCTTGCCGTCGCGCAGCCGGTACCCCGCGGTGACCCACTCGATGTACTCCCGCTGGTGGCCGCCGTAGGACGCGGTGCCGGTGACGAACACGCTGTCGCCGCGCGGGCTGGTCCGCACGGCCACGGGGACGTTGACGCCGCCCCCGCGGAACAGCGCCCCCCAGAGGAAGCGACCGTTCGCCGTCGCGTACGCGGTGGTGAACCAGTACGTCAGCGGGGACGCGTTGAGGTTCGGCAGGTAGAGCAGCGTCCCGGTGACGACGAGCGTCCTGTCGTCGGCCGTGACGGTCACCGCGTTCGCTGTCGTGCTGTAGACCACGGGCGGGTGGGCGGTCCACAGCGTCGCGCCGTTCTTCGTCGACAGCGCGGCGACCGTGACGCGCGGCTGGGCGGCGCCGACCTTGGTGGTCGTGGCGACGAACATCCGGTCGCCCTGCTTGTTCAGCACCAGGCCGGCCGGGGTGTCGTCGACCTTCGAGCCGTCGGGGCTGCGGTCGTTGAACGCGCGCGCCCACCGCTCGCAACGGTCGTTCAGCCCGGCCGCCTGGTTGGCGCAGACCGGCAGCGCCGCACCGCCCGGCGAGGCGGGGCTCTGTGTCCCGCCCAGCGCCACGCCGAGGCACGCGGCCCGGTCGGCGGGCAGGCCGGCCGGGCGCGCCGCGGCCGGTCGCGAGCAGGCGAGCACGGTCGCGACCCGGTCGTGGCTGTCGCGGGCGGCGCCGGCCATTGTGGCGGCGCGCGCGGGGACGCCGCACGTCGCCAGGACGGCCGCCGCGACGGTGACGGCACGGGCGACTCGATCGCGCATCGGCGACGACACCTCCTAGACGGCGGCGAGGCTGGTCTGGGTGCGTTGCGCGTCGAGGGCCGCCTGGAAGTCGGCCATCGTCACGTTCACGGCCGCGTCCGGCTTGCCGGACTTGGCGGCCCGGCTCAGCGCCTTGCGGCCCGCGGCGTCGCGCAGCCTCCTGAGGTCCGAGCCCGACATGCCCTCGGTCGCGTTCGTCAGCGTGCGCAGGTTGACGGCCTTCGCGAGCGTCACGTCGCGGCAGAGCAGCTGGAGCAGCTTCAGCCGGCCGAGCGCGTCCGGCAGCCCGACCTCGACGGGTTCGAGCCGCCGGCCGACGACCGCCTCGTCGATCGTGTCGAGGCGGTTCGTGGCGCCGACGAGCAGCACGCCGTCACCGCCGCGGATGCCGTCGAGCTCGCGGAGGAACTGCGAGAGGACGCGCTCCTCCCACTTCGACGTCGAGTCGCCGGAGCGCCGCCGCAGCAGGGCGTCGATCTCGTCGACGAAGATGATCGACGGACGGTTCGCCCGCGCCTGCGTGAAGAGCTTGGCGACCTTCTGCTCCGACTCGCCCGCCCACTTGGAGAGCAGGTCGGCCGCGCTCATCTCGTAGAACGACGCCGCCGTCTGGGACGCCATCGCCTTCGCGATCGTCGTCTTGCCGGTCCCCGGCGGGCCGAACAGCAGGATGCCCGCGGGCGGGCTGACGCCGACCCGCCGCGCCAGCTCGGGCCGCGCGAAGATCGTGAGGATCTCCATGACCCGCTCGCGGGTCTCGTCGGCGAGCACGACGTCGTCCCAGCCGATCGTCTGCTCCAGCGTGATGCGGTGCCCGCCGCCGCGTTCGGCCACGACGCGTTCGAGCAGCGCGCCGGTCATCGGGGTGTCCTCGCGCAGCGCGGCCTGCGCGGCGAGCGAGACGACGGTCTCCAGAGCCGCGGCGTTGTAGCCGTGCGTGACCCTGGCCAGCGCGGGCAGGTCGACCGACTCCCAGTCGACCGCGTCGTCGCGCCGGCGCAGGTGGACCCCGATCACCTCGGCCCGGTCGTCCGCGTCGGGCAACGGCACGAGCACCTTCGCGTCGAACCGGCCCTCGCGCAGCGCCGGGTCGAGCCGGTCGAGCTCGTTCGTGCCCGCGCAGATGACCAGCCCGGGCACCTTGCGGTACTCCTCCAGGCAGACCATCAGCTGGGTCACGACCTCGCGGTGGTCCGCGCTCGGCTGGTCCGAACGGTCGCTCGCGATCGTGTCGATCTCGTCCAGGTACAGCACGCACGGGGCGTTGCGGAGGGCCAGCTCGAAGACGTGCCGAAGGTTCGCCGCGGCCTCGTGGACGTACGCGCTCGCGATCGTCGCCGGGGAGAACCTGAGGTACCGCATGCCGTACTCGCCGGCCAGCGCGCGCGACAGCAGGTTCTTGCCCGTGCCAGGCGGTCCGTAGAACAGCACGCCGTTATGGGTGACGCCGTAACGGGCGGCCTCGTCGGGGCGTTCGAGCAGCGCGCCGACGGTCTCCCGCAGCTGCTTCTTCACGCCCTGCAGGCCACCCACGTCGGCGAACGTCTCGCAGTCGTGCGGCGACAGGACCCGCATGGTGTTCTCGCGACCGACGCCCGCGACCTCGCCGCGGCCGCGGTGGTCGCCCACGTGGCTGCCGAGCACCTCGGCGGCCAGGAGGAACCCGTCCGCGTGCACCTCGCGCAGCCGCGCCGCGGCCTCCGCGACGACGAGCGGCCCGTCGGCGGTCTTGACGTGGTCGTACCGCTGCTTCGCCTGGCGGCGTTCGGCGAGGTTGTCCTCCAGCCGGCCGCGCACCTCGCGGCTGACGGCGCAGGCAGCGAGGGCGCGGTTCAGCGTCACGACGAACCCGCGGCCGGTGACGGTCAGCTCGCGCTCGGCCTCGTCGACCGCGGCACCGGCGGCCCCGAAGTCGGCACGGTCGACGGCGTCCGCCGCTTCGGCGTACCGGTCGAGCGCGGAGCGCACGTGGTGGTGCTCGGTCTCGACGGCGCCGAGCAGGTCGGGCACCTGCGCCGCGGCGAGCGCGTCGAGCGACGCCCCGAGCCGTTCCGCGGACGCGCGGAGCAGCGCGAGGACGTCCGTCGCCTCGTTGCGCGCGGCGCGTTCCGCTGCGGCCCAACGCTCGCCGAGGTCGGCGCGTGCCTTGCGGCGGCGCAACGGCGAGGCGTTCGCGACGAGCGCGTCCTTCTCGCTCTGGTGCAGCACCTCGGCCCTGGTGAGCCGGGCGGCGTTGCGCCGGTACGTCACGCCCTCGGCGCCCGCGGCGCTCATCGGGTCACCAGCAGGCTGCCGAACAGGTCCATCTCGGGCTGCACCTCGATGAGCAGGTCCTCCAGCTCGTTGCCCTCCAGCGTCTCCTCCGACTCGAGCCGCCGGGCCAGCGTGTCGAGCGTCGCCCGGTGCGTGACGAGGATCCGCGTCGCGTCGCGCTGCGCCTCGTCGATCGCCCGCCGTACCTCGGTGTCGAGGTCCTGGTGCGTCTGCCCCGACACCGCGGCGAGAGGCACGTCGGCGTCGAGGAACTCGTCCACGTCCAGCGCCAGCAGCCGGACCTTGCCGAGCTTGTCGCTCATGCCGTAGCGCCCGACCATGTCGCGCGCGAGGATCGTCGCCTCGACGATGTCCTGCTCCGCGCCGCTGGACGGCTCGCCGAACACCAGCTCCTCGGCCGCGACCCCCGCGAGGTGGATCGCGAGCCGCGACTCGAGCTGGGTCTTCGTCACGACCGCCGGGTCCTCGGCGCCCATCGTCATCGCGCCGAGGTTGCGGCCGCGGGTGAGGATCGAGACGCGGTGCACGTCCTCGAACCGCCCCGTCGCCGCGGCGACCACGACGTGACCGCTCTCGTGGAACGCGATCCGCTTGCGCTCCTCCGGCGTCAGCGTCCTGGCCCGCCGGACGGTGCCGCTCAGGGTCCGCTGCACGGCCTCGTCGACCTCGGTCGGCTCGATCTCCGTCTTGCCCTGCCGGATGCCCAGCAGCACGGCCTCGTTGACAACGTTCGCCAGGTCGGCGCCGGAGAAGCCCGGCGTGCGCCGCGCCACCTGGACGAAGTCGACGTCGGCGGTGAACGGCTTGCCCCGCGCGTGCAGCTCGAGGATCTTCGCCCGGCCGACCAGGTCGGGGCGCTCGACGGTGACGTGCCTGTCGAAGCGCCCGGGCCGCAGCAGCGCCGGGTCGAGGATGTCCGGCCGGTTCGTCGCACCCATGACGACGATGCCGGCGCCGACGTCGAACCCGTCCATCTCGACCAGGATCTGGTTCAGCGTCTGCTCGCGCTCCTCGTTGCCGCCGGCGTTGCCGCCGGCCCGCTTGCGGCCTGCCGCGTCGAGCTCGTCGATGAACACGACAGCGGGCGCCACCGCGCGCACCCGGGCGAACAGGTCGCGGACGCGGGCCGCACCGACGCCGACGAGCGACTCCACGAACTCCGCTCCCGCCACCGAGAAGAACGGCACCCCGACCTCGCCCGCCACCGCCTTGGCGAGCAGCGTCTTGCCGCAGCCGGGCGGGCCGATCAGGAGCACGCCGCGCGGCGGGACGGCGCCCAGCTCCTTGTAGCGGTCCGGGTCGGCCAGGTAGTCGCGGACCTCCCGCAGCTCGGCGACGGCGTCGTCCGCTCCGGCGATGTCGGCGAACGTGATCGGCGTCTTCTTCCGCCGCCCGAACCTGCCCTTGCCGATCGAGCCGAACGTCTCGACCTCGCCGATCCCCGACGCGCCGCCGCGGTTGGCCGTGAAGAGCAGCACGAACAACGTCGCGAGGATCATCAGCGGCAGCACCAGCGTCGTGACGACGCGGATCTGCGCCTTGCGGGTCTGCGGGTCGATCGAGACCCGCGACCCCGAGTCCGTGACGAGCTGGAGCAGCAGCGCCGTCGCCGAGTCGCTCTTGGGGTACGACACCCAGAACCGTTGCGGACCGCTCGCGCAGGCGGGCGCGAGCGCGGTGGGCGAGGTGAGCGGCGCGAGGGTCGTGCTCGGCTTCGTTCCCGCGGGCGGCTGGCACGCGAACGACCCGACGATCTGCGCGTCCTCGTCGCGGAACTCCGCCGACGTCACCCGGTGCTGGCCGGTGAGCGCGCTCAGCTCGTCGATGGTCAGCCGGCGGCCCGCGGGCGTCGGCGCCAGGTAGCCGAGGCTGTAGAAGAACGCGGCGACGAGCAGCAGCCAGGTGGCCGCCAGCACGTAGGTCTGCTTGCTGCGCACCTTCCGCCGCGCGATGCGCGCCCGCCGCCACTCGCGGATCGCCGCGTGCGCCTCGCGGCGTACCCACCGCAGGCCCGCGTTCGCCGTCGCCGTCCACTCCGCCAGTCGCTCGCGCATGGCTGCACGATGGGAGAAACCGGTACGGATGAGAAGGACAGGGACACGCCAGGACACGCCAGGCGGTTCGCGCCTCCGCTCAGGCGTGCGGCGGGACGGCCGGGCTCGCGTTGCGCATCTCGGTGCCGATGACGTGGGCGATGAGCTGGAGCTGCGCGACGGCCGCGTCGCTGATGTAGAGCTGTTCGCGGGAGCCCGCGCAGAGCGTTCCCAGGACCCGGCCGTCGCCGCCGGTCAGCGGCGCGCTGACGTACGTCGCGAGGCCGAACTGCGCGGCGATCGGGCGTTCGGCCAGGTCGGTGGGGGCGTCGTTCGTCCAGACCAGGTCCTTCTCGCGCATCAGCGAGCAGAGCGAGTCGCCCCACGGCAGCGCGAACCCCTCGGGCAGCTCGATGACCCCGGCGTTGCGGACGAACCGGTGCTCCAGGTCGCCGGTGTCGTGCAGCACGGTCAGGTAGCTGGTCTCCAGCCCGGTGATGCCGAGCACGGCGTCCAGCAGTGGCCGCACGAGGTGCTCCAGGTCGTGGCCGTCGCGTACCGCCTCGGCGAGCACGACGCCGAGCCCGGCCGAGCCGTCGATGATGACGTGGCGCGACGGGCCTGCGTACCCGGTCTCCGCGGGCGCCGCGCACGGCCGGCCGAGCAGGTACCCCTGGACGAGAGTCACGCCAAGCCGCGCGAGCAGGTCGAGCTCGGCCTGCGTCTCGACGCCCTCCGCGATGAGCTGCGCCCCAGCGGTTCTGGCGAACGTCAGCAGCGACGCGGTCAGCGCCTGGCGGACCGGGTCGAGGTTGATGTCCCTGACCAGGGACATGTCCACCTTGATGAAGTCGGGGGCGAGCTTGAGGATGTGCCGGAAGCTCGCGTAGCCGGCGCCCGCGTCGTCAATTGCGAGGCGCAGCCCGGCCGCGCGGTGCGGCGCGAGCGCGGCGAGCAGGGTGTCGTAGTCGTCCACGACGTGGTGCTCGGTGACCTCGACCACGACGCGGGACCGGTCCACACCGGCGAGCAGGTCGTCCAGCGCCCCGCGGGCGATCGGGTCGGGCGAGAGGTTGATGCTCACGTACCCGGCGACGTCCGGCAGGCTGGCGAGCGCGGTGCGCGCGGCGGCGACCTCGAGCGGCAGGCGCAGGCCGACCGCCTCCGCCTCGGCGAACCAGAGGTCGGGCGCGAACGGCGCCGTCGCGAACCGCGCGAGCGCCTCGACGCCGACGGCCCGCCCCTCGCGTACGTCGACGATGGGCTGCAGGACGTGGTGCCGGCCGGTGCCGGCGACGGCGTCCAGCACCCGGGCCCGCCTGGCCGCGAGGTCGTCGCCGGACGTGGCGGCCTCCATCGTCGTGCGATCGTCGGGGTACGGGTCTGCGGTCAGCACGGAGCGGCTCCTTGTGTCACGGGTCGGGGCGACACGTTGCGACAACAGGAACATCGGTGCTGCTGATCCCTGGTCTGAACTCACCGGGCGAAGATGGCCGGAAAGGACCAGAGGATCGGGACGTTCGGCGGAGAAGTCCCGTCAACGAGTGCCCGGCAACCCTCCCTGCCTCGCGGAGACCCGCATGAGGCGCCGCACCCTCGACCTCGAGCGTGAGACCCTGACCGGGCTCGCCGCCGCCGCGCTGTCCCGGTAGCACCCTCCGAGGAGGTCGTCCCGTGTCGCAGGCTCCGCCGCCCCCGTTCGACCAGGTGTCCGGCGCGCTGCGGGCGTCCCAGAACCGGCTCGCCGAAACGCTGACGGCGCTGTCGGACGAGCAGGTGACCGGCCCGTCGTACGACGACGAGTGGACCATCGCGCAGGTCGCCGGCCACCTGGGGTCGGGCGCCGACGTGTTCGGGCTGTTCCTGGACGCCGGGCTGCGGCAGACGTCGGCGCCCGGCGTCGAACAGTTCGCGCCGGTCTGGGACCGGTGGAACGCGAAGGCGCCCGCCGAGCAGGCACGCGACGTGCTCGTGGCCGACGCCGCGTTCCGCGGCCGGATCGACGCGCTGACCGAAGACGAACGTGCGCGTTGGCGGCTCGAGATGTTCGGCTCCGAGCAGACCCTGGCCGGGATGCTGCGGCTTCGGCTGGCCGAGCACGCCCTGCACACGTGGGATGTCGTCGTCGCCCTCGACCCGAAGGCGACCCTCGCTGAGGACTCGGTGCCGATCGTCATCGACAACGTGGCCCCGCTCGTCGAGCACGCCGGAAAGCCGACGGCGACGCCGGTCACCGTGGACGTGCAGACCACCGCGCCGCACCGGCAGTTCACGCTGGACCTCACGACGGACGGCGCCCGGCTCACGCCGGCCGGCACCGACGCCGCGACCGCAACGCTCCGGTTGCCGGGCGAGGCGTTCGTCCGGCTCCTGTACGGCCGCCTCGACCCGGACCACACGCCTTCGTCGGTTCGCGTCGAGGGCGTCGAGCTGGACACGTTACGCGGGGCCTTTCCCGGCGTGTGATCCGATCGGGCGCGCGACGTACAGACAGGGCCCGGCGGCCTCGATGTAGGTGAGTCGGCGCAAGTCGCCACGTATCCGCACTTCGCCATTGACGGGCAGTACGTGACTGCGGTCTGCTGCACACCGTAGCGGCTGGCTATGCAGGCGAGACGGGGGACACATGAAGAAGCTATCTGTCGCGTACCTGGGCATTCTCGTACTCCTGCCGGCCCATATCGCGCTCGTCGGATCCGCTCAGAGCCAAGCTGCACAGGGAGGCTTCGGCGACTTTCGGGTCAATGGCTGGCAGAAGTACGCGGACCCTGTCCTGGGCCGGCGGCCCGGGCAGTTCGACTCGGTACTCACCCGGGAGATCGCACCCGTCATCGCCGAGACCGACGGCACCCTCGCGCGCGGCGCCGGGGGCTCGTTGACTGCGTACTACTACGGTGCGGACGCCCAGGACGTGTGGCGGATCGGTCGGGCGACCAGCGCTGACAACGGCTACTCCTGGTCGAACCGAACGGTGGCGGTGAACCCGTCCGGCATCCCCGGCTCGTGGTACCAGGGCGACGTCTCGCAGCCGAGCGTGATCAAGCTGCAGAACGGGATTCTGGCCATGCTGGCGACTGGTCAGCAGAACGACGACCTGCTGACCAAACAGATCGGCCTGCTGGTGTCCGTCGACGCAGGGCAGACGTGGCTCGACGCGGGTGCCCAGGTCAACAGGTTCATGTTCCACCGCGAGGACGGCGCCGCCCTCACCGAGATCGGCGTGCCGCGGGTCATCAAGTTGTCCGACGGGCGATACCTGATGACGCTCGAAGGACAGGTCGCGTACACCGGTGCATGGCGAGTCTTCGCTGCCACGTCGCCGACGCTGTTCGGCGGCTGGTCGCCGCTCAACGGCGGAGCCCCCGTGCTGGGTCCAGGTGTCGCAGACTGGGAGAACACCGGGGTCGCAAACCCACAGGTCAACGAGATCGCCCCGGGATCGTTCGTCATGGCCTACAACGGTCTTGGCACCGGTGCCCCACAGTGTTGGCAGGTCGGGCTCGCGGCGAGCACCAACCTGGTCGACTGGGAGCGGGGGCCGGCCAACCCCGTGCTGCGCCACGGCGCGCCGGGAGCGTTTGACGAACACTGCGTCGAGACCTCGTTCCTGGCCAAGGCCGACAGCTTCGGCGCAGCCAAGCTGTACTTCCAAGGCTACGACGCCACGGTCACCCATCCGCAGGTGGGTCTGGCAACCGCGAGCTGGAACGAATTCGACCTGATCTTCCCGGGGACCGGGTCGGACGGGAACATCTACGCACGGCGACCGGACGGCTCGTTCCACCGCGCGTCCAGTCCGGGCGGCGGGCAGTGGCTCCCGTGGCAGCGGATCGGGAGCGGCTGGGACCAGTTCACGAAGGTGTTCATGGGCACCGACGGCTGGACCTACGCGGTCCGCTCGGACGGCGCTTTCCTCCGCAACCTGCTCAGCGGTGGTGCCTGGGCGGGTTGGGAGCAGATTGGCGCCGGTTGGGACCAGTTCACGAAGGTGTTCATGGGCACCGACGGCTGGATCTACGCGGTCCGCAACGACGGCGCGCTGTTGAAGAACCTGTACAGCGGCGGCTCGTGGGCGGGTTGGGTCCAGATCGGAAGCGACTGGACCCAGTTCACGCACGTGTTCATGGGGACCGACGGCTGGATCTACGCCGTTCGCTCGGACGGCGTGTTCTTCCGGAATCTGTTCAGCGGTGGTGCCTGGGCCGGCTGGGTCCAGATCGGGAGCGGCTGGGACCAGTTCACGCATGTGTTCATGGGCGCCGATGGCTGGATCTACGCGAAGCGTTCGGATGGCCGGCTCTTCAAGAACCTGAGCACCGGGCCCGGGACATGGCACGGCTGGGAGGAGCTCTGAGCCTGGCCGGGACGTTGTCCAGACGTCCAGCCTCGGCGGGACTGGTTGGTACCGCGCGACGGTGACGCCAGGACGGTGCGCGCCGACAATCGGGCCATGCGGCTGATCCGGCGACTGCTGCTCGGGGTCGCGATGACGGGCGCGGTGTTCCTCGGGCCGATCGCGGCCGCGATGCACGCGGACGCGGCGGGGTCGGTCGTCGTCGGGACGAGCGCCGAGTCGTGGTACCGCACGGCGCCGACGTGCACGCTGCCGGTCGGCTGCGTCGCGGGCGACCCGGGCACGCCGAGCCCGTACGCCGGGGGCACGCTGCACGTCGCGGCGAGCCTCGGCACCGAGCAGGCGCGCACGTACCTCACACTCGACCTGTCGATGCTGCCGGCCGGCGCGACCGCGACCGGCGGGCAGCTCCGCCTCCCCGTCGCGACCGGGCCGCAGGACGGCACCCTGGCCGCGGACACGGCGACGATGCGGGCGTGCCCCGCGCCGCAGCCGGCGGTGCCCGCCGACGGCACCTACGCAACGCCGCCCGCGCCGGACTGCGCGGCCGCCTCGGTGCCCGCGGTCTACGTCCCGGCGACCGGCAGCACGGCGGCCGCGTTCACTGTCGACCTCGCGCCGCTCGTCGCGGCGTGGCGGACGGCGCCGAGCCAGGGGTCGTTGGCGCTGCTGCCGAGCGAGGGAACGGCGCCCGCTGGCACGTGGCACGTGGCGTTCTCGCAGCGCAACCGCAGCGGCACGGGCGTGGCGCAGATCGTCGCCGCGATCGCGTACGAGGAGCGGGCGACGGAGGTGCCGACGCCGCCGCCGCCCACCGTCGCGCCGCCGGTCGCGACCGGCTTCGTGCCCGGTCCACCGCTGGCGGGCAACCCGGGCACGACCGCGCCGGTGCCGACGCAGCCGGCTCCCACGGCCGCACCCGTCGCGGTCGCGCCGCAAGGGGCCGGCGCGGCCGCGGCGGTCGCGGTACCGGTCGGGTTCAGGTACCCGGGCGTGTTCCTGCTGCCGCTGGTCCTCGCCGGCGCCGCGACCTGGGTCGGGCGGTCGCTCACCCGCGACCTCGCGGCCGACCCGGTCACACCGGGAGCGACTCCACGGACAGCGTGAGGTCGGCCAGCACCGCGTGGTCCGGCTCGACGCCGAGCCCAGGCCCGGTCGGCACCCGGACGTGCCCCTGCTCCAGGACGAACGGCGCGGTCACCACGTCCTGCCGGTAGTACCGGTCCGACGCCGACGTGTCGCCCGGCAGCGTGAACCCCGGCAACGCCGCGAGCGCGACGTTGGCGGCGCGACCCAGGCCGGTCTCCAGCATCCCGCCGCACCAGACGGGGACGCCGTTGGCCTGCGCGACGTCGTGCACGCGGACGGCCTCCAGGTACCCGCCGACCCGGCCGGCCTTGACGTTGACGATCGAGCAGGCGCCGAGCGCGATGGCGTCGGCCGCCGACCGCGCCGAAGTGATCGACTCGTCAAGGCAGACCGGCGTACGGATCAGCCGCGCGAGCGCCACGTGCCCGCGCAGGTCGTCCTCGGGCAGCGGCTGCTCGATGAGCAGCAGGTCGAACGCGTCGAGCCGCGCGAGGTGCCGCGCGTCGCCGAGCGTGTACGCGGTGTTGGCGTCGACCTGTAGCCCGATGTCGCCGAACCGCTCGCGCACCGCGCGTACCGGCTCGACGTCCCAGCCCGGCTCGATCTTCAGCTTGATGCGGACGTACCCCTGCGCGAGGTAGCCGTCGACCGCGTCGAGGAGCTGCGGGACGGAGTCCATGATGCCGACGCTCACCCCGGCGGCGACCCGGTCGGTGACCGCGCCGAGGTAGGTCGCGAGCGGCAGCCCGGCGGCGCGCAGCTCGGCGTCGAGCACCGCGAGCTCCAGCGCGGCCTTCGCCATCGGGTGGCCCTTGACCGGCTCCAGAATGCGGGCGACGGCCGGCGCGGTCAGCCGCTCGCCGGCGGCGAGCAGGCGCGGCACGAGGTACGCGCGCAGGACGTGCGCCGCGGTCTCGATGTCCTCGTAGCTGTAGAGCGGCTCCTCCATCGCGACGCACTCGCCCCAGCCCTCGGCGTCCGGCGTGGCGACGCGGACGAGCAGCAGCTCGCGCTCGCTCTGCGAGCCGAACGACGTCCGGAACGGCGCCACGAGCGGCATCCTGATGCGGCGCAGCTCGACAGCGGTGATCTTCAACGTGTGCTCCCGTCCGGCCACGAGTCTGCCCCACCCGCAGTCTCCGGAACGGCGCACGCGCGCTCTTCGTCGGAAGCGATGAAGAAGCGGCCGCTGAGTTCAGCGGACCCGACAACCCTGGTCCGGCGCGGCGTGGGCGACAATCGGCGGCACCCCAGCACGGACAGGAGCGCGGGTGCACCGTTCCACGCGGCCGGCGGCAACGGCCGCCACGACGCTGATCGCCTGCGCGCTGCTGTCCGCGTGCGCGCCGCGCGGTCTCGCGTTCCGCGTGGACAAGCGGGTGTCGTTCCGCTCGCCCCGCGACCGCGCCACGGTGACGCTACCGGTCACGCTGGACTGGGATGCGACCGGCTTCGCCGGCACGTTCGCGGTGTTCCTCGACCGCACGCCGATGCCGCCCGGCCGGTCGCTGCGCTGGCTCGCGCGCAACGACGTGAACTGCGTCGCCGCGCGCGGCTGCCCGGACGCCGAGTACCTGCGCGAGCGCGGCGTCTACCCGACCACCGAGACGCAGCTGACGCTCGCGGCCGTGCCGAAGGCCGGGACCAAGAACCGGCACCGGGCGACGATCGTGCTGCTCGACGCGGACGGGCAGCGGATCGGCGAGAGCGCGTTCGAGCTGGAGTTCACGGTCGTGGGCGCGCCGTGACCGCCACCGTCGACGTCGAGGAGATCACGGCGGAACGCGAGCGGCTGCGCGACGACGCGCGCCGGCTGCTCGGCGTCGCGGGCGACGGCGGCCGGCCGCCACGGCTGCGCGCGCTGCTGCGCGACAACCGGGTCTCCGTCTACCCGTTGGCGGCGCTCGGGACGCTCGCCGTCGTCGACACGTTCCAGGCGTACGCGTTCACCGTCCTGACCCCGGAGATCAGCCGCAGCCTCGGCATCGGCGTCGGCGCGCTGTCGCTGCTCGTCACCCTCAAGACGCTGTCGCTCTCGCTCTCACCGCTGCCGATCGCCGCGATGGTGCAGCGCCACCCGCGCCGCGCGCTGGTCTGCATCGTCACGGCCGCGCTGTGGGGCGTCGCGACGCTGCTCACCGGCTTCGTCACGGCCACGCTGCTGCTCGCGCTCGTCCTCGTCGCGGACGGCCTGACGACCGGCAGCACCGCGGCGCTGCACCAGCCGCTGCTGATGGACCACTACCCGCCCGCGTCACGGGTGCGGGTGCTCTCGATCTACCGGTCGTTCGACAGCCTCGGCAATGTCCTCGCCCCGCTGCTCGTCGCGGCGCTCGCCGGGTCCCTGGGCTTTACCTGGCGGGGCGTGTTCGTCGTCTTCGGCGTCGCCTGCCTGGCCGTCGTGCCGTTCACGCTGCGGCTGCGGGACCCCGGCTTCGGCCGCTGGGACACGCAGCTGCTCCGCAAGCAGATCCACGACGACACCGACGCGCTCGGGACCGACGACGTGTCGCTCGGGTTCTTCGAGATCGTGCGCCGGCTGCTCCTCGTGCCGACGGTGAAGAAGCTGCTGGTCGGGTTCGCGGTGTTCGGCATCCTGCTGGTGCCGTTCCAGACGTTCCTCTCGCTCTACCTCGACGAGGAGCTGGGGTACGGGCCCGGCCGGCGCGGGCTGTTCTTCGCGTTCGCGTCGGCGGTCACGATCGTCGCGCTCACGGTGTACGGATCGCGCGGCGAGCGGCTGTTCCGCGAGAACCCGCGCAAGCTGGTCGAGCAGGCGGGGCTGTTCATCGCGCTCGGGGTGGTGCTGATCGTCGCCGCCGTCGCGGTGCCGTACGAGCCGCTGACTATCGCGCTGTTCAGCGCCGCGCTCGCGCTGATCGCGCTGCTCTTCCCCGCACTGTCGGTCGCGATGCTCTCCGTCGTCCCCGCGCACATGCGGCCGCACTGCGGCGCGTTGATCGGCATCTTCCTCGGCGGCGTCGGCGGCATCGCGGGCGCCGTCCTGCTCGGCGGCATGAGCACGCGGTACGGCGTCACCGGGTCGCTCGTCAGCCTGCTGGTACCCGGCGTCCTCGGTGGGCTGCTGCTCCGCCGCGCGGGCGCCGACGTCCAGGCCGACCTCGACCGGATGATCGACGAGGTCCTCGAGGACGAGCAGCTCAAGACCCTCGCCGCGTCCGGCCAGCGGCTGCCCACGCTGTCCTGCCGCGGCATCGACTTCTCGTACGGGCAGCTGCAGGTGCTGTTCGACGTCGACTTCACCGTGGACGCGGGGGAGATGGTCGCGCTGCTCGGCACCAACGGCGCGGGCAAGTCGACGCTGCTCAAGGTGATCAGCGGCATCGGCCTGCCGCAGCGCGGCTCGGTGCGCTACCGCGGCCAGGACATCACCTACCTCGACGCCGAACGCCGTACGCGGCTCGGCATCACGCAGGTGCCCGGCGGCCGCGCGGTGTTCGGCCCGCTGACGGTCATGGAGAACCTCCGCGCCTACGGCTACACGCTCGGCACCGCGCGCCGCGAGCTGGACGGGCTGGTCGACGAGTGCCTCGACGCGTTCCCGCGCCTCGCCGAGCGCCGCAACTCCCTCGCGTCGCAGCTCTCCGGCGGCGAGCAGCAGATGCTCGGCCTGTCCAAGGCGCTGATCATGCGGCCGCGCGTCCTCGTCATCGACGAGCTGTCGCTCGGGCTCGCGCCGATCGTCGTGGGCCAGCTCCTCGAGATGGTGCGCCGGATCAACGCGACCGGCACCGCCGTCGTCCTGGTCGAGCAGTCGGTGAACATCGCGCTGAACCTCGTCGAACACGCGTACTTCATGGAGAAGGGTGAGATGCGCTTCGACGGTCCGGCGCGCGACCTGCTCGCGCGCGACGACCTGCTGCGCGCGGTGTTTCTGAAGGGCGCGGGAGCCGCGACGTGACCGCCCTGCGCGCCGACGCCAGGACCCTCCGCACGGCGGGGGCGTGGGGCGCCGCCGCCGTCGTGCTGATCGTCGCCGCGCGCGCGTACCACTTCGAGATCCCGCTGCCGGTCGTCGCGCTCGGCTCGATCATCGGCATCACGTACGGCCTGCTCGCCGTCGGCCTGGTCCTGGTGTTCCGGTCGAACCGCATCATCAACTTCGCGCACGGCGAGATCGGCGCGTTCGCCGCGGCGTTGTTCGGCCTCGCCACCGTGAAGTACGGGCTGCCGTACTACGTCGTGCTGCCGCTCGCGCTGGCGCTCGGCGCGGGCACCGGGGCCGTCGCCGAGGTCGGCGTCGTCCGCCGCCTGCGCAACGCACCGAAGCTGATGTCGATCGTCGCGACGCTCGGTGTCGGGCAGTTCCTCGTGCTGTTCGGCCTGCTGCTCAACAAGCAGGCGACCGCCGGCTCGGTGTTCCCGCAGCCGCCGGGGCTGCCGGAGTTCGACATCGGCGCGCTGCGGGTGACCCGGGCGTACTTCGGGATGCTGGTGTTCGGCCCGCTCGCGGTCGCGCTGCTCGTGGTGTTCCTCAAGTACTCGCGGTTCGGGCTCGCGATGCGCTCGGCCGCGGCCAACCCCGAGGCCGCGCGGATGGCGGGCATCCCGGCCGCGCGGATGTCGTCGCTGGCGTGGGCGCTGGCCGGCTCGCTGTCGGCGCTGACGGCGATCCTCACGCAGCCCACGCGCGGCTTCAACTCGGCCGAGAGCTTCGGGCCCGGGCTGCTGTTACGCGCCCTCGCCGGAGCGGTGCTGGCGCGGATGAGCTCGCTGCCCGTCGCGCTCGCGGGCGGTCTCGGGCTCGGCATCGTGGAGCAGCTGCTGCTCTGGAACAAGCCGCGGTCCGGCTTGGTCGAGATGGTGCTGTTCGGGATCATCGTCGTCACGCTGCTGTTCCAGAAGCAGCGCGGCGGGCGGGACGAGGAGAAGGGCAGCTGGGCGGCGCTGCAGGCGCTGCGCCCTGTGCCCGAGGCGTTGCAGCGCCTCTGGCTGGTCCGCAACCTCGGGCTGGTCGTCGGTAGCGGGGGCGGGGGTGGGGGGGGCGCGGG